>JAIFWO010000033.1 GCA_019661895.1 Candidatus Parcubacteria bacterium | reverse complement strand
GAGAGAGAGACGCAGGTTTGAGCGGCAAGGGCCAGATCTCCGTGTATGTGGTCCGCCAGGGAGACATCTTGAGCTCAATCGCCAAGATGTTCGGCGTCTCCACGAATACCATTACCTGGGCCAACGACATCAAGAGCGGTCGCATCTCACCGGGTCAAGAGCTCGTCATCTTGCCTATCTCGGGTATTCGCCATACAGTCGTCAAGGGTGACACCTTGCAATCTGTGGCCAAGAAGTACAAAGCCGACCTCGGTGACATTCTCTCCTACAACAGCCTCTCCTCCGGAGCCAAGCTCTCCATTGGCCAAGTGGTCATCGTACCTGATGGTGAGCCAGTAAGCTCGGCGGGGAGTGCTTCGACCGGCTCCTCTTCTTCTGGTGGCTCGTCTAATTCTTGCGGGCTCAAAGTCTCTACATACGAGCGACTCCTGGTTAATCCATGCAAGTATCCTGTCTATACTGGCTATTACATTCGTCCTCTTGCCGGCGGTACGAAGACGCAGACTCTCCATGGATACAACGCAATCGACTTCGGCGCCTCGGTCGGTACTCCGGTGGTAGCCTCGGCTGATGGTACGGTGATCATTTCTAAAAATGGCGGCTACAACGGCGGGTACGGGACATACGTGGTTATCTCGCACGACAATGGCACCCAAACTCTCTATGGCCACATGTCACAAGACCATGTAACGGTTGGTCAGCATGTTTCCCAAGGAGAGATCATTGGCGCTCTCGGTAATACGGGCAAGTCGACTGGCCCCCACGTCCACTTCGAAGTCCGCGGCGCGAGGAACCCATTCTAATTAGAAAGAAAAACAGCCTGGTAATACCGGGCTGGTTTGTTGTCTACAGAGTCTCGTAGGCGCCGTCAACATATTGAAGATGAACCCCCACATTTCCCGATCCCTGAAAGTGTGGAGGAATGATATCGCGTAGTTTGCTGATCACTAAAGCGTGAGCAGTATTCATCCCGTGGGCGTTGTCTCGATGCAGAGGTAACGCGGCTCTGCTTACAAGGATTTCAATTGTGAGCGGCCTAGAGTTTCTATTACGGTTGTCTGCTGTATGAATTCGGACTTCGGTCCATGTTTCATCTGCAAGTCCGAACGCTTGAGTAACAATTGCCGGTAGCGCCTTTCGGACGGTGTTGAGGATTTCTCCGTCAGCGAGGAATGGGTGCAACTGATTGTATGTGACATCAACGCGTGGCATGTCCTAAACTCCTTTAAGAGGTGAACTTCTGCCCTGAAGCTAACAAATATTAGAACTCAGGTCAAACATCAAACTTCTTTGGTCGGTACTCCACCGCTTCGAAGATGTGATCGCGGGTGATGTCGGAACTTCCTTCAAGATCGGCGATGGTGCGCGCCACTTTGAGCATGCGGTGATACACGCGTGGAGAGAAGCCGAGTCGCTCGGCGGCCATATTGAGGGCTTGTTTGCCCTCGGGCCTAAGCGAGACGAAGTTGATGAGGTCTCGAGCGGACATCTCGGAATTCTTCTTTAGCTTGCTTCCCTTTTCTTTGAATCTATTTTCCTGTAAGGCCCGGGCCTTGCTTACCCTTCCTTTATAAATATCACTCTTCTCGCCCATTGGGGCGTTGCTCTCAAGAGCGGAGGAGAGCTCGCTTGCTAAGACGCGGTCAACCTCAAGCCAGATGTCGATGCGGTCAACGATCGGTCCGCTCATCTTCCTCCTGTATCTTTGCAAAGCACCTGGGCTGCAGACGCAGGGTTTGCCCTTGAAGCCGAAGTTCCCGCACGGGCATGGATTCATGGCGGCGACCAGGATGACATCGGCCGGGAATTTGAGGGACGGAAATATATTTCTCTTCCAATGGTTGGCGCAAACTTTCTATCACTCGTCTCTCGAACTCCGGGAATTCGTCCATGAAGAGGACTCCTCGATGCGCTAAAGTGATCTCTCCCGGTCGCGGCGTCGTTCCTCCGCCAACTAGTGAGACGTAAGAAGAGGTGTGGTGCGGCGCGCGGAAGGGCGCCTCGGTGATGAAGCCTCCAAGGACCCCGGCCACCGAGTATATAGAGGTGGCCTCAAGCGCTTCGTCGAAGCTTAGTTCAGGAAGGATCCCGGCGAAGGCTTTGGCGAGCATGGTCTTGCCTGTACCCGGCGGGCCGTACATGGCTACGTTGTGTCCACCGGCAGCAGCGATGAGGAGTCCTCGCTTGGCCCGCTCTTGTCCTCGCACGTCGGAGAAGTCGCTGCCCCCGCTCTTCGTTATGCTCTTAAATATAGTTCGAGGAGCTTTGGCAATCAATTTTTCTCCGGAAAGGTGCTTCAACAAATCTTGTAACGACTCGACCCCGTAGACCTCGAAGCCTTCGATGAGCGCCGCCTCCTTGGCATTATCCTTGGGCACATATATTTCTTTAAAGCCGGCGTCCTTGGCGAAGCGGGCTATGGGCAAAGCGCCCCGGATAGGGCGCAAAGTACCGTCGAGCGAGAGCTCTCCGAGAAACAACTTTCCTTCTGGATCGAAATCGATCTCCTCAGCGGCCAGCAAATATGAAAGCGCAATAGCGAGATCGAAGGAGGCACCCTCCTTCTTCTCCGAAGCGGGAGCCAGGGAGATAACTACTTTTTGATTCTTGGATTTGGGAGAGGTGAGGCCGGAATTCTTGATCGCGGCACCCACGCGATCTTTGGCCTCCTCGACCGCTTTGTCTGGAAGACCAACGACTGAGAAAGCGTACAGTCCTCGAGAGAGGTCCGTTTCGACTTGGATAATGGTGACGGTGAGAAGAGAGGTTTGGGCGCTATAGACTCTCGAGACGCTCATGTTAGACCGCGCTTATATGCTCCTTGCAGGTACGGGCGGCAGGGTTAGCCTCCAGGCGATCGACTTCGATATCCTTCTGGCAAATTTGGCACTTGCCGTAGACGCCGTGCTTGATCTTATCGAGTCCGCTCCGGACATCTTTGTATCTTGCCTCAAGGGTATTCAAGATCGCGTTGTTCTCCTCAAATTCCTCAATGCCGTCGGCCACAGTGTTCTCGTCTGCTTGAGAGACGTCGCGCTCGTTCGGTATCGGCTCCCAGTTGGAAGGATTGTCGGGATCCTTCCTGGCGACCTCCGAGAGCCTTGCTTCAAGACTCTCGCACTCTAGGTCGA
>JAIFWO010000021.1 GCA_019661895.1 Candidatus Parcubacteria bacterium | reverse complement strand
GGGACGGTAGTGTTCTCCCGATGGTATGAGAATATTCATCAGCCTACTAACACTCTCTTTTTACATTATCATAATGTGCTATAAAAGTCAATAGCGTGTCAGAACCAAATTTCCTTACAAAATAAGAACCGAATTGAAGAAAAAATCTTAGCGTTGAGCCGCAACACAAAACCGCCCGAAGGCGGTTATTGTTTACGCAAGTGACGGGACAAGGCCCGCTTCTAGAAACTATGAGGCGTTCAACTGAGCGTCGAGATCTTCGGTATTGGTATTCTCGAGATCTGCTTGGATCGAGGCCGAGTCGTCGGAATTCGATTGGGTGTTGATGGAGTTGAGATCCGCCGAGGTAGCGGGAACATTGTTGTCGGCGCGCTGGCCCCAGAAGTAGAGTCCGCCAAGGACTATCACCGCCAAGATAATGATGGTGGCGATGACCGGACCGACAGAGCTTTCGTTGTTAGGCATTATGGTGAGAGTAATTATTGGTTAGTCGTCGAGGCGGTCGATGAGGCGCTGCCCTTCAAGCCGACTTCAACTTTGACTAGAGACTGGAGAGCCTTCATCAAGCTCTTCTTAGCTGCGGTCAGATCCTCACGAGCCTTCACAGCTGCAGCCCGAGCGGTCTTGTAGTTGGTCTCGATGGTCGAGGTGGCCGTGGTCGTCGAGAGATCCACGGAGGTGAAGATGTTTATCTGCGCCTGTGCATCTACAATATCTGCCTTGGCGAGATTTACCTGAGCTTGTGCCTCGGTCGTCGAGCCGCCAGCGGTGCTGACCTTGGCCATGCGCGACTCGACTCGGGTAATAATCTTCTGTAGGCGGGCGATAGTGGCCTTGTAGACTTCGGCCGCAGCGCTGATGTTGGCGCGCACCATGTCGGCGCGGATACTGCCCTTTAATTCTGCTTTTATCTTTCCCACGACACTCTTGTCGTCACCTCTCTCTTTAGTCGAGGTGCCGGTGGTCGTACTAGTAGTGCTCCCCTTACCGGAATTGAGAGAGACTTTTGCTTTAATATTTGTGCTGACGCCAATCTCGCTCTCGTTGGCCGAGGCGAGGATTGGACCTAATCCAAGTGCAAGAAGAAGTGCAAGTGTAACTGATCTCTTCATAACTAGCTGATTATCTCTTAAAAGCACGCGCACGGCCTCATTATAGCACGTTTAAGCCTTAGAGGAGGAAGCTCGCGATAAGCAGAGCCACGATATTAACCACCTTGATCATAGGGTTGATGGCTGGTCCGGCGGTGTCCTTGTACGGATCGCCGACGGTGTCTCCGGTCACTGCAGCTTGGTGGGCGAGGCTGCCCTTGCCTCCGTGTGCTCCTTCCTCAATATACTTCTTGGCATTGTCCCAAGCTGCGCCTCCCGAGGTCATCGAGATGGCCACGAAGAGTCCCGTGACGATCACTCCTACCAAGAGTCCGCCGAGGGCTTGGAGACCAAGGAGCCACCAGACCAAGACAGGAACTACTACCGGCAAGAGGGCCGGCACGATCATAAGTTTCTGCGCGACGGCGGTCACGATCTCGACGGCTCGTCCGTAATCAGGCTTGGCTGTGCCCTCCATGATGCCTGGGATCTCTCTAAACTGTCTGCGCACTTCCTCCACTACGGCGTGACCCGCCTTACCCACTGCCTCCATAGCCAAAGAGGCAAAGAGGAAAGGAAGAAGGCCGCCGAGGAAGAGTCCGGCGAGCACGTTTGGATCTGCGAGGTCGAAGCTTGTGCTCAAACCCTTCACTCCAAGTTCCTGGGTAAACGAGGCAAAGAGCACCACAGCGGCTAACCCGGCGGAGGCAATAGCGTAACCCTTGGTCACCGCCTTGGTCGTGTTACCTACGGCATCCAATGGATCGGTAACGGCGCGCACCTCCTCTGGCAACTCAGCCATCTCAGCTACGCCACCGGCATTGTCGGTAATAGGACCGAAGGCGTCTATGGCCACGACTATCCCGGTAAGCGAGAGCATCGACATCACCGCCACCGCTACTCCGTAAAGACCGGCGAAGTGGAAAGCGGAGAGGAGGCCAGCTACGATAAGGATAACGGGGAGAGCGGTTGACTGCATGGAGACGGCGAGACCGGTGATGATGTTGGTGCCGTGACCCGTGGTCGAAGAGTTAGCGATAGAGCGAACGGGGAAGAACTTCTTCGAAGTGTAGAAGTCGGTAATGATGAACATGCCGGCCGTAAGAAGGAGGCCGACGATCGAGGAGTAGAAGAGGCTCAAGACATCGAAGCGGCCATTGCCCTCCATGAGCGCTTTGGTTACGGGATAGAAGGCTGCGACAGAGACGATTAAGGAAACGATGAGCCCGCGATAAAGCACGGACATCACGTTCTTGGCCGTGCCGCCAAAGACCGCGAAGGTCGAGACCAGAGAGGCGATGAGCCCAACTGCTCCAATGACCATGGGGTAGAGAAGAGCGTTGGCGAAGTCCGGCAACACTAAGTTGCCGAGGAGCATCACCGCGACCGCCGAGACCACGTAGGTCTCGAAGAGGTCTGCCGCCATGCCGTTGGTGTCTCCGGCCATGTCGCCGGCGTTGTCGGCGATGACCGCCGGGTTACGAGGATCGTCCTCAGGAATACCAGCCTCGATCTTGCCGACGAGGTCTGCTCCGACGTCAGCCCCCTTGGTAAAGATGCCTCCGCCAAGTCGCGCGAAGACGGAGATGAGCGAGGAGCCGAAGGCGAGTCCGATCATCGCTCCGAGATCCTGGGTCAACCAATAAAAGACAGTGACGGAGAGGAGAGCGAGCGCCGCCACGGAAAGTCCAGTGATCGAACCGGCTCGGAAGGCCAACTTCAATGCAGCTGGCACGCCCTGGCGAGCCGCTTCGGCCGTGCGAGCGTTGGAGCGCACCGCTACCGCCATACCTATGTATCCAGCCAGAGCCGAGGCTACCGCTCCGAGCAAAAAGCCGATACCCGTGACCCAACCCAGCTTCCAGCCGAGGAGGACGAAGATCACTAAAGCCACGATCGAGAGCACCTTGTACTGACGGAAGAGGTAGGCGAAGGCCGCGGTCTTAATGGCAGAGGAGATCTCCTTCATCTTGGCGTTACCCTCTGGCTGCTTCACGATCCACAAGGCCAAGAGTCCGGAGAAGGCAAGCGTGGTTAGTCCTGCCAGCACCGGCCAAATTAATGTTGATTGCATATTATTGTTTAGCTATTTATCGTTCCTTTATATCACAGCCTCGGCAGTTGCCAACTCCTCACCGCGAGCCGACTGGATATCGATCTTCCAGCCGGTAAGCTTGGCGGCTAGGCGCACGTTTTGTCCGCCCTTGCCGATGGCCAAGGATTGCTGGTCTTCCGCCACATGCACAGCCGCGGTCTTCTGCTCTTCGTTTATTTCGATCGAGAGGATCTTGGCGGGAGAGAGCGCTTCCTCGATAAACTTCTTGGAATCCTCGTGCCACTCGATGACGTCGATCTTCTCACCACGTAGTTCGCTCATGACGGTAGAAACTCGCACGCCGCGCTGGCCAACGAGCGCTCCGACGGGATCGATGTGCGAGTCGAGCGCTTGGGCCGCGATCTTCGAACGGTAGCCGGCCTCGCGAGCCACGGCCTTGATGACGATGGTGCCGTTAGCGAGCTCTGGGGCCTCGGCTTCAAAGAGTTTTTCTAAAAACTTCGGATGCGAACGGGAAAGGCGCAAGAAGACTCCTCTCGGACTCTCCTCTACTCTATAAAGGTAAGCGCGAACACGCTCGCCTTGGGAGAAGCGCTCACCCGGGATCTGCTCTTCGTAGGGCAGGAGGCCGGTAGCGCGGCCCATGTCGACGAAGATATTGCCGCGCTCGATGCGCTGGACCGTACCCGAGACGATATCGCCCTCGCGCTTGCCGAACTCGCCCATGACCGAGATCTTCTCGGCCTCGCGGATCTTCTGCATGATGACTTGCTTGGCAGTCTGCGCAGCGATGCGGCCGTAATCGCCCTTCGACTCGATGGGGAAGATGACCTCGTCGTCCAAGACAGCATTGCGTTTGATCTTTTTGGCATCTTCAATGAGGATGTGGTGCTCCGGGTTGTAGAGCACGCGGGCCTCAGCCTCGCCCTCGGCCGCCTCGGGCGGCATCTCTTCGAGATCATCGACTTCCTCGGGGAAGATGACGCGAGAGTTGTCGACCACGATCTTTACTTGTGAGAATTCGACGGCTCCAGTTTTCAAATCAAACTTGGCGCGGATGATTTGCCCCTTCTTGCCGTACTCCTTCTTATAGGCGGTGGCCAGAGCGGCTTCGATCGCTTCTAAAATTTTCTCACGAGGAATACCGCGAACTTCTTCAAGCTCGCCGAGCACAGCATTTATTACTTTTAGATCAAACATATGATTTTTTATTACGAAACGGGTTCGCCTTTCGGCGAACCCCAAATAACAGCACCGTATTACCTCAAGAGTATATCAAATATAATTCGAGTTTGTCAACTACTTCCTTCGTGAGTGAAACTTCTTGTGTGTTTCCCGCAAGCCCTTATCCGTGATGTGCGTGTAGATCTGAGTGGTGGCGATGTTGGCGTGGCCAAGGAGCATTTGGACAGAGCGCAAGTCCGCGCCGTTACTTAAGAGATCGGTGGCGAAGGAGTGACGGATAACGTGCGGGGTAACCTTCTTACTAATACCGGCTTTGATGGCGTGGTGTTTGACGATGCGTTCGATCGAGCGGCGGGTCATGGGTGTGGGCTCTTTGGCTTTTATCTCCCTGCCGACAGATACAAACAGCGCGTCGCCGAGGTCTTTGCGCGCTTTCATATAATCTTTCACAGCGTCGCGGGCTTCGAGGGAGAGGAAGACCACCCGGACTTTACCGCCCTTGCCGCGGATGGAGAACTCTTCTGCCGTGAGGTCGAGGTCGTTTGTCAGCGAGCAGAGCTCCGAGACGCGCAGGCCGGTGGAGAAGAGGAGTTCGAGGATGGCTTTGTCGCGCAGGCTCTTTATATCCGAGCCCTTCGGCGCATCAAGGAGGCGGGAGAGCTCGTTTGGGGTGATGAGGTCCAGATGCCTCTCCGGCACTTTGGCGAGTTCGATGGCTTCGGGGGAGAGGGTCTTGACCCCGCGCTTGGCCAAGAACTTCAAGAAGGCTCGCAGAGCGATCATGTAATAGTTCTGGGTCTTCCTCGAGAGTGTTTCTCCGGTGGCGCGATTGTTGCCAGTAGACTGACGGTTGAGCCAGAGACGGAACTCACGCACCAAAATTTCCGTGATATCTTCCGGCCGCTTTATCTTAGAGAAGGAGAGGAAGCGCGAGAGATAGTGGTCATAATTTTCTATGGTCTTCAAACTCCTGCCCCGCTCTATCTCGGTGTGTTCTAAGAATTCTCTTTTCAGTTTCTCGATCTGACTGACTTCTGTCATGTCGCACATTATAGCACTGGCGTTTCATCACTATAAAAATTGATTGACAAGAAGATAACGGAAATGCTCATATACACCCAGAGTAATGTTCCCACACAAGGAGAGAGCATGAGCACTGAATCAGGTATCGGTCCAGCGGGGCCTCGTCCGAGTCATTTCTCAAGCAGGGCAATACTCGGTCTCACCATCGGGACAATCCTTATTGCTCTCGGAAGCGGAGCAATAGGCTTCAAAATCAAAAGGGACCGCGACCAGCCGACCATTCGATCGCTCCTGACAACAACGAGCCGGCAACGCACTTCTTTGGATAGCCTGAAGAAGGTGCACGTCGACACCATCATTGCCGCCGCTCGCAGAGACACAGCTTGGAAAACCCAGGTAGACCGTCTCACCCAGCTCCTCGCAGGGGAGAAGCAACAAGTGGCACAGCTTACGAGTACGTCCAAGGCTCGACAGCGAGCGAATATGGCCAGCGCGAGACGCCGACATGCTACTGTGCCGACGAAGCGCAAGGCCAAGTCGAGCAAACGAATCCGCCTTAAGAAACCATAGCCCGAATATTGAACCACCCCGGTCCGCGATCTACTCGCGGGCTTTTTGCTTTCAAATTTAAAACTTGCAATTTAAGGGCTTATATGCTATTGTTTCTCCATGATTTCTAAGACCAAAAAGGCAAAAGCCATCAAGACAGCCGCCATCCACGACAAGGATACCGGCTCTCCTGAGGCACAAATTTCAATACTGACGAAGCGGATAGAGGAGTTGGCCCAGCATCTCAAAAAGAATGCCAAGGACAACCACTCTCGTCGCGGACTCCTCGGGCTCGTGGCCAGCCGCCAAGCTCATATGAAATACCTAGAGAAGAAGCATCCTAAGCGCTACAGCGCCTTGGTGAAGAAACTCGGTCTCAAGAAATAATCTGCGCAAGCAGTTTTATACGTTTAGAATTTTTCATGACAGTTATTAAGCACAAAGCTCAGCGTGTCGGCATCTTTATTGATACGCAAAACCTTTATCACTCGGCTAAGAACCTCTACCACGCCAAGACCAACTTCGGCGCTATCGTTAAGGACGCCCTGGACGGACGCACCCTGGTCCGCGCTATCGCTTACGTGGCCTCGACCGAAGGGGGAGAGGAGAAGAGCTTCTTCGACGCGCTCTCCAAGGTCGGCATCGAGACTCGCACCAAACCACTCCAGATCTTCGTCGGCGGAGCCAAGAAGGCCAACTGGGACATCGACTTGGCCATGGACGCCGTCAAACTCGCTCCACGAATCGACACTATTATCATCGTCTCCGGAGATGGCGACTTCGTCTCTCTGGTCGAATATTTGCAAAACACTCACGGCACCCAAGTGGAGGTAGTCTCCTTCGGCAAATCATCCTCCTCGAAGCTGATTGATGCGGCCGACGACTTCCTCGACCTCGATCTTAATCCGAAAAAGTATTTGCTCAGCTTCCAGACCCAAGGTGGCACAAGAATGAGGAATCCTCGCCGCCTTCCACCACCGACAGAAACACAATAGTGTAGAATAGAAGGATGAATCCCGAGAATCCGGAGGAAAACTTAGACGAACCTCTCAAACAGATCCGCACCTTCCAGGGCGACATGGCCGAGGCTCTCAAACATAAAGGGGAGTCGGTTATCTCCTTGTCTGAACGCGAACGAGCCAAGAGAGAAGCCAAAGAAGCACAAAGGCATCCCGCTCCGGCGCCTCTTGCACCTCCACCAACTCCTGAGCCTGTCGCTCCGCACTACACTCCGGACCCGAGACCGGCTCCGGTGCCCGAGCCCATTACCGTTCCTACTCCAACGATCTATGCCGACGACCCTGAGAGGCCCGAAGGCCATGTGGTGCGCACCCTGCTTCTAATAGTTGGCACGGTGGTCCTCTTAGGGCTAGGCGGCGGCGGAGCATGGTACGCGTATACGCAGTATCAGGTGAAGACCGCCCTCCCGGACATTAATATCCCCGTAAACCAGTTTGCTACTCCGCAAAGCACTTTCAACATAAACACTTCGACCCTCACTCGTGAGACGCTTATCAATGTCATCCGGACCGAGCGCGGAGCCAGTGTGCCGACGGGCTCCATTCATAAATTAGAGTTGCGCGAAGGCCAGGGAGAGAGCGCCGAGCTCTTGACCACCGAGCGTTTCCTAGTGCACTACTTGGAGACAGAGGCGCCGGCCTCGCTTATACGCGCCTTCGATCCGCTCTTTATGCTGGCCACCTTGGGAGCCTCGCCTGGAGAGGCCAGCGCTCACACCTTCATGATCGTGAAGCTCGACTCATTTGAGAACGCTTTCCCGGGCATGCTGCTATGGGAAGCCACTTTGTCTAAAGATCTGCTGCCGCTCTTTGCTCCGGACAGCATCATCGAGGGAGTAGCGAGCTCAACGGTCTTTAGCGATATTACGATACAAAATAAGGACGCCCGGGTCCTTAAGAACCCCCAGGGCAAAACCGTCCTTCTCTACTCCTTCTACGACAACAATTACCTCATTATCACGGACAACGAGCTCTCCCTTCGCCAGATCATCAGCGCCATGAATGCCAGGAAGACCGTTCGCTAGACGTGGGTCCCTTACTCCGGTACAATTCGGCTATGGCTTTAGATATTGACCATTTTAAGAAGCTACTCGACCTAGA
>JAIFWO010000020.1 GCA_019661895.1 Candidatus Parcubacteria bacterium | reverse complement strand
AGCCGTCTTCAAGTAACTTTCGATTTGTTCCTTCGTCAGGAGACCTTTCTGGGCGCCGACTTGCTGGACCACAGACATGGAGTTCACCGAGCCCCAGAGGAGAGCGGTAGGGAGATCTTGGCCAAGGGCGAGAGCGGCAATACACGTGGAGGCGAAGGCGTCTCCGGCTCCGGTGCGCTCGAAGGGGGGCTTCGGATCTGGATAGATCGGTACGGACCACATCTCTTTGCCGTCAAAGGTGTAAGCACCCTTTGATCCGTCGGTTATGACCACGATCTCCGGCCCAAGCTCTCGCATGCGCTTCAAGAGTTCTTGAGTGCCAAGGGTATTAATGTTTAAAATCCTTTCTGCCTCCTCGACATTACAGAAGAAGACTTTGGTCCGAGCATAAATATCTTTGAGTTCTTCCGCACCCAATTTCATTTGGAAGGTGCCAGGTTGGAAGGCAAGGTTAACACCGGAGTGCATGGCCAAGTACTTGGCTATCTCGTGATGATATTCCTTCGTGCTCTCACCAAGCGAGGAGAGGTAGACCCACTTGGGGTCATCGATGTCTGGGAGTTGATATTTGTACTCCTGATGCTTGACTAGAATAGTGCGATCGTCCTCGAACCAGAGGACGTAGTGGTAATTCGTCTCCATCCCGGGGTGAATCTTCATGAATGAGATATCGACCTTATTGGCTTCGAGAGCGGCTAGGCACTCCTTGCCATTTTGGTCATCTCCGAGATTGGCCACCAGGGCCGAGGAGAGGCCGAGACGGGCGGCAGCTACGGCCGCGTTGGCGCTGTTGCCCACGGCGCGAATGACCTCCACCGACTCATACGGGATCTTATCCCCGAAGCGCATAGTGATAGTGCAGTGCTCGTGATTGATGTCGCAGGAGACCGAGGCATCTTTGAGCCGGATGAAGGCGTCCGTGACGATATCTCCAATGGCAATGAAGTCGTGCATTTCTGATATTGTACCACGAGCTCTACAATGGTGGTAAAATAAATGGATGATCAAACCACTTATAGAATGCATTAAAGAAGCACGAGAGAAGAAGGTAGCTATAGGGCACTTCAACGTTTCAGATTCGGAAGGGTACAACGCAGTAACGGCAGCGGCTAAGGAGCTTGGAGTGCCGGTCATCGTCGGAGTGTCGGAGAAGGAGCGAACCTTCCTTGGCGTAGCGGAGATCAGAGCTTTGGTAACCGTGGCGCAAGAGCGGGGAGACTTGGTGTATTTAAATGCCGACCACACTTACTCGGTCGAGGCCTCGCGCGAGGCGGTCGATAACCATTACGACGCCGTCATCATCGACGGCGCGGAGAAGCCGTTTGTCGAGAATGTCATGATGACCAAGGAAGTGGTCAACTACGCCCGAGCGCATCATCCAACCATGCTGGTGGAGGGGGAGCTTGGCTTCATCGGCACGGGCTCAACTATTCGCGACGAGATCCCCGATGGTGTCTCGGAGGAGACTCAGACCAAGCCCGAAGATGCTAAAACTTTCGTCGACGAGACATGCGTGGACCTCTTCGCGCCTTCGGTCGGAAATATTCATGGACTGATTAAAGGCGGCGAGCCGAAGTTGAATATTGAGAGAGTCAGAGCCATTGCTAAGGCCGTCTCGGTGCCCCTCGTCCTCCACGGAGCTTCCGGCAATACCGACGAGGAGGTGGCTGCGGCTATCGAGGCGGGTATTAGCGTGGTCCACATCAATACCGAACTGCGCCAGGCCTACAAACATGGTATTGAGAAAGGCATGAGTAGTGACGAACTCGCTCCCTACAAATTCTTGGCCGAGGGAGTCGAGGAGATGAAAGAACTGGTCCTAAAAAAGCTCAAGGTCTTTAATAGAATGCAATGATTTGGGTTTTACCGCTCGTTGGTCTTATCGGATTCGAAGTGGTAGCAGACATTTTTGCCAAGGAGTACTCGCTTAAGGGTGGATGGCCGCTATGGTTTGCCGCCATTGCAGGATATATAATTTGTAATGCCTTCTGGCTTTACGCGCTTAAGAGCGGCTCGGGCCTTGCCAGAGGGGGCACAATCTTCGCGGTTGCAACCGCTATTACGGTTGTGATCTTAGGCGTTCATTTTTATCATGAGTCGTTGAAGCCTTTGCAATATGGCGGAATTGCGCTCGGTATCGTATCGCTTGTATTAATATTTTGGGAATGAATGATCTTGTTTATATTGATGAATTTGGATTATTGGGGAGCAATTTCTATTGGCATAGATATGATGAGAAGGGGCTCACGGAGCAGGAGATCAAAGAGGCAGGTCTAACGAGTGACAGAGTGCAAGTTCATAAAGAGATCATCGAAGCACTAATTAACGTAGATAAAATATTTCAGCAAGCTGGGCATCGTTTGTATATTAAAGAAGGGTATCGTTCAAAAGCTCTTTATGAAATAGTTTATAGAAAAAGGGTCGAACTGTTTGGCAAGGAAGATACTGACAAGGTCATGAATATGCGTGACATGCCCCATGCTACAGGTCGCTCGGTCGATGTGGCACTCTTGGATATACATACCGGAAAGGAAATTCCTATGAGAAATAAAGAAGATGGAACCAGCGCACTTTTCATCGATTTTTACCGCGACAAAACCGACGAGCAAAGTAAGCATTATCAGGAGTTGCAGAATTTTGTTCTTGATATAATGAGAAAGAGTGGTTTTGAGCTTGGTACAAAGAATGAATACTTCCACTTTAACTACACTCAATGAAAGAAGAAATACAAAAGTTCTTTAAGGGAGACATAGCAGACGATGCGGAGACGCTAAAGAAGTATTCGCATGACGCAAGCCTTTTCGAAGTCATGCCGAAGCTGGTTGTCTATCCTCGAGACGCTCTGGATATCGAGCGCTTGGTGCAGTGGGTAGGCGAGAATAAAGCCAAAGATCCCACCCTCTCCATAACCATCCGGGCGGCGGGCTCGTGCATGTCTGGCGGCTCCTTAAATGAGTCCATCATCGTGGATGTGATGAAATATATGAATCACTTAAGCGAGGTCCGCGAAGAGGGAACGGTAACCCAGCCTGGCGTCTTCTACAGAGACTTCGAGCCCAAGACTCTCGAAAGAGGCCTTATCCTGCCTTGTTATACCGCCTCGAAGAACTTGAACGCCTTGGGCGGCATGTATGGCAATAATAGCGCCGGGGAGAAGACCTTACGCTACGGTAAGATGGAGAATTTCATTGCAGAGTCGAAGGCGATCTTTGCCGACGGCAGAGAATACACTATTAAGCCTTTGACCCGAGACGAACTCCATCACAAAATTAATCAAGGAGATTACGAGGGAAATATCTATAAAAACCTTTTCGAACTCATCGAGCAGAATCAAGATAGGATCAATGAGGCTCGCCCCCATGTCTCGAAGAATTCTGCCGGCTACTACTTATGGAACGCCTGGGATGGCAAGATATTTGATCTGAACAAACTCCTCATCGGCTCCCAGGGCACGCTCGCTCTCACCACCGAGATGCAGGTGAAGCTGGTGCCAGTCGAGCCGATCTCGAAGCTCTTTGTCATCTTTTTGAAAAATCTTTCCCACCTGGCCGAACTCGTGAACGAAGTTTTGCCAACCAAGCCTGACTCCATCGAGTCGTACGACGATGCGACGCTCAAGCTCGCGATAAAGTTCTTTCCCGACATGCTCCGGACGATGAAGATGGGCTTCTTCAAACTCCTTCTCTCCTTTATGCCCGAGGCGCTTATGGTCCTCAATGGTGGCCTGCCTAAGCTCATTATGCTAGTGGAGTACACCGGCAAGACCGAGGCCGAAGTAGATAAGAAGTTGGAGGTCTTGGAGGAGAAGATCAAGCACTTTAAGCTCCCCATGCATCGCGCTCATTCGAAGGCCGAGTCCGAGAAGTATTGGACCATTCGTCGCGAGAGCTTCAACCTCCTTAGGAAGCACGTTAAAGGCCGCCGCACTGCTCCCTTCGTTGACGACGTGATCGTGGAGCCCAAATTTATGCCCGAGTTCCTGCCGAAGATGCAGGCTATCCTTAAGAAGTATGGCCTCGTTGTGACTATTAACGGCCACGCCGGCAACGGCAACTTCCACATCATTCCGCTTATGGACATGCATGACTCACGCAACGTCAACATTATCAAGAAGTGTTCTGAGGAAGTGTATGATTTGATCAAAGAGTACAAGGGCTCCATCACCGCTGAGCACAACGACGGCATCATCCGCACACCTTATCTTGACCGCATGTACTCGCCAGAAGTCTTGGAATTATTTAAAAGAACCAAAGAAATCTTCGACCCCCAGAACATCTTCAATCCAGGCAAGAAGGTCGGCATCAACGAAGATTACATGTGCGCGCATATTGTGGTAGAGAAATAATATACGATATATCGTAGTAACAATGACCTACGTTATAATCTTGCGACCGCAATAAGATAACGTAGGTGTAGGTATAAAAATCCCAGCTACGAAGGTGGCTGGGGTGGGGCGGGTTGGATTTCTCGAAGCGTGCGGGTGTAATCGGCATTTTGCTCGCGAATAGTCTGGGCGTGGTGCGGCTTCAAGGAATTATTTTGGAGCCGCATCTCATTTCTCTCGATCTTTCCTTCGAGGAGGGCTACCAACTTCTGCATGTGCGTCTCCAAATGTTCAAGGTCCTACGTCATTTTTCCATCTTGATTTATGGCCGTCAATTGGTTAGACTGTGGATATGCTTACTTTAAAGGCCCAGATCCGAGATACGAAAGTCGCACCAGAAGCCATCCGCAAGGCCGGTTCCATTCCCGCCGTCTTTTATGGCAAGAAGCAAGCATCGACTCCGATAGCGATCTCACTTACCGAGTTTAAGAAGATTTGGGAGAAGGCCGGGGAGTCGACCGTCGTTACTATTGAGACTCCAGAGGACTCGGTTGAGAGCCTCATTCACGATGTGGACTTCGACCCTATTACCGGTGCGCCGAGGCACGCAGACTTCTACGTCTTCGAGAAGGGGCACAAAGTGCAGGTGGAAGTGCCTATCGAGTTCGAGGGTGTCTCACCTGCTGTTAAGGACTTGGGAGGCAGCTTCGTTAAAGTGCTTTATGCTCTTAAGATCGAGGCTATGCCGAAGGACCTCCCTCACAACATTATCGTTGACATAAGCTCACTTATAGATTTCCAAAGCCAAATTTTAGCCAAAGACCTTTCCATCCCTGCCGGCGTCACTCTCATGGAGAATCCTGAGGAAGTGGTGGCTCTCGTCTCTGCTCCTCGCGAGGAGAAGGAGGAAGAGGTCGCCCCTGTCGACCTTAGCACTATCGAGGTGGAGAAGAAGGGCAAGGAAGAGACTACCGAAGAGGCTCCTGCCGAAGGCGGCGAGGAGAAGAAGGAAGGCAAATAATCGCCGCTCGCGCGGTCTATATGCACACCCGTCGTTCATTTGTTATATTTTCTATCATAAGTTTGCTCCTTACCTCGATCATGGGAGGACTTTCGGCGCCCTTAAACGCTCTGGCTGCGGCTGACCCTTGTAACGCCAATGTTGCCAACGAGACTAAGGCAGAGCTCCAAGCCGACCTCGATGCTTGCAATGCCGAGATCGCTCATTGGAATGAGATCTTGGCCAGTACTCAGAAGAACACCGCCTCATATGCCTCCGAGGTAGCGGCTCTTACCGCCAAGATCAAATCTGCCCAGGCCAACATCAATGCCAAGGGTATTGCCATCGCCAAGCTTGGCAAAAATATTACCGAGAAGCAGACGCAGATAAATAAATTAAACGATCAGATCGAGCGCGACAGGCGATCTCTCGCCGCTCTCTTAAGGAAGACCAAAGAGATCGACTCCTTCTCCTTAGCGGAGGCTATGCTCAGCAATCAAGCACTCTCGGACTTCTTCTCAGACGTCGATGCTTACGCGGCGGCTCAAGAGTCCTTGCAAGCGGTAGAGGCCTCGCTCCGAGGTGCTAAAGAATCGACCCAAGTAGAGAAGGACGACCTCCAAAAGCAAAAGGATGCTCAAGCCGAGGCCAAAGCCGCCATCGAGAGAGCCAAGGCGGGTCTGAGCCAAAGCCAGGCTGAGAAGAATGTGCTCCTAGCCAGCAGCAAGAATCAAGAGAAGGCGTATTCTCTCACCATCGCCGAGAAGCAGGCCAAGGCCGCTCAGATCCGTACCGCCCTCTTCGGCTTGCGCGATACAGCCGCTATACCGTTCGGTACTGCCCTCCAGTATGCCCAAGAAGCGCAAAGGGCTACCGGTGTTGATCCGGCCTTCCTCTTAGCTATCATGATGCAAGAGTCTAACCTGGGGCAAAATGTCGGGGCCTGTTACGTGACCAATCCTTCCACGGGTGAGGGCGTGGGCGCCAACACCGGCACTCCTAAGTCTCGCGTCATGAGCCCGACGCGCGATGTCCCGGTCTTCCAAGATATCCTCTCGCATATCGGAGGAGAGATGAGCAACACTCGCGTCTCGTGCTGGCAGCCAATATACAGCTCTGCGGGAGCACCAATCGGCTGGGGCGGGGCCATGGGCCCGGCGCAATTCATCCCTTCTACATGGAAGCTCTTCGCCTCGCGCGTCGCCTCTGCTACCGGGAGCGCCTATCCTAACCCTTGGAATGCTCGGGACGCCTTCTTTGCCTCCTCAATATACCTAGGAGATCTTGGCGCAAGCTCGGGCAGCTATACGGATCAGAAGAATGCCGCCTGCAAGTATTACTCAGGCTCTTCCTGTAAGACCTCGTATGCCAATACCTACGGAGCCTCGGTGATGGCCAAGGCCGCCAACATCCAGACCACTATGATCGACCCGTTGCAAGGAGTATAAAATATGTTAGAGTAGTCGGACATGAATCCCGTTAGAAATGGCAGACTCTATGGGAAAAGTGCCTATAAACCTCAATATTATCTATAAAGTTAATTTCTAACGGGATGAAAAAGGAAATACACGCCAAGGAATATCGCCCGGTCCTCTTCTTGGACAGCGGCAACCAGATGGAATACATCATTCCTTCGACTGCCGTAACCAAGGAAACGGCCAAGGCCAAAGATGGCAAGACCTACCCGGTCGTTCGGGTGGAAATTTCCTCTTCCTCGCACCCCTTCTACACCGGTCAGGAGAAGGTTCTTGACTCCGCCGGACGTGTTGATCGCTTCCGCCAGAAGCAGGCCAAGGCTAAGAAGGCCAAGTAGTCCCATTAGAAATAGGATGCGCTTGCGCATCCGTAGTTTTATCATGATTAGTAGTACTATTAACTAATAGATTTCTAACGGGATGGATTTTGATATAAAAAAATTTAAAGATGACCCTCGCACTGCCTACTTGGCGGAGACCTTCGAGCGTCTCATGAAGGAGGAAGAAGAGACTCGGGAGATGGCCGGAGAGGACAAAGAGATGAAAAGTCTGGCTGAAGAAGAGTTGAAGAATCTTAACACTCAGAAGCAGGAACTCTTGAAGCAAATGGAGGAGGTGGTGAAGGTAGAGGAGAAGGAGGAGGAATTCCCCAACGAGATTATTTTAGAAGTTCGAGCCGGGGCGGGAGGAGAGGAGGCAGCGCTCTTTGCCCATAAGTTGGCGGATATGTACCGAGGCTACGCCAAGCTCCAGGGTTGGGGAGTGGCAGCCGTTGACGAATCTCTCTCAAACCTCGGTGGATACAAGGAAGCTGCGTTTGAGATGAGGGGCCGAGGAGTGTATGAGAAGCTGCGCTTCGAGACCGGGGTGCATCGCATTCAAAGGATTCCAGATACCGAGAAGTCTGGCCGGGTGCATACTTCGACCGCGTCCGTGGCCATTTTGCCCATCAGGAAGAGAACAACCGTTGAGATCAAACCAACTGATATCGAGATCGAGACCTCTCGCTCCGGTGGCGCAGGCGGACAGAATGTGAACAAGGTGGAGACGGCTGTGCGCATCATCCACAAACCTACTGGCATCGATGTGCGCTCTACCTCGCAACGCAATCAATTGAAGAATCGCGAAATGGCCATGTCTATCCTCATAGCCAAACTCCAAGCCAAGAGCGATGAGGAAGAGGCGGCCAAGTATTCCGCCGACCGCAAGTCTCAAGTGGGCACGGCCAGCCGCTCAGAGAAGATCCGTACCTACAACATCCTCCAAGACCGTATCACCGACCATCGTATCAAGGAGAACTGGCACAACATCGAAAAGATCTTCCAAGGCTACCTCGACCCCATCGTCGAATCTCTCACAAGTGCTAAAGAGTTTAGTTCCGGAGAAGGGGACGAGTAAAAGATTGCATAAATAAAGGCTTTTTGGTACTATTGGCAACGCACTAATAAATGATAACCAAGTCAGACAAGAAAGGTCTCATCGATGAGCTCTTCCAAGCGGGAGCTCATTTCGGCTTTGTCAAATCTCGTCGCCACCCTTCCGCCAAGAAGTTCATCTTCGGCGCTAAGAATAGCCTTGAGATATTCGACCTCGAAAGGACCTCGGCAGAACTCGAGAGGGTGCTCCAATTCATCGAGGAAAAAGGCAAAGAGAATGCCTCGCTGCTCTTCGTAGGAGGTAAGTCGGAGGCCCGCGAGGCTATAAAGAAGGCCGGCACCGAGCTCGGCATGCCGTTCGTATCCGGACGCTGGATCGGAGGCTCTCTGACCAACTACCCCGAGATCAAGAAGCGCATAGGCAAACTCGAAGAATTAACCTCGCAGCGCGAGAAGGGGGAACTCGGCAAATATACCAAGAAGGAGCGCCTGCTCATCGATCGCGAGATAGACAAGCTCACACTCTACTTCTCTGGGCTTTCTACCATGAAGGCTCTGCCCAAGGTGATGATCGTCGTCGATCCTAAAAAGGAGCACATCGCAGTAGATGAGGCGCATGGCATCAATATACCTGTCGTGGCGCTAGCCGGTTCGGACAATGACCTTCATGGAGTGGAGTATGCTATACCT
>JAIFWO010000019.1 GCA_019661895.1 Candidatus Parcubacteria bacterium | reverse complement strand
GAGTAGGACACTTATCAAAGATTTGCAGTCAGCAGTCGGCACGGAAGTAAATATTTCCGGCTGGGTTGACGTGCGCCGCGATCAAGGCAAGATGATCTTCCTCGACATTCGCGATTATACCGGCAAGGTCCAGAGCGTCGTCTTACCAAGCCACACAGAGACTCTCGAAGTGGCCAAGACCCTGAGGAACGAATGGGTCGTATCAATCCAAGGCAAGGTCAATGAGCGACCGGAGAAGAATAGGGTAGAGGCACCAAACGGCGCTATCGAGCTTGAGGTCTTTGCCATCGAGGTCTTAAACGAGGCCGAGACCCCGACCATAGATGTAAGCTCGGACGGCAAGGAGATAGGGGAGGAGATCCGCCTGCGCGATCGCTACCTCGACTTACGCCGTCCAAGGCTTCAGAAAAATATTAGGAACCGCCACAAAGTTACCAAGCTCATTAGAGATTTCTTGGACGCACAGGATTTTGCAGAAATAGAGACGCCCTTTCTTACGAGGTCTACTCCCGAAGGTGCTCGCGACTACGTTGTGCCTGCCAGGCTCTACCCAGGCAAGTTCTACGCTCTGCCGCAATCGCCCCAGCAATACAAGCAGCTTCTTATGACAGCCGGCTTCGAGCGCTACTTCCAGATGACGCGCTGTATGAGAGACGAAGACACTCGCGGTGATAGGCAACCAGAGTTCACCCAACTCGATCTTGAGATGAGCTTCGTGACGGAGGAGGATGTCATGGCTCTGACAGAAAAGCTTCTAATTGAGATCGTCACCAAGCTCTATCCGGAGAAGAAGATCCAGTCTATGCCATTCCCGCGCCTCACATACAAAGAATCCGTTGCGAAGTATGGCAACGATAGGCCAGACATCCGCGAGAACAAGGGGGACCCAAATCTCTTGGCCTTCGCCTGGGTAGTCGACTTCCCATTCTTCGAGAAGACTGAGGAAGGAGGGTGGACCTTCACCCATAATCCATTCTCAGCCTCAAGGCCCGAGTTTATGGATGACGTGAAGAATAGATCAAATATAGAAAATATCGTGGCCGCCCAATACGACATCGTGCTCAACGGCTTCGAGATCGGCGGCGGCAGCATCAGGAATCACAATCCAGCACTCTTATGCTCGGTCCTCAACATCATCGGCTATAAAGATGAGGAGATAAATGCAAACTTCGGTCACATGCTGAGGGCGCTTGGCTCTGGCACGCCTCCGCACGGCGGCATCGCCTGGGGCTTCGACCGCTTGATGATGCTTTTAGAAAGTGAACCAAATATCCGCGAGGTCATCGCCTTCCCGAAGACAGGGGAGGGTAAGGACTTAATGATGGACTCTCCAGCCGAAATCTCCGAGAAGCAGCTCAAGGAGCTAGGTATCAAAATAGATAAGGGAAAGGTTTAACCTTTCCCCAAAAATCACCTTATTCCAAAGGGTTTTCTGCCTATTGACTTTTAATATGTAAGTGCTATAATAGTAGAGGAGTTCAGCTTGCCCTTTCCCATCCTTACCGGAGCTTCTCATGAAGCGCATCTTGTCTGTAGTTCTCGCGTTCGCGGTCCTCGGCATCAGTGCCTGCACAGAGGTGAACAATTACCTCACGGCACCCGAGGCCAAGCAGGACACAGTTGCCCAGATCACGCTGACGCCGCCGATGTTCATCTCGCTCGGGACAAATCTCGGCTCAGAGATCTTCAACATCGTCAGATTCTACGGACCGCCGAACGCCGGTTACAAGCCAAGCATGTTCGGTGTCACGGTCGAGAACAACCTCCTGGTCTTGGTAAACAGCTCAATCACCGAGACTCCCGACTCGCCAACTCGTTCCACATACAGTTACGAGATCCACGCCGTAACCACCGGAATCGGCGTCGGTAGGGTAACAATTTTCCTTCTGAACAATCCGAAGGAGAGCGTTACCTTCATCATTCAAGTAAACCAGGGTAATGAAAAAGGTTGAGCACCGGCGCAAGCCATGGGGCTCCGATACTCTCGGGGCCCTTTCTATTTGACATATTTACTATCGTCAGTTATAGTATAAAAAGAATTCTAACGGGGAGGCCCGCATGTACTGGTTGAGTTTACTTCTATGTGCACTGGCGATTGTTGGGTTTATGCTCGGTGCTCTCGCCATGCTTGAGCTAGCAATATTCGAGTTACCCCAAGCCCGTCGAAGGAAGACGATAGATAGGGAAACTGGCCTTGGCTGGTGCGGAGCCCACTTGGGTCTTGCCAAACTTGAGCTCTCGATTGGCGAACCCTTCCTGACCTATCAAGAAGAAGATGACGGCACCGAGGAGTGGGAAGCAGCGCACAGAAGGATCTGCCGCGAGTGCAGACATACGGTCTCCGAGGAATATCGCCCATATGAATTCCGCGGAAGGATACGTACACTCCAATAATCTCGTTCCAGGGCTCCGACTCCGGGGCCCTTTTGTTATCAAACAGTTGACATTGAGCTCAAGAAATGTTAAGCTCTACTGTAACAGAAACGGATGACCGGCCACCATGCGCCGAAAACCTCGCGAAAGAGGTTTTTTGATTGCTGACGAGAGACTCAACCATAATCACGAACTCAACTATAGAACATGAACAATCTAGCCATCAAGCACTTCACTACAGGCACAGTCTTATTCGCCTTTCTACTACCGGTATTCCAAGTCCCGGCCGCGCTTGGTGCGCATGCCAAGCCCGTGCTAGAGCAGTTGGTAACCAGTCCAGTCATTAAACCCGTGACTGAGATAGAAACGGCTATTGTCGTACCCATCGCCAACCTCTTCTTCGGAGAGGAGGTCTCTACCATGAGCGCTCAGTCAACTATAAAGAAGCAAGTCGCCTTCGTGAGTTCGAGGAAGGCTTATGGCGCCTCGCTCTCGGTCATTGAGAAGCATGCGGAAACGATCCGCGTGCAAGCACTTGAACACGGCGTACCTCTGGACGTGGCTATAGGAGTGGCTCTTCTTGAGAACGGCGGTTCGGAGACGGCCAAGTCCTCGGCTGGAGCTCTGGGTATATACCAACTCATGCCCCGCACCGCCAAGAACCTTGGTCTGACTGTCAACAAGAAGACTGACGAACGCAGAATCCCTGAGAAGAATATTGGCGCAGGACTCACATACTTAAGGCAGAATTATGACCGCTTCGGCGACTGGGGTCTTGCTACTTGGGCCTACCACGCCGGCGAGGGCAACGTAGCGAAGGCCTTGAAGATCTATGCCAAGACGCACGACGGCATTACCTTGCCTGGAGTCGAGAATTCGTTGGCTCTTAAGAATTATGTAGAGAAGCACGATGTAACCATCCACAAACTGCTCTCCGATGCTGGGGTCAAGAAGTTTACTGCCAAGCTAAACGACGACACGGCCGGATACCCGTACAAGGTCATCGCCACGGCCACCCTCTTCAAGCAAGCTAATTAGAGCCCTTTTATGGTAGAATCTGCCGTAATGGAAGGTTTGAATTACTCGGTAAAGACGCCTGTGTTCGAAGGTCCTTTGGACATTCTTCTCGACCTTGTGGAGAAACGCAAGCTCTTCGTCTCCGACGTCTCCTTGGCGCAGGTGACGGACGACTTCATAAAGTACATCGAGACTCATGAGGAGTTCCCGCTCGGCGAGAGCGCGGAATTCATCGTGGTGGCCTCAACTCTCATGCTCATCAAGTCGCGCTCACTCTTGCCGAGCTTGCCCCTGACCGAGGAGGAGGAACAAAGCATTGAAGAGCTCGAAGAGCGCTTGCGAATTTATGGGAGAGTCAAGGAGCTGGCTCAGGAAGTTAAAAAGCTTTTCGGCAAGAATATTATCTTTGAGAAGGGTGTGAACAAAAGGGAAGTAGCCGTCTTCTCACCGGATTCGAAGACCGATACTGCCCACATCCACGAGGCTCTGATGCGAGTCTTGGAGTCCTTGCCCAAGAAGGAGTCGGTGCCCGTAGCCACAGTGCAAAAGATCGTGACCCTTGAGGAGACGATAGAGAAGTTGTCAGAGCGCATCAACAAGTCCATGAAGATGAACTTCTCGGACTTTACCGGCAAGGATAAAATCGCAGTTATAGTCGGCTTCCTAGCCATGCTCGAACTAGTCAAGCGCGGCATGATCAAGGCCTCTCAGGAGGGAAGAGGGGAGATAGAGATGGAGACGGAGGTCGTTAGCCTACCACATTATGCCTAACCTTACTCACAAGATCGAAGCGGTCTTACTTTTCAAAAACGAGCCAGTCTCGTTTAAAGACCTTTCCAAGATGCTCGATGTCTCGCTTGATGATGTCCGACAAGCGATAAAAGATTTGCAGAGTAATTACTCGGATCATGGCATTGTCATCCTTACCACCGATACGGAAGTCAGTCTCGGCACTCACCCAGACGCGAGCAGTCTTATCGAGAAGATCCAGAAGGAGGAACTCTCGCGCGAGCTTGGCCGGGCCGGACTTGAGACGCTCTCGATCATCCTCTACAAGGGCCCGGTCAGCCGCCGGGAGATAGACTTCATCCGCGGAGTCAACTCCGGATATATTATAAGAAATCTTTTAATAAGAGGACTTATTGAGAAGGGAGACCCGCCCGCTTCGACGAGCGAAGCGAGTCGGGCGGGGCGGAGCTTCAGCTATAAGCCCACCTTGGAAGTCCTTCGCTACTTAGGCGTGACCAAGCGCGAGGATTTGCCCGAGTATGGCAAGGCCTTTGGGAAGATCGAGGAGTTCGTTAAGAATCAAAGCGAAGATGCTCACCAATAAACAGGAACTGAAATTTTTCGTATTCTTGGGGACGATCCTTTTTGTATTATTGGTGGTCTCCTTCATCTTCGGCCATCGCGTTCGCAGAGAGAACATTTCCTCTCCGTCGAAAGTCGCTGTCGAGAATCCCTTCGACAAGATCCACATCAGCGCCAAGGCTGCCTACGTCTTCGACGTGCGCACCGGCGAGGTCTTGTATGAGAAGAATGCCGACACCCGATTGCCTCTGGCCTCGCTGACCAAGGTCATGACCGCCCTCGTGGCCACAGAGCTCGCTCCCACCTACAGCGTAGTCACGGTGACCAAAGAGGCTATCGCTACCGAGGGTGACTCCGGGCTCCAACTGGGCGAGCATCTCTCGCTTAAGGATATCCTCGACTTCTCGCTCACAGGCTCTTCGAACGACGGAGTCCGAGCGGTGAGCCTGGCCTTTGGCGCCCTTGGAAGCTCGACCACCAGCCCCGAGGCTATCGAGAACGACTTCATCCGCGACATGAACAAGAAGGCCGATGAGATCAATATGAAGAACACATACTTCTTCAACGTCACTGGCCTCGACGAGACCGACCACAAGGGCGGCGCCTACGGCTCGGCCAAGGACATGGCGCTCCTCTTTACTTATATTCTTAAGAATCACCCAGAGCTTATGGCCGCCACTCGGAAGCCCTTTGTCGCGGTCATGTCTGAAGAGAAGAACACTCACGTGGCCAAGAACACCGACACCATCATTAATTCCATCCCTGGAGTGAAGGCTTCTAAAACGGGCTTCACCGACCTGGCCGGAGGCAACCTCGTCGTCGCCTTCGACCCGGAGATCGGCCGACCGATCGTCATATCGGTCCTTGGTTCGACGGAGGAGGGCCGCTTCCAGGATATGCAGAGGCTAGTGGCCGCGAGCCTCAAGGCTATCCAAAAGTAAGCTATGATAAAGTCATGATCACGGACATCGTTAAGATCTTCATCCCTTCCATCTTCGCCTTCGGGTTTGGGATCTTCATGACTCCGCCGCTTGGCGACTTCCTAGTCCGGCATAAATTTTGGAAGAAGAAGAGCGTGGTCGTCACGACCGACGGCAGGGAAGCGAGCATCACCGAATCCTTGCACAAGGACGAGGAGCGCCGCACTCCCCGCATGGGCGGCATTATCATCTGGGCCTCGGCCCTTCTGACCATCCTCCTATCTTGGGGCGGCGCGCAGGTGGACGGAGCGATTCTCCAGAAGCTTAACTTCCTCTCGCGCAATCAAACCTGGTTGCCCGTCTTTACCCTCATCGTCGGGGCAGTGGTTGGCATTTGGGACGATTATTGGACCGTGACGGAGCGCTTCGACCAGAAGGCGGGCGGACTCTCGTTCAAGAAGCGCATCCTCTCCGTCTTTACTGTGGCGGCCATTGGGGCCTGGTGGTTCTACGACAAGCTCGAGATCACTTCCATCCACATTCCTTTTGCAGGAGATTTGAATATTGGCTGGCTCTTCATCCCATTCTTCATCGTAGTGATGCTTGGCACATACTCCGGGGGAGTGATAGACGGCTTGGACGGACTCTCGGGAGGTGTCTTCGGCATCATCTTTAGCGCCTACGGCACCATTGCCTATTTGCAGAATCAAATTGACCTCTCGGCCTTCTGCTTCGTCTTGGTCGGGGCGCTCTTGGCCTTCTTGTGGTTTAACATCCCCCCGGCCAAGTTCTTCATGTCGGAGACGGGGATCATGGCGCTAACGATGACGCTTTCGGTGGTGGCCTTCCTCACCGGGCAAGTAGTCCTTCTGCCACTCATCGCCTTCCCACTCGTGGCTTCAAGCGCCTCCTCCTCGCTCCAACTCCTATCCAAAAAGTTTCGTGGTAAGAAAATCTTTCTAGTCGCGCCCTTACACCATCACTTCCAAGCCAAGGGCTGGCCTGCTCACACCGTGGTCATGCGCTACTGGATCGTCGGCATCATCTGCGCGCTTCTGGGTCTTGTGATAGCTCTTTTGGGATAAAGAATACGGAGGGGAGGCCTTGGTATAGTACTTTTGGATACTGTTGACTTTTTGTGTGTTTGTATTATATTAGTACCAGAACCTAGCATCCACGGAGGTGGATATGCTTGTCAGAACCCTTGTGGTAAAGGCTTCGGTCGTTTTAGGCCTAGCAGTGATCATTGCTACGGCCGTGACCTTTGGATCAGATCCGACGCATCCACACCAAGGCTGGATCATTGTGAGCACGTTTGTCGCTTTGATTGCAGTTGTCTCAATTGGCCCGAGCCAGAAGGGCAAGGTCTGTTCTAACAACATTCTGGTACAGCATGAGTTCTATAAAGTCGTCCAGAAGCTGCCGGACGTCGGAGCAGTGCTACTAAAGGATCGTGGAGGGGTAGCGCTTGTTTGCTACTATACGGACCTCAATGACCTGGAAATTGGTAAGTGGTACCAGGCAAAAGACGACAAGGATTTTACTGGCAAAGTTCTGGCACCGATCACTGATGACGAAAGTGTGGCGTCAGCAACTCTCGATAGGGGTTATAAGCCCGCATGGATATGACCGGATTGATCTGCTCGCTTCGCAAATCGCGAAGCGTTTTCTTTTATCAAAAAACGACATGCTATAATTCGCGGATGGCGAAAGCGCGGATCAAGGTGGATAAGCCCTTTTTGGTATCGGTCATTATACTTATCATCGCGGGCTTCTTCATCTTCTCCTCCGCCTCCCTCGGACTCTTGGCCAAGAGCGGCAGTCAGTACTCCTCCGTCACATTCTCGCAAACATTCCTTGGCCTCTTCCTCGGCTCTTTGGCCATGATGCTCTTCTCGCGCCTCGACTACAAGATCTGGCGCAAGTACGCCTTCCATTTGCTGGCCTTCTCGATCCTTTTGAATATTCTAGTGCTTATCCCGCACGTCGGCTTCGAGCACGGCGGGGCGCGCAGATGGTTCGTCATTGGGAGTCTGTCCTTCCAACCCTCCGAGCTTATGAAGCTCGCCTTTGTCATCTACTTCGCCGCTTGGGCCGCGGGGAAGAAGGATAAGATCCAGACCTTCAAATATGGCTTCGCGCCGCTCTTAGCCCTCTTTGCCATCTGCGGCGGACTTCTCTTGAAGCAGCCCGACACGGACAACTTCATGATGATCATCTTCAGCGGTATAGCCATCTACCTCGCCGCGGGCGGGAAGTGGCGCTACGTCTTGGGCCTTGCGGCCATTGGAGCCATCGGCCTCGTAGGGCTCGCTCTCACCCGGCCCTACGTCATGCAGCGCATCACGACCTTTGTACATCCGGAGAACAATGCTCAAGGCTCCTCGTACCAGATCCAACAGTCCCTCATTGCCATCGGTTCGGGAGGATTTACTGGCAGGGGCTTCGGCCAGAGTATTCAGAAGTTCAACTTCTTGCCGGAACCGATCGGTGACTCGATCTTTGCCGTCGAGGCCGAGGAATTCGGCTTTGTGGGAGCGGTGACTCTTATCCTTTTGTTCGTCTTCTTCTCCACTCGAGGGCTCAAGATCGCTTCCAGGGTCACGGACCCCTTCGGTAGACTGCTTGTCGTCGGAATTGTTATAATGATCGTAGCTCAGGCATTCGTCAATATCGGCGCCATGCTTGGAGTCCTGCCCCTCTCGGGTATTACCTTGCCGTTTGTCTCGCATGGAGGAACGTCTCTGTTCATTACCTTGCTCGAGGTGGGCATCATCCTTTCGATCTCTAAGACCCAAAAAGCTAAATGAGAATCCTTTTTACCGGAGGCGTTACTGGCGGACACTTCTATCCGATCATTGCCGTAGCCGAGGAATTGCAAAGCTTGATCAAGGAAAAGAGGCTCCTCCAGGCCGAGCTTTTTTATATGTCGCCGACGCCGTACAACGAAGGATTACTCTTCGAGCACGGCATCACCTACGAGAAGATCCGCGCCGGCAAGGTCAGACGCTACTTCTCGCTCTTGAATATAAGTGATCTCTTCAAAACTGCTTGGGGAGTGCTGACTTCCATTTGGGCTGTGTACAAAATTTATCCAGATGTGGTCTTCGGCAAGGGAGGGTTCGGCAGCTTCCCGGTCCTAGTGGCGGCTCGGCTCTTGCGCATCCCAGTTGTCATCCACGAGTCAGACACCGAGCCGGGCCGGGTCAATAAATGGGCAGGGAAGTTTGCTGCCGCTATTGCTGTATCGTATCCTGAAGCGGCCAAATTCTTCCCCCAGGGCAAGGTGGCGCTAACTGGTAACCCCGTGCGCAAGGACATTGCTCTCGCCATCTCCTCAGGAGCGCGCGAGTATTTGCACCTTGAGCCAGAAGTGCCGGTCATCTTAGTCCTTGGCGGCTCGCAGGGCTCAGGCGCTATCAACGACTCCATCATCGAGGCCTTGCCCGAGTTCGTCGAGAAGTATCAGATCATCCATCAGACCGGCGCCAAAAATATTTATGAAGCCAAGCGCACGGCGGACGCCGTCCTCATCAACTCTTCGCACCGCGAGCGCTACAAAGCCTTCGACTACCTTGAGGCCTTGGCCTTGCGC
>JAIFWO010000002.1 GCA_019661895.1 Candidatus Parcubacteria bacterium | reverse complement strand
CGAGTCCAACCACGGCAGCCGTCACCACATCCGTACCAGTGGTAGTCTGGAAGGTGAAGGCTCCTCCCATGGTAGCTGAGGCGCTAGGAGCGAGAGTAGCGTTACTAGGATCGGTGGTGTCTGAGAGAGCGGTGGAGGCTGACGCCACAGGCGTGGCTGGGGAACCGGTGGGTGTGACGCCAGGCGTAGACCAGTAGCCGTTACTGCTTAAAGTAAATATTTTGTAATGATAGGCGGTACCATTACTTAGACTCGTGTCGGTACAGGAAGCTTGCAGACCATAACAGGCTACACGCGAGGCACCACTAAGAGTGCTTGTTGAATACGTAGTGCCATTAACGGGGGTAAAGGTGATGGCGGAAGTAGAAGCGAGTACCATGACTTTGCTCAAACTTGCATCTGACGGATTCGTCCAAGCCAAAGAGTTAAGAGTATCTCCCGGTGTCACCGTCGCGCTCGTGACATCGTTCGTAAGGATTGCTACTTGGGCCAAGATACGGTTGGCGTAGACATCGTTGTTGTTGGTGGTGGCCTTCACATCCAAGTTCCCTGTCGCCGGCATGGTCATGGACGAAGAGGTGGCGGAATTGTTTGGACTCGTTACTGTCGAACCCACCACTAGCGCATTGGCGGTAGTGTAAATGCCTGCGGCCGAGGCTGAGGAAGCACTTGCATCCATTTGGTGTAAGTATGTATTACTTACCCCTGCCCACTCTGTTGAATCCCAGTACCCAAGATAATTTTGCAGTCCTGTACCAGTGGCTAATTTAGTATTTGAAAGAAGATACTGAGGTTCGAGGAGGGTGAGGGCGGTCCCAGCCGTCTGCTTGTAGATGTCGCCATTCTGAACAGCCGCGTAGACATCGCCGTTGGTGGAGTTGACCGAGACACCCCACCAACTTTTTGTAGCGCCGGTAGCGTTGAGAGCGGTGAAGTTGCCTGTCCCAGCCGTCTGCTTGTAGATGTCGCCACCAAAGACAGTTGCGTAGACATCGCCGTTGGTGGAGTTGACGGAGACACCCCTCCAACTTTTTGTAGCGCCGGTGGCATTCAACGCGTTAAAGCTGCCAGAGCCAGCGGTTTGCTTATAGATGTCGCCATTCGAAACAGACGCGTAGACATCGCCGTTGGTGGAGTTGACCGAGACACCCCACCAACTTTTTGTAGCGCCGGTGGCATTCAACGCGTTAAAGCTGCCAGAGCCAGCGGTTTGCTTATAGATGTCGCCACTCTGAACAGCCGCGTAGACATCGCCGTTGGTGGAGTTGACCGAGACGCCCCACCAATTTTTTGTAGCGCCGGTAGCGTTGAGAGCGGTGAAGCTTGTGGGACCCTGATCCACCACAATCTTGGCGTTGTAGATATCGTAGGAGGCGGTGGCGTTTGTGGTAGAAGCAGTGATGCGATAATGCCTCCCATTGGTCGGAGTGAAGGCTGACGAACGTATGCGCTCAGTAGTGGTCGAGGTTTTACCACCAGTGATAATTTGCTGTTTGAAGGTCCACGAGCCGAAGCTGCCATTATCTTCTTCCAAGGCGATGCCGACCATGCCTACATATTCCGTGATCTTCACTTGGCCTGGCCCGCCGATTTCTACCAAGCTAGTGCCCGTGCCCTCGTCCGAACCGCCTCCGCCTCCGCCTGGTCGGCCTCCGGCACCTCCCGTACAGATGCTAGACGTGTCGCCGTCCCCACCTCCTCCGCCTCCGCCTCCCAAGACATTATTTGCACCCGCCTTTCCATTTTCCGTATCGCAAACGTCATCGGCCCCCGTGCCTGCGGCTCCGCCCGCGCCTCCTAGGGAGTTATTTCCAGCCCCTCCACCGACAGGCACGCCGTTCGTTGCGTTAGCAGGAGTCACACCAGCTCCATCAGGCCCGCCCGCACCTCCGCCGGCTCCTCCAGTATCTCCCGTATCATCACCAGCTCCTCCACTTCCCCCAGCATTTAGAACACTTCCAATAGAGGAGGCTGTACTGGCTACGCCTCCAGCATTACTTGTCGCCCCCTCACCCCCTTGTCCTCGGACAAGCACCCCACTCGCCATCGTCACGGTGCTACTGGCGGTAGCGGCCGCCGCCAGACCTTCCGCTCCCCCACGGCCGACCCCGATGATGTTGGTACTTCCGGCGGTGATTGCACTAGTAGTGGATCTGGCATACGTTCCTCCGGCACCACCTCCACCTCCGATGGTAGCGGCACTCGATACGCCATCTCCGCCTCCGCCACCTCCCCACGCTTCTCCCACGACATAACCGACTCCCACAGAGCCAATGTAGGTGTAGAATGTCGGAGTAGCAGTAGCCGAGACGCTGTAGATGGTGGAAGAGGCAACGGGATTATCTTTATACGTTGCCTCGACATAAAAGGTTGGCGAACCATCCCACTTGGAAGAATTGTAGGACCAATACTTTGGACTCTGAAGCGGAAGAGTGGTGGTGTTGGAAGCCGAGGTAGTAGCGGAACCTATCTCGATCTGCGTTTCGGTATTAGTAATTGAGGCAGCACTTTGCAAGATAATCACGCGCGAGGCAATGACACCCTTCTGCACCGCTTCGTTGCCCACCACCACCTTGTATTCGGTAGCCACGCTTGGCGCCGTGAAGGCCGTGGAGCGGTAGCGTGTGTACGTATTGGAGTTCGAGAAGTTGATGGTGGCCACTGTCTGTGAAGAGGTGGCATTCTTCAGATAAATATTTGAACTCACGGCAGTAGTGCTCGAGGCCACCACTTCGAAGTAGTACGTCGCACTGGTATATTTCGTCGGATCAATTTGGATAATCTCTGAGGAGGTAGCATATGCGCCTGAGGCCGAGCCGAGATACGCATCGGTAATATTTATTTCCTGGCGGATCTGCACATTAGCTGCAAAAACATCTGCCGGGAGGACGGAGAGAGAGGACGCGACCATGAGCACGACGACGAGAAGCTGGCGAAATGTTTTTTTAAGTAATGTTTTCATATATTAATAATTATCACGTCGTCGGTGGCGTGGACGATGAAGTTTCAGTAGTTAGAGGAGAGGATGAAGCTGTGGAGTTGGTAGACTCGGTGAGGCTCGGCGTGCTAGTGCTCGTGGTGGTCGCAGGAGTACTGGAGCCGACGCTTCCGGTCGGCTCCCCGACCTCCGACGTGGTCGAGAGCGTCGGGGTCGAAGTAGTGTTTGGCGTGCTTGAAGCAGTACTTGTGGTATGGCTCGTCGTAGTGGCGGTACTTGTGCTGGTCGTAGAGACTATTGGCGTGCTTGATGATGTGGTTGATGTAGGAGTGGTAGTGGAGCTAATGATAGTAGTTTGAGTCAAACTGGCTGTCGGAGCGGCGGCCTTACATAGTCCAGGGGCCGAAGAGATCGCACCATTGTTCATACTCAAGCAATACGGTGCGCCGGTGGCAGAGTCGTAGAGCGTGAGGCCCGTCGGCATCTCCTTGGTACCGACTTCCACACTGTCCGAGAAGTTGGCTCGTTTAGCGCGGATGGATTCCACGACCAATTCCCCATCCTCGTTTATTGACCACTTACCGTTGGCGCTGGCGATACTCTTTACGTTTAAGATGCTGTGATTCTCGAGACTATAATCCCCTTGTGCCAGAGTCATTGAGCCCTGGCTAGCTGTAAGGGTCGGGCGTTCGATACCGAGGAAGACCAGCGCGCTACCTACCTTGACCGTCATGCCCGCATTGGTCGTGCTCGACTCGGCTGTCCCGGCATCGGGAATGAGGGTGACCTCATTTTGCGTACAGCTTGTCTCTGTCCCGGTACTAGTGGTGTGCGTCGTAGTGCCCTCGCTGTCTCCACCGCCCCAGGCCTGCTTGTCGCCGGAACTTTCCGTCGTCGTGCATGTGGAACCTGAGGAAACTTTTTGAGTCTTCACCTCCACCGTTCCCTCGGAGAGTGCATCAGTACCGTCGAAGGCCTCAAGGGCGATACCGATGATAGTGCCCGGCTTGGTCGGATCATACTTCATACCCACGCCAGCAATGCTCGAGAGGGCGATCTTGTCTCCGACATTTATCACTCCATTCTCCGTGGAGAGCCTGACTGGCACGCGGCCCGAGAGACCAATTGGATATTCGTTTAAGCTTGAGAACTTCACCTCGCCCGTGCCGAGTGTCATGCCGGGCCTAGTCGAGACCACTCCAATGACCGGATCGGTCGAGGAGGAGGCCTTGCCAACGTAGAACTTACCCTTAGTAAACACGATATCTCCCGGAGTGAGAGACTCCGATGAGTAGTAAGCTTCCGCGAGGTCGGCACCGGCGGTGATATACTCACGCGCGGTGACGCGGCCAGTGGTAGTAGCGGTACATGCTCCATCGTTATCAACACAAAGTCCTCCGTATCCAATTTGGATACCAGCTTGAGTGGTGGTTTGACTCAATTGACCAATCGTCGTGGTACCACCATACTCGACCTTGAAGCGAGTATTATCATTGACCTTAAAGTCCACGAACTTACCCGTGAATGTTCCTCCACCCTTGCCGAAGTTCATAGTCAGGCCAGTGCCGGTAAAGGTTGAGATCTCTTGGTAGAAGCTCGCCACCGAGGTCGCCGTGGTCATAGTAGAAGTATAGAGGCGCAAGATATCTCCCTGAGTCGTACCAGAGTTCTCACCATAGATGGCAGCCGGTGTTGAGGTGCCGCCAGCTAGCCCGGTGGTAATACCTTGAACGCCGAAGGTGTGCCCAGAACCACGGATGCCAGTATTGACTCCGAAGGTGGTATTACCAGCGCTCGCCACTACCTCAAGCCCACGGACCAAGTTTGAGATACCACTATTATCTATCATGCGAATGAGTGTACCAACGGCAGTGTTGGTGGCCGTAGCACCGACAGGAGAGTTCTGCACAATCGTGCGGTTACCAACTTGGACTGTATTCGTCGTCGAAGGGTTGAAGGTGTAGATCTGGTGCTCTCCGGCCACGGCAATACCCGATCCAGCATCAGAGCCGATGGTATTATCGATAATAATGCGAGCCAGCGAAGGAGTGGTGGTGGTACCGAAGCCCACGAAGCCATTTTGGTTTACCCCACCTACATATAAGGAAGGCGTCGAAGAGCCTTGGTTAGCAATTACGAAGGCAGGATCGATGGTATCCATCTCGACCGAGAGCCTGCCCCACGGAGTGGAAGAGGCGATGCCTATATTGCCGCTTGATATGGTGGTTCCCGTTCCATCAAGTACAGTACCGAAGAGGAGGTTGCCAATGTTGAGAGTGTTCGAGTTGGAGGCTGTTGGTGAGTCGATGTCGTAGCCGATGACAATGTTGTTACTCCCGGTCGTGATGTTATCTCCAACCTTGTAGCCGAGAAGGGTATTGCCATTGCCGGTGGTCACGGCAGACCCCGCCCCGTATCCGACAGCTGTGGATGAAGAGTGAGAGTTGGCTGTTACTCCAAGTAAGGCATTGTAGCCGAGTGTTGTATTGGCGGTGCCGGTGCGATTCTTCGAGTCAGCATTTCGACCAACCGCCGTGTTCAAAGAACCGGTGGTAACCGCGTTAAGGGCATCCTGACCTATGGCGGTATTTGAAAATCCGGTGGTGTTGTTGAACAAGGAAGTATATCCTGTGGCTGTATTTCCCCCGCCGCTGGTCGTCTTATTGAGCGACCAAGTACCTAGCGCGGTATTGGGATCGGTGCCGGTGAAGAGCGCGAGAGACTGATAGCCCACTGCCACACTCTCTGATCCGTTCAGGTTGGCGGTGAGAGCTTGGGCGCCTACGGCAGTGTTGCTTATTCCTCCTGTGTTCGCTTGCAAAGCGGCATATCCTAATGCCGAGTTGGTATTGCCACTGCTGTTCTCCAAGGCGAACGAGCCGAAGGCAGAGTTGGTACTACCGCTGCCTATAGCAAGCGCCCGGTAGCCGAAGCTGGCGTTATCATCGCCATTTACCTCTCCTTGTCCAGCCCAATATCCTCCGTAGGTGTTGCGGAAACCTGTAGCGCTGGTGGAAGTTCCTGCCCCAAGACCGATGAATGTCCCGAAATTTGTCGAACTAGCTTGCAGAGCGGTCACGCCGTCTATCTGATAACCACCAGTTGTTCCGTCAGTATTAATAAATCCATTTACTGAGAGTGTCCTGTAAGGAGAGGTTGTGCCAATACCAACATTGCCTGCGAAGGTACTAAAGGCTGTCGTCGAAGTGGCCACGAAGTTAGTGGCGGTGGTGGTGCCATTTACTTCCAACAACGATCTCGTGGTGGTAGCATTGCGGCCAATGACAAGGGCCACTGCTGAGTTAGGCGTGATGGTGAAGTTTTGCGTGGTCGAAGTGGCGAATTTGTCGGTTGAGGCGCTGCTTGCTCCGCAATCGCTGCCTGTGCCGGTAACCAAACCATTGGTATCTACATGCAAACACTGCGTCGAACCAGTAATACTTCTAATAGCAAGTGAGGTAGTCGTGGCATTGGTGGTAGTGGAATTTATACCAGTGAAGTTCTGGAGAGTGGTTGAGCCAGAGAGGAAAAGATTGGACAAAGTGGTCAGGCCACCAGTCGCAGTAAGAGTCCCGGTGAAGTTGGCAGCAGAACTTATGGTTTGGCCATTCACGTTGCCGGAAGTAATTAAACCAGTGTTAAGTGAGGTCGAGAAGAGATTGGTCGAGGAAGCTGTGGTGCTAAAGAAGTTCGTTGTTGTTGCAGAAGTACCAGTAGCATTCACAAAACTAAAGTTTTGGAGTGTCGATGACCCAGTCACTAAAAGATTGGTAGTAGTGGCTTGGCCATTGATAGTCAATCCTCCGGCTTGAGTGCCGTTACCAACAGTAGAAGAGGCTGTTACCAAAAGATTTGAAAGAGTGGTCAAGCCGGCAGTGGCAGTGAGGGTGCCAGTGAAGTTGGCGGCGCTTGAGATTGTTTGGCCATTCACAAGACCGGAAGTGACAAGGCCTGTGGTCAGAGCCGTAGAAAAGAGGTTGGTCGAACTTGCGGTAGTGGCAAAGAGGTTGGTGGAGGTGGAGTTAGAAGAAGTTGAGTTGCCTATTGTAAGAAGTCCGATATTGCCATTGGTGGAGAAGAGATTTGTAGAAGAAGCCGTGGTACTGAAAAGCGAGGTAGTAGTGGCAGAAGTGGTGGTAGAACGAGTAATCGTCACTCCCACAAAGGTATTGGCTCCGGTAAAGGCGTTATTATCTACGAGGAGGGTTGAGGAAGCCGAGCTAGCGGATGCAGCACATGAGAATTTGCCAGCGCTCCACTGAAGCACATTTGAGCCGGTGCATGTTGATAGTCCTCCCCCGAAGAAGTTAGTGGTAGAAGCTGTGGTGGCGAAGAGGTTGGTGGTTGTTGCATCGCTGGTAGTAGATCTACCAAGAGTGACGAGACCGAGGTTGGCATTCGTAGCGAAGAGATTGGTACTCGAAGCCGTGGTAGCAAAGATAGTAGTGGTAGTAGCGTTGGTGGTAGTGGAATTAAGACCTGTAAAGTTTTGGAGAGTGGAAGAGCCTGTGGAGAGAAGGTTGGCAAAGGTACCAATACCCGATGAGGTAAGGCTGCCTCCGGAAGCGGTGGTGAAGAAGAGATTGGTTGAACTTGCTGTGGTAGAGAAGAGGTTGGTGGTAGTGGCGTTAGATGAGGTGGAGTTGCCTATTGTGACGAGACCGAGGTTAGCATTAGTAGAGAACAAGTTGGTGGAAGAGGCAGTACCAGAGAAGATGGTAGTAGTGGTGGCATTAGTAGTAGTGGAGCGAGTGATGTTGTTGAAGATGTTTGCTCCGGTGAAGGTGTTGTTGTCTGCGAGGAGGGTGGAGGAGGCGGCGGTACCAGAGATTGTGTTACAGCCAAACTTCCCCGCTCCATCGTATATCAATGCGTTCGATGCACTATTACATGTACTAAGTCCGGCTCCGAAGAAGTTGGTGGTAGAAGCCGTCGTCGCAAACAGATTAGTGGTCGTAGCCGAGGTACCAGTAGCATTAACGAAGGTGATATTTTGGAAAGTTGATGATCCATTGGAGAGAAGGTTGCCGAACGTGCCGAGACCTGAAGTGGTAAGTGTACCCGTAAAGTTGGCGGCGGAAGAGATTGTTTGGCCATTGATAAGCCCAGAAGTGATCAAGCCAGTATTTAAACTTGTTGAGAAGAGGTTGGTTGAGGAAGCTGTAGTGGAGAATGTATTTGTCGTAGTGGCGTTAGTACTCGTTGAATTTCCTATTGTTAACAGACCGATATTTCCATTAGTACTAAAGAGATTGGTGCTTGAAGCAGTGGTACTAAAGAGATTGGTGGTGGTAGCTGAAGTGGTGGTAGAGCGGGTGATGTTATTGAAGATATTTGCTCCGGTGAAGGTATTATTGTCCGCCAGAAGTGTAGAAGAAGCGGCGGTGGTAATCGAACCGCAAGCAAACTTCCCCGCTCCATCGTAGGTCAAGGCATTAGTAGCACCAGAACAGGTAGATAGACCAGCCCCGAAGAAGCTGGTAGTAGAGGCAGTGGTAGCGAATAGAGAGGTGGTAGTGGCAGCGGTAGTAGTAGAACGGCCAATGAGTGAGAAGCCAATGTTTTCGTTTGTGGCAAAGAGATTTGTACTTGAAGCGGTGGTTGCAAAGAAGTTCGTTGAGGTAGCAGAAGTGCCAGTGGCGTTTATAAAGGTGAAGTTTTGAAGTGTAGACGAGCCATTGGAGAGAAGATTCCCAAATGTTCCCAAGCCTGAAGCCGTAAGTGAGCCGGTGAAGTTGGCGGCGGAAGAGATTGTTTGGCCATTGATAAGCCCAGAAGTGATAAGGCCAGTGGTAAGAGTGGTGGAGAAGAGATTAGTGGAACTTGCCGTAGTGCTAAAGAAGTTAGTGGAAGTGGCGTTGGAAGATGTTGAATTGCCTACTGTAAGAAGTCCGATATTGCCGTTCGTACTAAAGAGGTTAGTTGAGGAAGCAGTGGTTGCAAATGCGTTAGTTGTTGTGGCTCCTGAGGTAGTAGCGTTAACTCCCGTGAAGTTCTGGAGAGTGGTGGAGCCGTTGGCTCGAATGTTTGAAGCGGTGAGTAATCCAGAAAGTGTTTCGTTACCACCAGAAGCTGTAGTGTAGAAAAGATTTGTTGAACTTGCTGTGGTAGAGAAGAGATTAGTGGTCGTAGCCGAAGTACCAGTAGCATTTATAAAGGTGAAGTTCTGCAAAGTGGAAGAGCCATTCACCAAGAGATTGGCAAAGGAATTGTTACCCGAGAAGGCATTATTGTCTGCCAAAAGTGTTGAAGAAGCGGCGGTGGTAATAGAGCCGCAAGCAAACCTCCCTGCCCCGTTGTAGGTTAGAGCGTTGGTAGCGCCTGAACAGCTTGAGAGCCCAGCGCCGAAGAAGTTGGTGGTGGAAGCCGTAGTGGCGAAGAGATTGGTAGATGTAGCATTCGTCGTCGTTGAATTAAGACCTGTGAAGTTCTGGAGAGTAGATGAACCTGTAGCCAAGAGATTAGCTGCGGTAATGAGGCCAGTCGATGTGATATTTCCAGTATTAAGAATGGTGGCAAAAAGATTCGTCGAACTTGCTGTAGTGGAGAAGAAATTAGTAGAAGTAGAATTTGAAGAAGTGGAATTACCTATTGTTAATAGACCGATATTTCCATTCGTACTAAAGAAGTTGGTGCTTGAAGCGGTGGTACTAAAGATATTCGTAGTTGTTGCGGCCGTAGTAGTGGAGCGAGTGACTAACTTCAAATCCGTAAATGTATTGAGACCAGTGAAGGCATTGTTATCAACTAAGAGAGTGGAGGAAGCTGCTGTGGTAATAGATCCACAGGCAAACTTCCCTGCACCATCGTAAGTTAGGGCGTTCCCAGCGCTTGAGCAAGTACTAAGTCCAGCCCCGAAGAAGTTGGTGGTAGAGGCTGTGGTGGTAAAGAGGCTTGTAGACGTCGCATTCGTCGTCGTTGAATTAAGACCAGTGAAGTTTTGGAGCGTCGAAGACCCGTTTACCTGAAGATTCGAGAGCGTGGTTAAACCACCAGTCGCAGTTAGAGTACCCGTAAAGTTGGCAGCGGAAGAAATTGTTTGGCCATTCACGTTGCCGGAGGTAATGAGACCAGTGGTCAGAGCGGTGGAGAAGAGATTTGTACTTGAGGCGGTAGTGGAGAAGAGATTAGTCGTAGTAGCTGCCGTAGTAGTAGAACGGCCAATGAGTGAGAAGCCGATGTTTTCTGTGGTGGCAAAAAGATTAGTAGAGGAGGCGGTCGTAGCAAAGATGTTAGTCGTTGTTGCCGAGGTGCCGGTAGCGTTAACGAAGGTGAAGTTTTGGAGAGTCGATGATCCATTGGAGAGAAGGTTGGCAAAGGTACCAATACCCGATGAGGTAAGGTTGCCTCCGGAAGCGGTGGTGAAGAAGAGATTGGTTGAGGAGGCAGTGGTGGAGAAGAGAGAGGTGGTGGTAGCTGAAGTAGTGGTGGAGCGACCAAGAGTCACTCCGTTGACGAATGTTGAAGAAGCGGCTGTCCAGATGTTGGAACCTGTCCAAGTATTGTTGTCTGCAAGGAGGGTTGAAGAAGCCGCAGTGGTAATAGATCCGCAAGCAAACCTCCCTGCCCCGTTGTAGGTCAGAGCATTGCCGGCACTGCTACAAGTAGAGAGCCCGGCTCCGAAGAAGTTGGTGGTGGAGGCGGTAGTGGAGAAGAAGTTAGTCGTGGTAGCCGAGGTGCCGGTGGCGTTGGTGAAGAGGATACTCGGCAATGTGGCCACACCGGTCGTAGTAAGATCTGAGAATGTAGCAAGTCCGCTCGCGGTAATATTGCCAACGCTGTCTATGGTAAAGAGGGCGGTACCGGTCGACGAGGCTACTTGCACAAGATCATTGGTCTGACCGCTTGTACCTTTTACGGTAAGGCGCGCCGAGGGAGTGGTAAGGCCGATACCCACGTTCACAGCATAGCTTCCTGTCCCTCCAAGAATAAATGAGTTCGAGCTGCCAGCTTTGGCCATGGCACCGATGGCCGTGACGTTAGTAAGCCCACCCGAAAGTGCATCTGCCTGAGCGCCAAGGAAGAGATCATCTGATCCAGTGCTTGCGAATCCAGCCATATAACCAAGAGCCGTCGAGGACGCTATCGAGTTAGACCCGGTCGAGAGGGCCTGGAAGCCGACTGCGGTATTATTCTTCACATTGGCACTCCCGCCGTTTCCATATAATAGAGAGAGCGCTTCGGATCCGAGGGCGGTGTTACGTGATCCAACCGAGTCGGTGATAGTCAGGTTTCCTACAGCCGTGTTGTCGTCGGCACCGGCAGCCAATACCCCAGCACCAGCATGGTATCCAAGAGCCGTGTTGGCCGAGGAAACTCCCGAAGAGCCAAGATTACAGAGAGCACACGAGCCCACGGCCGTATTCTTCGAAGAGGCTCCAGCCGAGACTCCAGCGATGGTAAAGAGAGCGAGATCGCCTACCCCGACGTTGTCACTACCCAAGGCGCTTATATTCCCGGCATTGCCGAAGAAGTAATTCTTCAAGGTCTTTTCTCCAGCGGCGATATTGATGCCGTCGTACTTATAGGTATTGCCCGCCGTAATGGCCACGCTTCCATTCACGCTCAATTTGTTTTGCGGATTGGTGTCGCCTATACCGACATTCTCATTGGTAGCGATAAATATCGTAGAGGTGGCTGAGAGAGTCGTGGTGGCATTGGCGCTGTAATAAGGCACCTGGCCTTGATTACCAAGATTGACCGAGCCGCTACTGCCCGCCGTTGAACAATCTGATCCGGTGCCGGATATCTTGCCGGTCGAGTCGACGCGCAAACATTGAGTGGAGCCGGTAATACTATTGATTGTGACGGATCCTAACTGAGAGGCAGCCGCGAACAAGTTTGTTGATGAAGCCGTAGTGGCAAAGAAATTCGTGGTCGTAGCCGAGGTGCCAGTAGCATTAACGAAGGTGAAGTTCTGTAAAGTGGATGATCCCGAAGACAAGAGGTTGCCAAAGGTTCCTAAGCCAGAAGCAGTAAGAGTACCGGTGAAGTTGGCTGCGGAAGAGATAGTCTGGCCGTTAATGTTGCCGGAAGTGATGAGGCCAGTGGTGAGAGCGGTAGAGAAGAGATCGGTAGAGGAGGCAACGGTGGAGAAGAGAGTGGTCGAGGTGGCGTTAGCAAGTGTTACCTGTCCCAAGCTGGCATTGGTGGAGAAGAGGTTAGTACTTGAGGCGGTACTTGAGAATGAGTTAGAAGAAGTTGCATTACCTATGGTCAGGATACCGATGTTACCATTCGTACTAAAAAGATTTGTACTCGAGGCTGTAGTGGAGAAGAGAGAGGTAGTAGTCGCGTTGGTAGTGGTCGAGCGGCCCAAAGTCACTCCATTCACAAACGTTGTGGAAGCGGCCGTCCAGACGTTTGAATTGCCCAAATTAATAGAAGCGGACACCACTCCAGTGGTAGGAGAAATAGTGAGCGTACCTCCTCCATTATCTGAGACGGAGGTCACAGAGCCGCTTCCTGTACCACAAGCAGAGCCAATGGAGAAGACCTTGCCGGCCGAATCTACCTGGAGACAGCCTGCTCCCGTGGCCACATAGAGGTTGGTGGTGGAGGCGGTGGCAGTGAAGAGAGAAGTCGTGGTGGCGTTGGTACTCGTTGAATTCAAGAAGGTGATGTTTTGGAAGGTGGAAGAACCAGAGGAGAGAAGATTGCCAAATGTTCCTAAGCCAGAAGCAGTGAGAGTACCAGTGAAGTTAGCTGCGGAAGAGATCGTCTGGCCGTTCACGTTGCCTGAGGTAATGAGACCAGTGGTGAGAGCAGTGGAGAAGAGGTTGGTGGAACTTGCTGTAGTACTAAAGAAGTTAGTGGAAGTAGCGTTAGATGAGGTGGAGTTGCCTATGGTTAAGAGGCCAATATTGCCATTGGTGGAGAAGACATTGGTAGATGATGCGGTAGTAGAGAAGAGCGAGGTAGTAGTAGCGGAAGTAGTGGTGGAGCGAGTGATGTTGTTGAAGATGTTTGCTCCTGTGAAGGTGTTGTTGTCTGCGAGGAGCGTAGAGGAGGCGGCGGTAACGCTCGAGCAAGCAAACTTGCCTCCAGAGTAAGTAAGAGCATTGCCTGCACTATTACATGTACTAAGCCCGGCTCCGAAGAAGTTGGTAGTGGAAGCTGTGGTGGTAAAGAGATTGGTGGTGGTAGCCGAGGTGCCAGTAGCATTAACGAAAGTGAAGTTCTGGAAAGTAGAAGATCCTGAAGTTAAGAGATTACCAAATGTACCTAAGCCTGAAGCCGTAAGTGAGCCGGTGAAGTTGGCGGCGGAAGAGATTGTTTGGCCATTGATAAGCCCAGAAGTGATAAGGCCAGTGGTAAGAGTGGTGGAGAAGAGATTAGTGGAACTTGCGGTAGTAGCAAAGAAGTTAGTGGAAGTGGCGTTGGATGAGGTGGAGTTGCCTATAGTGAGAAGGCCAATGTTGCCGTTCGTACTAAAGAGGTTCGTACTTGAAGCTGTAGTTGAGAAGAAGTTTGTAGTGGTAGCTTGAGTGGTAGTGGAACGGGTAATCGTCACTCCAACAAAAGTATTGGCTCCGGTAAAGGCGTTATTGTCTACAAGAAGAGTGGTGGAAGCCGCGGTAATGGTCGAGCATCCGAACTTCCCTGATCCATTATATGTCAAGGCGTTCCCAGCGCTTGAGCAAGTACTAAGTCCGGCCCCGAAGAAGTTCGTGGTAGAGGCTGTAGTGGCGAAGAGGTTGGTAGTGGTGGCGGAGGTCGAGGTGGAGTTAAGAGCCGTAAAGTTTTGTAAACCGCTCGCTCCAGAGACGGTGAGATCACCGTCTATATATGCTTCCCCGCCGACAGTAAGCATTGATGATGGCGAAGTCGAGCCGATGCCCAATCGTCCCCCAGAGGTAAAGACGCTCGAGAGGTTACTGGAGATGTCGTATATATCTATGATATTAGCCGTCTGACCAGAGACCGGCACAAGCGCCAAGGTGGTCGTAGCTTGGGCGCCAGAGTTAATCGAGACTTTGGCATATGGACTGGTTGTGCCGACACCGACAAGATCGGTGGTCGTCGAGAGTCTCACGATATTTGGAGCGAGCGAGGCCCAGCCGCCACCAACGGATGCACCGCCTCCGGTTATAGTTCCGCAAGACACAATACCAGACCCGTCTGTTTGGAGAGATTGTGATGAGGAATTACAGTTGAGCACTGTACTGATAAAGAGACTCCCGCCGATAGTAGCAGTGCTCGTGGTCTTGAGCGTTCCTGCCGTCAAACTGGTAGCAAACAAATTCGTGGTCGTAGCAGCACTACCAGTGGCATTAACGAAGGTCAGATTCTGAAGCGTTGTCGAGCCAGCAAGCAAGAGATTGGAGAGCGTGGTGAGGCCCCCCGTGGCGGTAACAGTTCCCGTGAAGTTAGCCGCAGAGCTTACGGTCTGGCCGTTAACGTTACCGGAGGTGATAAGGCCTGTATTTAAACTTGTTGAGAAGAGATTCGTTGAACTTGCTGTAGTGGCAAAGAAATTGGTGGAAGTAGCGTTAGATGAGGTGGAGTTGCCTATGGTTAGAAGACCGATGTTGCCGCTGGAGCTAAAGAGATTTGTTGAAGAAGCCGTAGAAGCAAATAATGACGTCGTTGTCGCATTTGTAGAGGTGGAGTTAAGAGCCGTAAAGTTTTGGAGCGTCGAGGAGCCTGTAGTGAGGAGATTGCCAAACGTGCCGAGACCCGAGGTGGTAAGGGTGCCGGTAAAGTTGGCGGCGCTTGAGATTGTTTGGCCATTCACAAGACCGGAAGTGATGAGGCCGGTGGTCAGAGCAGTGGAGAAGAGATTGGTGGAACTTGCCGTAGTGGCAAAGAAGTTAGTAGAGGAGGCGTTGCCGAAGACATTGTCCCCAGTCCATGTATTAGTATCTCCCAGAAGAGTAGACGAAGCCGCCGTGATCGTGATGTTGGCCGTGCCGTCGAAGGAGGTACCGTTAATAGTACGTGCATTTTGAAGAGCTGTTGCCGTACCGGCATTACCCGAGACCGATCCTTGAATAGTATTAGCGACTGAGAGGTTGGTAGTGGATGCAGTAGTGGCAAAAAAGTTTGTTGTGGTGGCGTTAGTAGTAGTCGAGCGACCGAGAGTGACGCCGTTTACAAAGGTGGTCGAAGCGGCTGTCCAGACATTCCCTGTGCCGAGATTAAGTGAGGCAACGACTGCTCCAGTGGTGGGAGAAATGGTGAGTGTACCATCTACGTTCGAGACTGAGGTGACGGAGCCAGAACCGCTACCGCACTCCACTCCAGTACCAGAGACTACTCCGTTAGTATCAACATGGAGACACTGCGTGGTGCCTATAATATTTCCCAAGGTCAGCGCACCCAACCTTGCCGCCGCCGAGAAAAGATTGGTCGAAGAAGCAATAGCACTAAAGATCGATGTGGTCGTAGCATTGGTCGTCGTTGAATTAAGACCAGTGAAGTTTTGGAGCGTCGTTGATCCAGAGGCAAAAAGATTGGCGAAGCTTCCAAGACCAGTCGAGGTAATAGCTCCACCGTTAGCCGTCGTATACAAAAGATTTGTGAGAGTGCCGTTTGTGGTAAACAGAGAGGTCGTGGTGGCATTTGTCGTTGTGGCATTACCAAAGATATTTCCTCCCGTCCAGGTATTATTGTCTGCGAGTAAAGTGGACGAAGCCGCCATGATCGTGATGTTGGCCGTACCGTTGAAGGAGGTGCCGTTAATGGTACGAGCATTTTGGAGAACGGTGGCACTGCCGGCGTTACCGGAGATGGAACCAGTGATAGTTTGTGAGAAGGTGTTAGCACCGCTGAAGGTATTGTTGTCTGCTAGAAGCGTGGAAGAGGCCGCAGTAGTGAAAGATCCACAGCCAAACTTCCCCGCCCCGTTGTAGGTCAGAGCATTACCGGCACTATTACATGTACTAAGTCCAGCTCCGAAGAAGTTGGTGGTGGAGGCGGTGGTAGCGAAGAGATTAGTGGTGGTAGCAGAGGTACCGGTGGAGTTGGTGAAGATTATCCCAGTTCCACCGACCGTAAGTTGAGAGACACCGGACTTCTGAATATCCAAAAGGTTTCCTGTACCAGTCTGATTGATAGTTAGGAGTGTTTGTGAGGACGAGGAAGCAATGGTCGAGGTAGCGTCGCTTCTGACAAACTGCGTCGAATCAAGGCCGTCGAGTGTGTCTGAGACAAATGCCGCAGGCACCGCGCCAAGCACCTTTCTTGGGCTCATCTCTCCATCCCACACAGGTACAGTCGAGGTACCGCCGATCTCTACCGAAAGGTATAAAGTCTGATTGAAGTCCACCCCCGAGAGCGCGGTCGTCGAACCGAGCATAAGCGAGAAGAGTCCTGAGGAAACTGTCACCGTATCGCTTAGAGAATCCGTCTCAGTCCAAATTGGCGCTCCCCCAGTCGAAGTGGTGTAGAGCTTGAAGCGCATATTGTACGAATCGTCAGCGACTGGAGTATTGCTCGTATCAGTGAGCCTTCCTTGATAATTTATTTCAGGATTGAAGCTGGCATTAAATGTCTGGGCCAAGACAGAGGCAGCCAAGATCCCGGAGAGGAACACCGCAAACAATACCGGCATGACCGCCCGAGCAAATCGGCGGCGCCTAAGGAAGTATTTGCGTAACCAGTTGCCGAAGACCGCCAACAATATGAGGAGAGCGACGCCGAGGACTACCATTATGTCCTTACCAGAAATCTCTTGCGCAGCTGCCTCTAGGTTCTCACCCGCGACGAGCGTGCCGGCGATCTTTTTCAAGCCTTGATTCTTGAAGTCGATGACGGTGATCTTCAAGCCATACGTTCCCACCACCAGAGCACCGATAGTTGCCTCATAACGAGTCTTGTCGCGATTGGCGCGCAAAAGGAAAGTGAAGGATTTTGGACTTCCGTTCTCCCATCCCACCAGAGTCACTGCCACGGTCTTCAAGACCTCCGGCAGGTGGTAATACTTGAGCGCGACCGTCAAATTCTTGTTGCCGTTTATAGTGACCGTGTCACCGGATACAGGCAAGCTGTCTCCATCTTGGATAAAGAGGAAGTCTTTCGTGACGAGGGCGGCAATGGCCGGATCGACGTTAGCGGCTTCAGGCAGATTGTCGAGCGGAGTGGTCGTAGCGACCGGCTCTCCTGGAAGCGGGATGCTCGCATGCGCCACCACCCCAGAGGAAAAGTTGCCCGAGATGTCTTTGGTAAAGATCGCGTAGTAATAAGTCTTTCCCACCACCACGTCTGTATCGGAGAAGTTTAGAGCCTTGCCGCCATTAAAGTCTTCGAAAATTATTTTCCCGTCATCCGGCGACGTCGGATAGAAACTTGTTGAGCGCACCAGACGCACTCCCACGATCGAAGGATCCTTCGGCAAGGACCAGGCAAGCTCGATGTCGTTCTCTGTATGAGTAGCGGATAAGTTTGTGACGTTTAGCGGGCTGACGACGTTTACCACCGTGAGCGTCCTGAATCCAATACCCTCAAAGGTTGTCTGTACTCCGAGCGCTGTCGTGACAATAATGCGCACATTGTATCCGGTCGCCGGTACGAGCGAGTTAAGAGTAAGGTGGTGTTCGGTCTTCAATTCATTGCTGAGAACACTGCGCACCACTCCGGACGCGGTCCACTCTATTTTGGTCGTCACAGGCACTGAGGTGGTAAAGGAGACCAGAGCGCTCGTATCACTCGGCACTATGATGAAGTTGGTCAACTGCAAAGTACGGCCTGACGAAGAACCGGGGGAGGATCCCGGCGTGACAGAAACCGGTAGAGCCAGCGTCTGGGCGCTTGCTGATACCGAGAGAGCTGACTCATTTCCGGCGGCATCGACCGCCGAGACGTTATATGCGTAGAGGGTGTCTGGGGTTAGGCCAGTATCGACAAAATCTCTTGGGAAGATGGCCACATCGGCAACGAGCACCGCGTCTCGGTATATGCGATAGCTGTCCACCCCGACATTGTCTGTCGAAGCGTCCCAGGTAACTTCAATACTGGCCGAGGACACCGCCGTAGCATTCACATTGGCGGGAGTCGACGGCGCCGAAGTGTCTGGAGTCGTCACTGGACCAGTCGTGCTTTGGTATCCAGCATCTTTCAAACTGTAGCTCGCGCTTGCTGAAGGGCCGGTGGCAATCTCGCCGGCAGTATCTTCGACATTGTAGGAAGCTGAGGAGCTTTTTCCTCCTGCGAAGTTTACGCTATCACTTTGTATAGCGTAGCCACCTGAAGACATCTCCTGCGCAAAGAGGCTAAGCGGTGAGAAGATCACCGACAAGAGCAACACTGAGATGGAAAGGCGCTTGAAACTCATTGTGCTTTCTTGATAGGTACCATGACGAATGCGTAATGTTCGCTATCGTCTCCCTCATGGAATACCGGAGTGATCACTCCCGTATCAGCATCTTCGTCGAAGGCGATAGTGACATCATCAGAGAAAAAGTTTTGTATCCGCGACACAAGTGCATTGTGATCAGCTGAGTCTGGAACCACCACAATGCCCTGGCCCTGCCCCACTGCGGCAGTATTAGTTTCTGAGAAGAGGGCAGTCGCGAGTTTGAGAGGATTGGGACTACCCTCAAGCCCCATGGAAAGGGTGCTAACGGCAAGCATCAGGAAAAGGAAAGTGCCTATCGAAACTTTTATGATTTTGAATGCTCGTGAGGGCTTCTTGGTGATGACAAAAGCTCTTGGCGGAGGAATTTTGATCTTTAGCGGTGTATATCTCGGCTCGGCCTGACGAGATATAGCTGAAATTTTTGCTTCTACAGGAGTGCTTTCTTTTAATTTTCTAGGGAGATTTTCTTCTGATTTTACTTCGGTTGGGACAGCGACGAAAGAAGTTCCATCGTTAATTTCTGTTGCTACTGCTGATTTTTTCTTTCGCGTAGAACTACTTATCTTGTGATTAAGAAGGGAAGAAAAATCTACGTACCATGTACGACCAATTAATTTACCAGGGACTTTTCCATCTCGGCAAAGTTGGCCGACGTAGTCACTTGCGTATCCAATTTTTTTTGCAGCTTGGCCAGCCGAGATGTATTCAACACCTTCGAGGAAAAGATCTTTATTCATCAATGTAAATTATAAATCTCGGCAGTAAAATGTCCTATGAAAAATCTGGGGATAGCTCAAGTGCAAATTTAGATTAAATTTTAAAAATTTCTATGTTGCCAGCTTAAAAATTTTTTACAAAATAAATTAATTTGTTAAAATTAGCTCGAAATAAGTTATCAACACATAAACCTTGATAGAAATTGCAATAAGTAGTAAATTTGTATGTATAGGATTAGTAATGTTTATGTAACTAATAGTATGAAAGAAGTATATTTTTCAATAAAGGAGGCAGCGGAGATCCTTGGAGTTACTCCTCTTACTTTGCGCAATTGGGACAAGTCAGGCAAGTTTCGAGCTAACAGGCACCCAATGAATAATTACCGCGTTTACAAACTCTCCGCTCTTGAGAAGGTTATCGAGGACATCGAGGGCGGTACAAGCAAGAGCAACGCAGAGAGCAAGATGAAGAAGCTCCTCATCCGGCACGAAGAAGACGAATAAAAATTTCTTTTAAGACACTGGGATTGGCGCTGCCTTTTGTCTTCTTCATCCCCTGACCGATCAGAAATTGGAGGGAGGCTTCTTTGCCAGATTTGTACTCGCCGACAGCTGCGCTGTTCTCCAAGATAAGTTCTTGAACGATCTTTTCTAATTCTGCCATATCACTTTTTTGTACGAGGCCTTTTTCATTTGCGATAGTTCTCGGGTCTCCTCCATCAGATTGTATTATCTTTAAGATATCTTTTGCTCCGCGAGAGGAAAGTGTTCCATCGCTTGTCATGCGTATAATTTCTGCCAAAGCCTCTGGAGGAATAGGGGTCTTTAGATCTGAGGTTATGTAATTAGAGGCCGTTTGATTCAAAGTCTTATTTTCAAGTACGTTTGCAGTTTCTTCGAAGTATTTCCCAAGCTCGATATTCCTGATGAAGATCTCCGCATCTTCTGGCTTGATGCCGAGATCCTTCACATAGCGGTCTCTCCTCTCCCAGGGCAGCTCGGGTAAAGTATTTTTTAGGGCTCCCTCTGAGAATTCTGATATCTCACTTACAAAGAGCTTTGGCAGATCGGGATCCGGGAAGTAACGATAGTCGTGCGAGTTCTCCTTCGCTCTTTGAGAAAAGGTCTTTTCAGCATGTTCATCCCACCCTCGAGTCTCTTGGACGACGCTCTCCCCTCTCTCCAATAATTCTGCATGTCGTGCGATTTCGAATCGTATAGCCTTTTCTACTGCCTTAAAAGAATTCAGGTTCTTTACTTCCACTTTAGTACCAAGCGTATCAATGTCTTTGCTCACCGAGATGTTGGCTTCAACGCGCATTTCGCCCTTCTCCATATTGGCGGTACTTGCACCGAGGTAGACAAGCAACAGTTGCAGTTCGCGGGCGAAGTTGGCGGCCTCCTCCGCACTATGCATGACCGGCTCGGTCACAAGTTCCATAAGCGGCACTCCTGCTCGGTTAAAGTCGACGAGACTGTGCTCGAGTACCTCATGCGAAGACTTGGCGGTATCCTCCTCAAGATGCACCCGGGTAAGCTTCACTCCCTTGAGCTCTCCGCCTGCAACTAAAGGGAACTTGTATTGACTGATCTGATAACCCTTAGGAATATCGGGGTAAAAGTAGTTCTTACGGTCAAACTCGGTATAGTCAGCGAGCGTCCCACCGACAGAGACGCCGAAGCGCAAGACATGCTTCACCGCTTCCCTGTTTATCACAGGCAGCGTTCCCGGGTAGCCCAGGCATACCGGACAGATATTTACATTGGGGCGTGCCTCGTCGGTATCGTTTTTGGAGTTACAAAACATCTTCGTCTTTGTGCGAAGCTCGGCATGGATCTCAAGGCCGATAGTTGGTACGTATTCTGTCATGAACGGAAGTTGGTGATGAAATCTTTGAGATCTTTTATAAGCGCGTCATCGATTATTGATACGGGGATGACATCTTTGGACAGAGATCGAAGGGTTTCAAGTTTGTTTGCCATGATCTCAGGCGCGATCAGATCCACCTTTGTCAGGATAATGATCTCGGGCTTTAGAAGGATATCTTTATTATAGAGCCCGATCTCCTTGCGAACAATTTTATAAGCTCCGACAGGATCCTCCTCTTCTGAAGAAATAAGATGGAGGATAGCCTTAGTGCGCTTAATATGCCTCAAGAATTTATCACCAAGGCCCTTACCCTCCGAGGCCCCTTCGATAAGTCCCGGAATATCCCCAAGGATGACTCCATATAGATCACCGAGGTGCGGCTCAAGCGTGGTGAAAGCGAAGGCACCAACCTTTGAATTCGCATGGGTCAAGGCGTTTAAGAGACTCGACTTACCGGCATTCGGCAGCCCGACTAAAGAGAAGTCGACCACCAGCTCAAGCTCGATGAAGAAATCGGCTTCCTCCCCCTCCTCACCGAGCGTCCGCTCCTCCGGGCGAATATTCACAGAAGATTTGAAAAACTCATTGCCCAGTCCGCCGCGGCCGCCAGACAAAAGCTTGATCCGATCACCCTCATTTAGAAGTTCGAATGTGTGCCCGGTAGTGAGATTTTTTATTATCGAGCCTACGGGTAATCTCATTTCGATCGACTCCCCTGACTCTCCTTGCTTGGAGTCCTTCATTCCGTCCGCTCCATTGCTAGCGGCGAAGACCTTTTCCTGCCGGTATTGAGAGAGGATGCCAAGGTCCTTAACGGCCACCGCATACACATCTCCACCCTTGCCGCCGTTGCCGCCGGATGGTCCGCTGTATTCCTTGCTCTTCTCATGCCGCCAGCGCACGACGCCGTCTCCTCCCCTGCCGGCCTTTAGGTGTAGTGTTATTTCATCTACGAACATGCCCTAACCTTACGCATTTAAGGCCTTTTCGGCAAGCTCAATGGCAGCCTCCTTTGAGTTAGCTACCGCTAAGAATTTGCCTCTATGACAAAACACTGCGCCCTCGACTCCGCTGACATCTTTAAGTTCCTCGTCCATTTTACCAGCCCAACTTTCTGGGAAGTATACTTTTCGTTCAAATCCGTTAACAAGAGCTGGGACGGCCTTCGCCCCCCAATTGCCTTCCCTCCTCGGATAAACTACAAAGCGGGTATCAAAGATGGGAGTAAGTACCGCCTCCCAAGGTAGAGCCTTCTCGAGCACGATAATTGCTTTGTTTGGGCTATTATCATAGATCTCCCTTACAACCTTCATACTCTCTACTCTTTCTTGCGCTTTTTTAATCTCTCTTTCCAGTAATCCTTTAGCCACCTTAACACACTCTATGAAGGTTTTATAAAGATACTCTTCTCCACCAGCATAATCACCAATGAAGGAGTAGAAGAAATCATGGATTGTATACGGGCGCACCCCTTCAAAGATTGGAGTATACGTTGCAATGCCGTTATCTGGTGCATCAATCGGCATAACAAGCTTCTCCTCTATCAAAGTTTTGCCCTCAACGCCCGCTAGGCGCTCTCCGTATTCCTTCCAGACCAGGCCAAAGGAGGCATAAGCTATTCCGTTGGGCCTCATCCCCGCCCCGCCCGGTTGGTGATGATCAAAGCGCTCTTTGATCGGATCATATTCAAACCCGACATCCACAACCACGTCTGCGGCTTTGATTTTCTCCGCATCTCGAGTGCGAATCACTTCAGCATCTGGATATATATTCAGGAGGGTCGCAACGGCAAAGATATCATCCGTATGGAACATGCCATTATGCGTTGCGATTGTTTTGGTCATATTTTTTTGAGAAGAATGCGAGTATGAGTAAGTACACAGATGTCGTCAGGCTCATGACAGGGATACTGATGTAGCCGAAAGCGTTTACATACAGTTTCGTGCAAGCGCCACCCAGAGAGGTGCAGGCAAGGAAGGAAGTCCCGCCATAGAGGGTATATACCTGATACAGAGCTACGACAAGTGCGAGTATGGTAAGACGTACCGAATAACTAAAAACTTTCTTATCTTTATTCTTGAGCGCCGTTAGGAAGAGTACTACCTGAGGATATAGAAAGACTCTCTGCCACCAGCAGAGCTCACAGGGAGCAAATCCCAGCACTCCAGAATAGAAGAGGCTGCCGAATATGGTCAGAAGCGTGACGAGAAACGACAATATGATTGCCCTCTTACCTATAAAGTCTACTGTCCCTCTTCCCCATGAAGCTCTAAATATATACGCAAGGAGGATATACCCAAGAAGAAAGTGTGATAGAAGCACTCCATATGGGATCAATACTTCGATAAAGTGGGTCATATTACTCTGGAAGAACGCAGGAAGTCTTAGAAGAGAGCTCAGCTAGGGTCTGCTCGCCAGTAAGCCTTGTGGCGTCGGAGAATTCCCAGGTTGGATAGCTTTCGATCTTGGCATCGTTACAGACTTGATTTTGAGAATTTCCGTTGGGAGTGGAGCACTCTATATATGGCAAGAGCTTCGCCGAACGGCCAAAGAGCGCCTTTTGAGCCTGGCAGTGCGGGCACCAGAAGGCGCCATAGAACTTGGCTCCCTGGTCCTTAAGGCAAGTGGCAAAGGCATCGAGCTTCCCGCCCTTACCAGGAGTCACGATAAGCCATCCTATAAGTATTATGACCGCGAGCCCCGCAATGCCCCAGACTAAAGTATTTTTCTTCATAATTTCAATTATAGTCAAGTGGAGAGATAAAGGAAGCCCTACTTGAAGATCGTGTGACCAAAGACCAGTGCCCCGATGAAGAGCAAGGTAACCCGCACAAATATGCCGGAGAAGGTAAGAAGCGTGTAGAGCCAGACATTCATCCGCATCGTCCCTGCGATCACGGTAATGAGCGTTGTCGGGGTAAAGGGCAGACACCTTGAGAGGAAGAGCACCAGCTCATCAGACTTTCTCGCAGAGAGCCTCTCTCGGAGCTTCTCCACATCTTCCCAGGTAAAGCCAAGCCTCTTACCAAAGCGCATGATGGCCACCTTCCCCCCAGTGTAGGCAATGCCATAGATGACGAGCGACCCTGCAGTAGCTCCGACAACAATCGGCAGTATGACCGACCAAAGCATTCTTAGCACGACAAGGATCGAAAGGGGCTTGCCGAAGAAGAAGGCCACCCCAATAAGCAGAAGCGGCGACGGAAACGGGAAGGCCACCTCCTCAAGAAGCGCCCCGACGAAAAATCCTAGCGCACCCCACGCACCAGCAGAGAGTACCCAATCTTGGATAAATTGAAACATTATAAGTTGGCCCCGTGACACTTTTTATACTTCTTGCCGCTTCCGCACCAACATGGATCATTCCTGCCAATATTTTTCCCTTCGGGATTGGCTAGCGTGCTGCGGATGTCAGCCACGCTCTCGGCCACCTTCTCAATAGAGGCCCGTGGGGCGTTGAACTCTACATTGGGATCAAGGGCTATGACGAACTCTGCGATTTGCCGAGCGATTCCAGTTTCCATCTCCTTAAAGAAGCGCAGGCCCTCCTTCTTGTATTCGACCAAAGGATCTCTTTGGCCATAAGCGCGCAAATTGACCGAGCTTCTCAAGTACTCCATGGTCTCCAAGTGATCAACCCAGAATTGGTCATGGGTCTGGAGGACGACCCTTCGCATGGACTCAAGGGATTCTGGTTTGGCAAAGAAGCTGGCAAACTTTTCCAGGAACCTTCCGCGCATGTCGTCTGGTAGAAAAGCGGCCGCCTCATTCATATAACTCTCCACTTCCTCGCGCCCACCATTAAGGATCGCCTTGCGCCGACTGTAGATGATAGTGCGCTGATAGTTTAGGACATCGTCAAATTCCAAAACGTGCTTGCGGGCATCGAAGTTGAAGCCCTCTATCTTTTCTTGAGCCTTCTCGAGAGACGAAGTGATGAGGCCATTTTCGATCGGCTCATCTTCCGGAATGTTGAAGCGGCCCATCATCTTCTTGATGGTGTCTGTAGCAAAGATCCTCATAAGCGAGTCCTCAAGCGAGACGAAGAACTGGGTCTCCCCGGGATCTCCCTGTCTGCCTGAGCGGCCCCGAAGCTGATTGTCGATGCGCCTGGCGTCATGCCGCTCGGTACCCAAGACGAAGAGCCCGCCCAAGGATTTGATCTCCTCATACAACTCTGCGCTGCCAGGATTACCGCCGAGTTTGATGTCGACGCCGCGACCAGCCATGTTGGTGGCGATGGTCACCGCTCCCCTTTTGCCCGCTTGGGCGATGATCTCTCCCTCGCGCTCGTGGTTCTTGGCATTTAGCATCTCATGCCTTATCCCTTCGGATTTAAGATATGTGGAGAGAAGTTCGTTGTGTTCGATCGAGACCGTACCGATAAGCACCGGCTGGCCCTTGGCGTTTAGCTCTTTGACCTTCTTCGACACCGCTTTCATCTTGCCGCTCTGAGTCTGGAAGATAAGGTCGTTGTGATCGAGGCGGGCCACAGGCTTAGCTGTGGGGATGACATACGTCTCAAGCCCGTACACCTTATAGAACTCTTCCTTAGAGGTAAGCGCCGTACCAGTACAGCCAGAAAGCTTCTCATACATCCTGAAATAGTTCTGGAAGGTAATGGAGGCGAAGGTTCGTGACTCTTCCTTGATCCGCACCCCCTCCTTAGCCTCGATGGCTTGGTGCAATCCCTCTGACCAGCGTCTCCCTGGCTGCATACGGCCGGTAAACTCGTCGACGATGATGATCTCATTGTCCTTGACCACGTATTCCTTGTCGTCGTGATACAAGGCCTTAGCTCGGATGGCTGTCTCTAAATGATGCACGTACCGCACGCCGCCTTCGGTATAAATATTGTCTATGCCTAAAAGTCTCTCTGCCTTGCTGATGCCCGCTTGGGTCAGAGCTATGGAGTGATACTTCTCATCGACGGTATAGTCTTCTTCCTGGTTTAACTCTCTGACGATCTTCGCGAATTGGACGTACAAGTCGCTGGCTTCCGAAGTGTTGGCGGAAATGATAAGCGGCGTACGAGCTTCGTCGATAAGGATGGAATCTATTTCGTCGACAATAGCATAGTGGAAGTCGCGCTGGGCAAGCTGATGCTTGTCGTAAAGGAGATTGTCTCGCAGGTAGTCGAAGCCGAATTCATTGTTCGTCCCATAGGTGATATCGGCGTGATAGGCCTCGCGCTTCGAAGCCGGACGCAGGAACTCATGCACCACGTGGAAGGAGCCCGTGACGTCTCTTATAGTATCTTCATTTTCCTGGGTGTGCTTTAGGTCGTAGAGGAAGGACTCTTGCGTATTGAGCACTCCCACCGAGAGACCGAGATACGCATAGACTTGTCCCATCCAAACCGCGTCGCGTCTTGAGAGATAATCGTTGACGGTGACCACGTGCACGCCCTTACCGGTAAGTGAGTTGAGATACGCAGGCAAGGTCGCGACCAAGGTCTTCCCCTCTCCGGTCTTCATCTCGGCGATGCCGCCTTTGTGCAAAGCGATACCCCCGAGGAGCTGCACATCGAAATGTCTTTGGCCGAGCGTGCGCTTGGCCGCCTCGCGCACAGCGGCATAAGCTTCTGGCAAGAGATCATCCAGGCTCTCGCCGTTTGTTAAGCGGCTTTTAAATTCGCCAGTCTTAACTCGAAGCCCCTCGGCAGAGAGCTTCTCAAAATCTGATTCAAGGAAGTTGATCTTATCGACAAAAGGTTGCCAAGACTTGATAGTCCGGCCCTCAGAACTACCGAAAATGGTCTTCAAAGACGCCATTAGAGCCATATTTTAACACATTTTTTGCAAAAGAAAAACGCTCTTGCGGGAGCGTTTTTCTCAGGCTAGCGAGTTATGCTCGCTTCTTCTTTGAAGACTTCTTCTTAGTGGTCTTCTTTGCTGCCTTTCGCTTTTTTGCTGCCATTGTTTTAACAGTTGGTTGCCCAACGTCGATTACTTGTAACGTCGCGGGAAATATTTTTGCAAATATTTCCTACGCGCGACTTGTATTTATTATCGTACGTGTAGACGACACGTACAATAGTACAAACGTTTAATGTGGGGATAACTTTCTTAGAGAAATTTCTAAAATCTTTTAGAAATTTCCTGACTTGATGTCTTTGATGTATCCTTCGACTTGATCTTTCGGCACGAGATTTTTTGTTTCCAGATTTTCTAGAGTGGCAATAGCGCTGGCTCTGTCTCCGGCCTTGGCGTAAGCCAACGCGAGCGAGGCGTAGACTTGGGCGTTCCCAGGTTCCAAATTTAATCGCTGCTTCAGAATAGCGACGAGATCAGCGTACTTGCCGGTCGAGAAGAGGGCGTTGGCCACTCGATCGTCCTTGGCGATGGTATCTGCCGGGAGATCTTTGATAAGACTGGTGGCTAGAGCATTCTCTCCGGCATAGATCGCTCCCGTAAGGTAGATCACCTGTGCCTCGGTGTACTCTGGCGCCATCTCATAAGCTTGTTTGAGATAGACAAGCGCCCCTTTGTAATCTTGTTTGGCGATAAGAGCGTTAGCAAGTTCGAAATACACTTGCTGCTTGCCGGGCATAAGCTTTTGTGCGCGTGTGAGGTAGGCCAAAGCGTCATCCGGGTAACCGGTGCTCGAGAGGAAGGAGCCCGTGATCAACTGATAGCGCGCATCGGTCGGAAGTTCGGTGGCTTGGCCTACCACCGCCTTTTTGGCAAATTCGAAGTATTTATTCTTTTCCTCGGTAGTAATATCTGAGCTTAGGATATTTCTGGCGCTGTTGGCGACCCACTCCACCGTCTCCGGTCTGCCAAGACGCGAGCCCTTGTAAGCCGACTCAAGATAGTTCATAGCCACAGAGGTGCCTGCCGCGCCTCCCTGCGAGGCCTGGAGGCCCTTAATAAGGTCAGCATTGGCCGTGAGAGGCTTACCATTGACGAAGTAAAGAGCGAGGATAGTAAGCAGAGCCACCGGAAGCATGGCGATATTTACGGTCGTCTGCGTGACTGTCCTGGCCAGAACGCTTGCTCTGCCGATACGAGAGTGCATGTAGGCCAAGAGCGCCGCAAAGAGGATGTAGCTGCCAAGATTGTCGAAGACGAAGAAGTTGTGGAAGAAGTACGCCGCCATCAGTCCGGTCAGAAGCGAGCGTTCAAGGCGAGTAAGGGACGCGTCCTTCCAAACAGACCAGAGGAAGAAGGCGTAAAGCGCCAAGTAACTGAGGAGCCCCAACAGGCCTCCAGCCACTCCCCAATCGAGGAAGATGTTGTGGGCACGATCAAACCAAGGCTCAAGACGAAACATCTTCGGAGAGTAATGTTCGTCGAAGACATAATTGAAGTTTTCTTGCCCCCAGCCGAGAAGCGGCCTCTCCTTGATCCCCTCTATGGCCATCGGCCAAATGAACGAGCGGCCCTCGGTCTTCAATTCCGCCGAGGAGATAGAGGCAAATCTCGAGAGGACTGGGCTCTTTTGCACAAACGAGGTATGACGAATGGAGAAGAATCCCAGAATCAAGATGACAAAACCAACAATCACCACGATACTCGCCTTGCGGATTCGCGCACTTTCCCTGTTTGTAATATTGAGAAGAGCGACAAGAAGCAGTCCGCCGAGAAGTCCGAGGATAGCACCGCGGGTGGCAGTATAGTAGAGGATGACTACCTGACCGACCAAGAGAGCACCGTATACCCACCGCAAGAAGTTGCCCCTCTCTGTTCTTATGAAGTAAATGAGGGCAATAAATATATGGATGAGCATGTATACCGCCAAGTATGCGGCATTGCCGAAGGTGCCATCAACACGTGTCCCGCTCTGGTGGATCTGCACCGAGCCCAGGAGTTGAAAGGCACAGTAGAAGACCATCAAAACCGAGGCTATGAGTGATGTATTCCACCACCACCTCCATTCCCTCTCTCGAAACACCGACCCGATAACCACGAAGAAGGCTCCGAGATGAAGGAGAGAGACAAATCCTTCCATACGCTCGAAGTTGGACCAGAAGCTCTTTGCCGGGGCCGCTCCGAAGAGATCAGCCAGCCCGATGATGGCGATAAATATTAATAGAGACCAGAGGAGTTTTGAGCCTCTCGGTCTGTACTCAGGGCTGGCCAAAGCCAAGACAACCCAGGCTCCAAAGACTATTTCCACAACGGCCCGCCAAAGAAAGGCCTTAGTGGTAATGAACGGGAAGAACAAAGAACTCGAGACGAAGAAAGGAATAAAAGGCACAACGAAGAGCCCAGCCAAGATAATGCGACGAAGTATGGTGTTCATCGTGTTATGGTAGCATAAACTTATGGAAGCCATCAAAAGCAAACTATACAAGCTCCTGCGCCGAAGCGAGGGCTTTTTCAAGACCGACATGGTCTATTTGGCTCGTGGGGGTTTTTGGCTAAGCGGTGCTCAATTTGGTTCAGCGTTGATCGGGCTCTTATTATCTATTGCCTTTGCAAACCTCCTCCCAGCCGAGACGTATGGAACGTATAAATACGTACTCTCTCTCATGGGGATTGTCGGTGCCCTTACCTTGTCTGGGCTTCCTGTCGCCATCACCAGGGCAGTGGCAAAGGGCTTCGAGGGAGAGCTTCTGAGATCATTTTGGCTTAATTTAAAATGGAACATACTTATATGCTTCACGTGTATCCTTGGGAGTTGGTACTATTTTGCACACGGAAATGAAACTCTCGGAATCGGGCTTATCCTCATTGGAGTGTTCTTCCCTATCATAGATAGTGGAGAGTTATATAATGCCTTCTTAAATGGTCGGAGCGACTTTCGCTCGGGAAGTCTTTTGAGACTCCTTCGACAGCTCATCATAGCCCTTGGGCTCTTTGCTACTCTGCTTATAACCAAAGATCCTGTATGGATTATTGCTTCTTATTTTATTTTGCATACATGCACCGTGGTATCTATGTTTGTATACGTATTAAGAACCCAGAGGCCAAACACCGCCACCGACGTCCACACACCGCGCTTAGCCGTTCACACAAGCGTCGTCAATAGTATTTCCATTTTTACCGACCAGCTCGATAATATTCTCGTCTTCCATGCCCTCGGCGCTGGTCCGCTTGCAGTATACAACTTTGCCCAAGCCATCCCAGAGCAACTCGCCGGATTTATAAAAAATATTGGCCTTCTCGCCACACCCAAGTTCTCACAAGGCGACAAAGACACGATCGTGAGTTCACTCTGGCAAAAATCTATGAAAGTCTTTCTCTTTGGTTTGATCATGTCTGTAGCATATATTTTCCTCTCCCCCTTTATATTCAAAGCGCTGTTCCCGCAATACTTGACCTCTATAAAACTCTCTCAAGTCTATTCGCTAATTCTCATCTTCTCAGCCGCTCTACCATTAGCCCTCCTCGATGCCAATGTAAAAATCAAAGAAAAATATGCTCTAAATATTTTCGGCAATATCGCCAAGATCGTTTGCCTCTTAGGAGGATTTGCACTCTTTGGTCTATGGGGAGTAATCGTCGGCAAGGTCGTAGGCAAAGCTATCGCTGTGTGCCTGGCATTTTTCCTCACTCTACGAATATAGCTTAACGGCCCGTAATCTTTTTAAAATAGAACTTTCCCGCTCGTAGCTTTTTAGATATAAACGATTCCTCGTACTTGGAAAAGTTGTGCACAGGCCTATTGGCATTGAAGGCCAAGTTCATCGTATAGCGGAAGTGCTCTGCATAGTATCGCGGCACCACGCCGTGGAAAGCACGCGACGAGTTCAAGAAGACCAAAAGCGTATTGTGCTCATAGCCTATGGATTTGGCTAGAGATTGTTTGAAGAGCGGCATATATTCGCTCTTTACCATCATCTTTGGATCGATCTCGACCTTAGCCTTAGGAGTCCCGTAGACATTGAACTCTCCGCCAGGGGCACGATCTTCTGGGTGCTTGAGGTAGAGAAGTGCTCCGCAAATCTTCTTCGGATTATCGAGATGGACACCAGGGTTAAGATCCGGGGTCTTGGCCGGAGTATCAATGCAGAGCCCTCCATCTATGATCAGTTTCTTCGACTCCGAACCAGACTCATGAATAAATCCCACACCATCTTCGTTGATGGATTGTATATATTCGTATGCCTTTGGGGAGTCAACCTTAATATGCTCCTCGAAGAGGGCGGTGATCTTTTTGAAAAATTCAACCGAAGCATGCTCCGCAAAGAATTCCCGAATCTGGAGGTCGATTGAGTCGCTATCGACGACCTCCTTGCCGTACATGCAAAACTTTTTATTTTCCGGATAGTTTGAGACGGACAAGCCCTTTGCCCCGCTCGCCCCCTTACTCATCTCCTCGATACTTGGAAAATGCTCTAAGAGATAATCTGCAAATTCCCTTGGGAGTACGTTTCGTACAAGCAAATACGGATACGGATCGACGACAATATCTGCTTTGGTGACGTTATCGAGGAGAGAGTGCATATCGTTGTGGTAATTATAAGTCAACTCCTGCTAAATTGCATCCATAACACTCCCAGCCATGATCATCTCGAGCGGGCTATAAAGACGCTCCTTCCGCTTGATAAGAGTGGCTGCGTCTGTCTGAGCAATGGACTCGAGCCTCTGCTGGGTAACTTCTGACAACTCTATACCTTCGGCCAGGCCGTTTATGACAAGCCCTTCACCGAAGTCCGAAGAGGTTTTAAAATAGAGGATTGGCTTCTCAAACATGATCATGTCGTAGAGAAGCGTCGAATACGTCCCAGCAAAGATGTCTCCCTGTTTAATAGCCTTTTTGGTGTCTTCCGTAAAGGAGAATCTCTCATGATACTGTCGTGACAAGAGCGAGGCCTCAAGCTGAGAGTCGATGGACATATCTCCTCGAGCCTTAAAGACTACCCTTACCTTTGGACAATTGAGAAGCGCATCTATATATTGCTTAACCTCGACCTTATTGCTATCTACTTCATACGGCACGACAACCGTAATAAACCCTTCCGAAGAGTTCTTGGGGAGAGGTGCTGCCATCTTCTCCTTAGCTCCGCCGACAAAAATTTCTTCGGGACTCCAATATGTCCCAAGCCTTATGAGCTCGCTCTTCCAGAAGTTGCTCCACACATACAGACGGCTCGGACGGACAATTGTTCCAGTGAACTCACCTCCTTTATTTAACCAACCTACATGATACTTGGTATAGTGGCCATGCTGGAAGGCACAGACAGGCACGGCGGCCAGTTGCGCTCCCAAGACAAGCTCCCAATAATCGCGCGTGTTATCAATGGCAAGGATGGTAGAGAGTTTGGAACGCTTCAAGATATACGCCAACGCGCGAACACGGAATTCAACAAGAGGAATTTGAGAAAGATATTTGCTTACAATTTTTTGAACAAAAATCTCCTCTTCGGAAGAAAAGATGCTTAAATCAGATCGATGCCACACGACCTCCTCGACCGCTAATGTTTTGCCGAGCATCCGAGCGGCTGGAAATAAAGCATCAATCGCCTTTATATACAAAGCTACTCGGCTCCGCTTAAACAGATTTTCTAGAAATCTTTTATCAAGAACAGTGTGGAAACCTTCGACAAATTTTAAGTCCTTTTTAAAAACTGCTTCATATACCGGATCGAGTCGGGCATCACTTTTAGAAAACTGGGAACTTACTCGATCAATGGCGTATATGAGTACCGGCACCTTAAGTATGAGGAGCTTCAACATGGCTGCCGTTGAGACGAGAAGAGCAAGGCACATGAGGCCTGCTGCCTGGACCCTAACACGTAACCCTGGCTTTAAAGTTGAAGCAATCCCTCTCTCGCAAAAGTGTTTTATATCCTGGTAAAACATCTTATTTTGGAAGAAAATCCAAACATTATAGTCAGAGAAAACCCTTCGACTCGCCAAAGGGGATCCATTTATTTTCAAGCTGTTAATCTTTCTTAAAAGATCGAGCCTGTATGGAAAGTCTTTTGTTGTAAATTGGCTCATTATCGCAAGGTGTGCTCAACGATATCGTGCATATGGACAAGTCCGATTGGCATGAGTCTTTTATCGACGACAAAGAGGTTGGTGATCTTCCATTGCTCCATTAGCTCGAGCGCGGCGTACAAACTATCCTGCTTTCCTATAACTTTAGGATTTTTGGTCATGGCTTGCCCGACTCTAGCGCCACGAATCGTTGAGTGCTTCAGCACAAATCGTCGAATATCTCCGTCAGTAAGGATGCCGACAAGAGTTTTGTTCTTTGCCATTACCCCCACGACTCCCCTTCCCCTTTTACTCACCGCATCTATAGCTCTGGACAATTCGACGCCTTCTGGTACTAATGGCAGGTCCGATCCTCTTTCCATTATTTCTTCAACTGTTATGAGCGAGAGCCCAAGCGAGCCGCCAGGATGGAATCTGCTGAAGTGATTTTTAGTAAATGGCTTGTTGCCAACCAATTGAGCGGCGAGCATATCACCCACCACAAGCGAGGCGGTCGTCGAGGCCATTGGTGCAAGATTCAAAGGAGATCCCTCTCTGCGAATGTTAATTGGAATAACTACGTTCGAGAGTTTGGCAAGCTTGGAATGCATCCCGCCTGTAACAGAGATCACCTGGATTGAAAATATCTTAGATATATATTTCACGATTCGTATCACCTCCGACGACTCACCAGAAAACGATAGGGCAATAAGCACGTCTCCCTTGCCGACTAGGCCCGAGTCGCCATGTAGGGCCTCGACCGGGTGCAAAAAGATTGCTGTCTCGCCAAGGCTCGTGAAGGTGGCTGCCATCTTCATGCCTATAAATGCCGACTTCCCGACTCCGGTAATAATGATTTTGCCCTTACGCTTCTGCAAAAGAGTGCCTGCCTTAGCTATTGAGGAGAGGTCTTTCCTTAGGCCTTTTAGGGCTTCGATGGCCTCTTTTAGCGGCTCCTCACTTACTTTGGTCGCTCCTGGCTTCATACCCCTAACTATAGTGGCTTTTCCATAGAAATGGAAACGATCTGACCCTGGGCAAACCACGATGGGATGAGCTTGTTAAGTCCTGGCAAACCTTGGTACGTAATAACTTCTTTAAGCTTCAAACCAAGATTTGAGACCCACCATCGTGAGTCCTTGAGGGTCCAGTAACGCACATGCTCTGCCGGGTGCACGATCCACTGACGAGGGAAGCGCCCGAAGAGCAAGCGCAAGCGATGCAGATAGTAGCCAGTGTTGGGGAAGGAGTAGAGCATGCCCTTACGAGTCTTCGCTGCCAGAGTCAGGATAAGTTCTTCCGGCTCAGGGATATGTTCAAGGATTTCGAAACCAATGACGTAGTCAGCACGGGGAAGCCTTCTTACTGCATCCAGATTACGGAGGTCGACCAAATGCGTCTCAATACCTAACTCCCTTGCCGTGGCAAGTACCGGCTCGCTCATGTCTACTCCGATCCCCAGAATCTTCTTTTTATCCATCACATACTTAAGAAGTGCACCGTCGCCGCATCCAATGTCGAGCACAGTGTCGCCTTCTGAGACTTGGCTGCACAGGATATCCGCACGCTCCTTCTGCCAAGCCGAGAGATGCGCAGACCCTTTCCTACCCCGCTTTTGCCAGTAGTAATCGTAGTCAACTCGCGGATGCTCCTTGAGAGAGGTCTCCGGATACGAAAAGAGGGTGGCCAGATCCTGCCTTAGCTTAAAGAAGAAGTACTTCATATGACACTATTATACTCATCAATATAGGCTGAGACTGTCCTATTCCAAGAAAAGCTTTCTGCAAATCCTTGGATCTTATCTTTAGGTAACTGGAGAGCCCTTAGGAAGGCCTCGTGAATACTTTTAATATCTCCCTGGTTTACCAAGTACCCAGTAACACCGTCGACTATAGCATCTTCTATGCCGCAGTTCCTGCTACCTACTGCCGGCACTCCGAATTGAGCCGCTTCAAGTATTACTAAACCAAAGCCCTCGAAGTGTCCACTTTCATTTCTTGAGTTGAGAGCGAAAACGTGTGCAGAAGAGTAAAGATAGGCGAGTTCCCTATCATTCGATATATGAGTAATGATTTTCACAGCATTTCCGAGATTATGATCTTTTATAAACATATCAATCTTCTCTCGATACTTCTTGTCTTCGCTTTTACCCACCATGATATATACTGCTTGTGGGTACTCATCATGCAATATTTTAAAGGCTTGTAATGTGTCGTATTGGCCTTTGCGATTCTTAATCTCTCCAACAGTTAGGATATGAGTGGTGTGTGCATCGAGGCCAAACTTTTTTAAGAATTCACCACACTCTTCTTTCGTCACTTCGGGCAAGCGAGTGAGACCCATATGAACAACTTTGGTTTTTGCTCCAGGGACTTTTTTTGTGATTTGATCTTTTGTGTAGCGACTTATGGCAAAGACAGCTGCTGCTCTTCGATATACTTTCTGCATTAAAAACTTCTTAAAAAAATTTCCTTGCGGCACAGCATAAGTACCTATACCGCTTACAAAAAGCTTCTTAGCAGTTCCAAGAACACCGAAGAATCCATAAGCCCCATAGGGCCAACCATCAAGTGCATGGACAAGCTGAAACTTTCGCACCTGTTTTCTTACCAAGAAAAGGCTCCTGATAAATCTCAAAGGATCAAGAGAACTATTAATCTCAAGTACTTTCACTTCAAACTGTCGTTGTTTTAGATGTTCGGCCACCTCCGCGGAATAACGCCCCCACCCAGACTGTTTCTTTAGAGTATGAGTGAGTAAAATAACTTTATTGTCAGCCTTCTCGAGCAAGAGATGAAAGGAGTTGAAATAAAATTTCCTCAAGGGAAGGTATACCAGTACGAAGATTGGCGCCAAGTGCTTTAAGCGCTTCCGAATTTTTATTACTCTCATATCCTGTACTACGAAACCTTTATTTTCTACAAGCTGACACGTTTTGGAAAAAGTAGAGTAATGCATATCAACAATACTTTGTCTGCCTGCCTTGCCCGAGTAATCCTTATGTTTCTTAAGCCAGCCTATCACCTTGAAGGCCCACAACCGTGGTATCCAATTTAAACCGTACAAATGGAAGTGTGGATCATACCAGCCATATCGATTGGGTATCGAGAGATATGCTAAGCCGCCCGGCCCAAGCACTCGATTAACTTCGCCCAAAAGTTTCTTGGGATCTTCGACGTGTTCAATAACTTCACAAATATTGACGAAGTTGAACTGCGAATCTGGGAAGGGTATGCTCTCGGCTACACCCTTTTTGACTTCAATAGACACATTTTTTGACCTGGCAAGCTCTAAACTTTTTTTGACATATTCATCGTATGGCTCAACTCCAAAGGCAAGCCCGCCTCGACGGGCCACCTCGACGAGGAAGTTCCCTCGACCAGAACCAAGATCAAGGATCTTTCCAGAAAAAAGATTGGGGATATATCCTAATAAATGATCCACGTGACTCTTCATGCGATAAAATTAATAATCTGCTCTGCCCTATTTTTCCAGGAATATTTGCGGACTTCCTCAAGGGCCCGCCTGGCTTTGATTTCTGCATTTGCATACTCTTGGAAAACTTTATCGATGGTCTGAGCTAAACTTTGGGGATCATCTGGGATACACAAATAGGCGCTTGACTCGCTGAGCACCTCTCGAAGGGAGGGCAGATCAGACGAGACTATTGGCACTCCCCCAGCCATATAGCCAAAAAGCTTCATGGGAGAGGTGTAGAGCTTGGAGATATCCTCTTTGGCACTATTGGGTATCACCAAGACATCCGCCGCCTTTTGATACACTGGCGTCTCCTTTCTTGGACGGTTACCGAGGATGAGAAGGTTCGTAATATCTTTAAACTCTTTTTTAAACGCCTCGACATCTTCAGGTTTGCCACCAATAAAGACAACGAGCACATCCTGCGTTTGTATAAAGCGAGCGGCTTGGGCCAACGTACCTGGCCCCTTCCATGTTGAGAGGGACCCTTTGTATAAAACTATTTTCTTATTCAATGGCAAATTGAGCTGTTTACGCGCCTCATTCTGGGTAACATCAATATCGAACCTATCTATGTCTGCGCCGTCAGGCGCTACCATAAGTTCTCCCTTCCGAACACCAAGCGAGGAGTATAAATTCTTTAGACCATCAGTAATGACCACGATCTTCGTATGCAACTTGATAAGAGTTCTGACAAACAAATTCTTCTGCCCCATATGGGCCTCCCAGGTAATCCTCTTTCCAAATGCGCTTAGGAAGAATGCGATGGGCTCGTCTCGAGTATAAAATATTCCATCCTTTGCCAAGACGTACCACAAAACACTTTTGGCAAAAGTCAGGGACTGGATCCAAAATCCAACTCTTCCCCACTTCACAAGATCGAGGCACCAGAGCTTTTTTATCTCAAATGTTTTGTCGATATCGTAATAAGCGAAAGGATCATCGGTAATATCGGTCTTCCTATTGGGCACAATGAGTTCAAGATCAAAGCCAAGAGTGCTAAAGGCCTTGCACATCTCCATGATCTGGATACCATGCGCCCGTTCGGTCGGCATGCGGATATTGGCGATATAGTAGAACTTCTTCATTAGAAGAATAATTTAAAGAACTTGAGGATCCCCTGCTTCCATGGCACCCGATGCGAGACTCCTGAGGCATGCTCAAATTCGTTCAAATGAGATACGTACCAATCATAATTGCGCACTAGGGCATCTTTATTTGAATACTTCGGCTGCCAGCCCAAAACCTTTTTGGCTTTATCGATCGAGACGAAGCTGTCTTTCGAAGCGGTCTCGTAGACCCATTTGTAGAGGGGCGAGAGATGGAAAAACTCTAATACCCTCAAGGTCCAAATCATCGGCCAAGCTGGGAAGCCGACAATCCTCTTGCCAAAGCCTGCCCGATCCAAGACCGCCTGATAATCCTCCTTCATAGTCGTAAACTCCTCTGCCCCGATATTGAAGACGGTATTGACCTTATCGCAGGGCAGCTCAGTGGCAAGGTAGATTGCCTCGCACAAATCTTCAACATCGAGAAGTTGGTAGCGATTATGGCCGAATCCGATCATCGGGAAGTTCTTCCCATCCTTAGCCCAGTCATAAAAGAGTGCGAAGCCGCCCAACCGCTCTGGTCCAATAAAGGACTTGGGCCTGATAATTGGCACGCACATACCCTTCTTTCTATATTCATCGCACATCTCTTCTGCCAAGATCTTGGCCTTGCCATATGGGCCGACACCATCGAGCTTGTCTGTTTCAAAGAGCGGATGATGATCCGGTATGCCATAGACAGCGGTAGAAGAGATGTGAATCACTCTCGGAACTTTAACCGCCAAGGCCGCTTCTAAAATATTTCTTGTCCCATCTATATCAGTCGAGAAGATGTCCTCTTCCTTGTATAGAGGTAGAGCGGCCGCGGTATGGGCAACGACATCCACCCCCTCCATAGCTTTAGCCACCGCTTTTATATCTCTAATGTCTCCTGTGTACTCTTCTATATTGCCTCTCTCCGGATAATCAAAAGTCACAATGTCTAAAGACCTGACTGTGTAGCCCTTGGCCAAGTAATACCGCGCCAGATTAATACCCAAGAAGCCTGCCCCCCCTGTTATTAATACACGCTTTGCCATACCGATACTATACTAAAGTTAATAGAATACCCAAAGAAGATAGCCCGCCCAAGCCACAACCCCGCAGAGGAGCCACCAGTCATGGAAGAGGGCCTTCTCAGGAGACTCAGCATGACTTGAGGAATACACCAGGAAGAAGTATCTCGAGATTCCAAAAATCACAAACAAGTTTGAATAGACAAGCAGCTTGTCGCTGTGCCCAATAATGGTGTAAAGCGCAAACGAGATAATGGAGAGGGTGGCGCTCATTACGAGTAAGGTCTCCAAGAACTTCGCCGAGTAAAATTGGAGGACACGGCGCCTCCCTTGCCTCTCTAGCTCGGCGAACCTCTTAGCCACCACTAGGAAGAGGGAGAGGAAGATGGTACAAAGGATGAGCCATTCTGAAACAGGAACTCCAGCCGCCTCACCCCCAACCATGATTCTAATGAGATAGAGCACAGTAAAGATAATAAGATCGACTACCGGAATGTGCTTAAGCGAATAAGAGTACAAAATATTTATTGCTCCATAAACCAAGAGCAGCTTCAAGGTTGAGGGGACGAGGGCATAGGCAAGGAGTGTTGCCACTACAAACAGGCCAAGAGCTATGGCAAACCCTTCTTTGGGGCTGATCCTACCGCTGGCAAGGGGCCTTAAACGCTTTATTTCGTGCTCCTTGTCGGTGTGTAAGTCAAGAAGGTCATTTACCGCGTAGACGGCACTTGCCGCTAGGCAAAAGGTTATAAAAGAGTACAAGACACTCAGGAAAATATGGCTATTAGAAATCACCCCAGCAAAGAAGGCCGGCAAAAAAATGAGGACATTCTTGACCCAGTGGTGCGGACGGGCAAGCTTGATATAGGCTTTTATATCCATCTCAACAGCACAGAGAATACGCTATCCAAGAAATAAAACAAATAGGTAAGAGCTGAGTCTCCAGGCTTATAAATGTGGGCAGTGTATATGAACTTAGCCCCAACATTCCTGGCTAAGCGGCCGTCAATACTGGCCTTGTCCCCTATTACCACCAAGTCCTTTTTATACTCCTCTGGAATCCGGTCAATAATTCTTGGATCTGGCTTGCGTAGACCTGTAAGGAGTGGAAGGGCAACTAAAGCGGCAAAGTCACGATTACGCTCTGGCAAGGGCTTATTGGTAGCCAGGAAGACGTAAGCTCTTGAAGCAAGCTCAGACAATTTCTCTGCCCTTTCAGGAGTTAACTCTAAACTTCCGTCTTCCACCAGAGTGCCGTCGATATCAAGAATGACCGTTTTACCTGCAAGCTGCGAGATGTCGATATTCTCGAATAGAAGTTTTTTCATTAGGCTCGGCCGAAGGAGATGACGAGGGTGATGCCCACTAAGATCAACGCGTATCCAAGTACTTCGATGAGACCAATATGCTCGCGGAAGTAGAAGTACGAAAAGGCGTTCACAATCACAAAGCTGGCCACCGTCATGACTGGGTATCCGACAGAGAGAGGCAGGCGTGAGAGGGCCAAGGAGTAGCATATAAGGTTGAGCGCGAAGAGTAGAAGCGCGCCTATGAAAGAAATATTTTTGGTAATGATAGAAAGCAGCCCTCCCTCAAGCACAAACCCCCTGGCCGAGTGGATCTTGACTAAGACAGTGCCTAAGGAATTAAGAACGAAGGCCCCTGCGAGATATACGTACCCGATCATAATATGAAGACAATAACATATTTATACCAAGTATCGAAACAATCACTATTACAGGATACAAAGGCACGAGCATCCTCGGATAAGACAAATTGAGATTTATAAAGATCGTTAGGAAAAGTGGCAAGGTAAGAAGAATCATTAAAGAAATCTTTCTTTGACGGTAGAGAGACCATATCCCAAGGACGCTCATGAGAGCTGCGAGTGTCCATACAAAATTATCTATAAAGTTTATTGCCCTTTCAAAGACTGGAGAGACTCTATGCCCAAGCATGGCAAATGATCTGGCATACTCATGCCCAAACCAGACTCGCGGCGACCACCGGAGCTGCGTACCAATTAAATTTAAGAGCCCTCTCCTTTCTACAACCTCTTTGCTTAGATTCGAGATATCTTTAAACCCTTCAACTGAGAAGGATCTGAAGGCTATACCTGCCCGGCCCTTCGAGTCATATATCACCTCTCCCGCCTTGGCCTCTCTGATCTCGTCAGTGGCACCGAAGCCGATGACGCTGTTAACGGCCTGGCTCGAAGACAAGAGCCACTCTTCTGTATGAACAAAATTTCTTACAAGCCAAGGCGAGACTACTAGAATCAGACTTAGGAGGAAAGCTGCCAAGCTCTTCATTCTCCATTTCCAGCCATTTTTAGAGATCGAGATACAAGCCAAGGGGGCCAAGGCCCAGATCAGCACAGAGGGTTTGGCCAAGACCAAAAGACCAAATACTACTCCGGCAAGAACAAATTCTCTGGGGCTCATCTCCTCTCCAATCTTCCTTCGAACCATAAGAAAGACTACGAGAGTAAATAAAAACTGCCCCAAAATTTCCGACATCGTCTGGAGTGAGTAGAGCCATTGGTAAGGCTCTGCCAAGAAGAATATTATGGCCAAAAGTGCGTACCGCTCGCTCACTCCAAGCTGAAGCAATATTTTAAGCAGTAAATACGCCGTGACAAGAAGCAGGAGCGCCTGCAAAAAGATCGAGATGTAGATGGAGTGCAGCGAGGTGGCAGCTAAGAAGATTGGATACAAAGGTCCTCGCAGCAGATCGGGTCTCTCTGGATAAATTGAGAAGGATTTGTTGGCCACAACACTCTGTGAGATCAGCCGGTACTCTAAAGAGTCTTGGACGGGGGAGGGATCGATATGCCTAAAAGCAATAAGAAAAACACTTGCTACATGCAGAACGACGAGAAACATGATGCCGAGTTTCAAATACCTCATGGCTTTTTAGCCAGCAGACTTACAATTACCTTAGCGAGCTTCTCTATATTGTGCTTATCTACGACAATCCCACGAGCGATCTTGGCATATCTACTCTTTGTATCCGTGTCCCAGGAGAGCACCCCTTCAATACGGAGAGCCAACTCTTCGGCATCATCTTCCTTGAAGTATGTATTCTCGGCAAATTCTCCTAAATCCTTTTTATAAACATCTGTCGGGATGACGGAAGGCACACCACAAGACATGGCAGCCAGCTCCGATTTGCCGAATCCCCCTCCTCCCTGCATTCGCACAAAGACAGCCGCCTTGTTATAGATTGCTGGCATCTCGCTGTTAGTAATTTCTGGATACCAACCGAAGACGTCATCGAGTCCATATAGATGAATGAGAGCCTTCAATTCCCTTTGATACTCTGCGTCTTCTGGACGGGCTAACCTTCCGGCAATAAGTGCCCGAATCGGCATATCCTTATGGCGATCTTTAAGAAGTTTAATGGCCTTAATGAAGACATCGAGCCGCTTCACTCTTGAGATTCGTGACATGGTGAGGATCAAAGGCTCTTTTTTTACAAGCGGGTCTGGTTTGAAGAGGTCTGTGTCAATCCCATGCCCAGTTACTACAACCTTGCTAGAATCAAACTCGAAACTCTCTTTCGAAGCTGTCAAAACATAATCCACATGATCGATAGCCCACCTGGCAGCCGGACCGACATGAATATGGGCGTACCACATTGCGACAGGCCTTCGGAAGAAAACATTTAATGGCCACACCGCTCGGACATACTCAGGGACCATATGCACGAAGATGCCGTCGCATTCCATAAGAGCGCGGAATGCGTATATATAAAATTTGATCGCTTGCATAAACTTAGGTGTACCTCTCTCTTTGCCCAAGGAATATACCTGGACGTTTGCCGGCAAGGAGTACACACCCTTGCCGAGAGCTATGACGGTCACCTTATCTGCCTGTTTGGCCACATTTTCAATCCAATAATGGAAGAACCCAAGCAAGCTGTCTTCCCTATCGACCTTCTGCGTAATGATGAGTATTCTTGGCTTCATGTATTGTATCCCGCCACTTCACGGGCCCTCTTCGGAGAGTAAGCGAAATTGGGTGTCATCGTAGCCACTACATAGAAGTGGGGATAAATGGGATCAAGAAAGCGGTCAATAAAACGGTTTTTAAAGTGAAAGCCTCGACATTCTTTGACTGACCATCCAGCATATTCGACCGTCTTTATAAGAGTGTCTCGGGTAAAGAAGTTGATATGCAAGCTCGCCAAACTGCCACGGAACTTTTTTAAACGCAAAAGCCACGTTATTTTAGGAACACACGGCACTCCTAAGATAAGGAGACCTCCAGGCGCCACATACTTCTTCATCTCAAGGAGGAAGGTATGAGGTGAGAGCATGTGCTCGAAGATATTGTTGGCGAAGATCACATCGTATGCACGATCAAGCTTAACCGTCTCCGGATACTCGATATTGGCTTGCCTAATATCAAGACCGAGCTTGTGGCCCACTTCCACTTCTTCAGAGATGATAGTAATGCCTGTGCTCTCTTTCCCAAAATGCTTGAGAAATTCTCCATAGGTACAACCTACATCAAGCACCGCCTTTTGATCTAAGGAAAATATCTGTATCAAATTATGGAAGGTCTTTGATCTTGCCACGGCCTCAAAGCGGCGAGCAATCTTTGGATTTATAGTAGTCATTTATGTGGAACAGAAGCTACTCTCTCCCAATTATTTTTCAAGGCCTCTAGATACTCCTGCTTATCATAAACTTGGACTTGAAGAGTCCCCTTGAGTGTAGTGCCAAGCTTAGTCCTTAAATTTTTGTCTTCAATTATTCAAACTTCGATGTCTGCATGAACACATCGCTAGTTTTGTAATAAGAGGCAAGATCTTCTTGCCACCCGGCAAAAACAACCTGGGCTTCGATGCCAAGTCTCTTTGCCAAACTCTTTAGTTTTTCCTCGTCGACCCCAGCCCCTATCACAACTAAACCTGTATCAGGGAAGCTGGCATGTACGGCTTTCAGAACTCTAAGGGCTAATGGAAGATTCTTTTGAGGGGTAAGTCTGGCTACCATCAAGACCACGAAGCGCAATCCATACCTCTCGTGCAAGTCGAAGCTGGCTTGGAAGGATTTTACCTTCTCTTTGTCTATGTAGACCGGCAATACATAGATAAACTTTTTCACCAGAGGAAGGCTTTTTTCAATTCTGTCTTTAATAAACTTGGCTACTACTCTTAGAGAGTCCGCCGCCACAAGGGTTCGACGTGCGATTTGCTTACGGATAACATCCAGAGGCCTGTCATACCCGTCTAGAAACATCGGGTCGATATGCATCTGTATCTCAAGCGGGAGATGCCACTTCTTCTTTATCCATACCCCTACCAATCCTGCTTCAAACGGATCTTGGACCGTAAGTAGAGATCTCGACTTTAGGAAATTGTTTTTAGAAATTATTTGCCCACCGATTCTAAAAGCGTCTTGAATATAAAACCATTTTGAGCGAGAGCTCGTCGGATAAACCCAAACGTTTGAAGCAATCTGCCCACTCTCAAACCCCTTAGTGCGAAGCGAGAAGATAACAATATGCAGCTCCTCGACCAAGCCACCGAATTCCTCCATCCTCCCCCTAACCACGCTTCCAGGTACCAAGATGTTGCGGTCGCTTGAGATCATAAGCACTTTGAGTCCGCTGGAGTCCATTGGCCTAGTATAGCTTTATTCTAAGCCAAAATAAATGTATACTCGAGCTATGAAAATCCTTGTCGCCACCCCTATTTACCCGCCAGAAATCGGCGGTCCAGCCACCTATACCAAGGAGCTGTGCGAACGGCTCCACAAGGATCACCAGATCACTGTGGTGGCCTATACGGACGTCCGCGAGGCCTTCCCGGGCACGACCCTCATTCCTGTCTCTAAGCGTCGGCCCCTGCCCATACGCCTCATTAAATACTTTTGGGCCGTATGGCACGCATCAAAAGACTGCGACCTCATTTATGTACAAAACGCCATGGCTGCCGGACTGCCAGTGGCCTTAGCGAGCAAACTTCGTGGGAAGCCTTTTATTTTGAAGTTTGTTGGCGATGAGGCTTGGGAGCGCGCCTCACAACACAAGCTCACGAACAAGAGGCTTGAAGAGTTTTTAGAGAAGCCAGAGGGGCCTCAGAGAATCCGCCTCATGATGCGAACACAGGGTTGGGTCTTGCGCCAAGCCAGTGTCGTCACTACTCCCTCAGAATATTTGGGCAAGGCCATTCAAAAGGCCTACAAGCTAGACCATAAGCGCGTCATCACTAACTACAATGCCGCCGACGAGACCGAGACCCTTCCCTTCGAACCTAAACTGACGAAACATCAAATCGTGGCCACGGCCCGCTTGGTAAACTTCAAAGGCATCGACGGCATCATCCGCGCGGTCGCCATTTTGAAGAAAAAATACTCAGATGTAAGGTTTGTATGCGCCGGTGATGGTCCAGAAACGGAAAACTTGCAAAAACTTATTAAAGAATTGGGTGTGGAAAAGGAAGTGCAGCTCCTGGGCCGCGTCTCCCGTGCTGAGACGTGGCAATGGCGCAAGAATTCGGAAGTTTATGTTTTGAATTCTACCTATGAAGGCTTGCCTCATACCGCGCTCACCAGCTTTGCCGCCGAGATCCCGATGGTCGCCACCAACATCCCCGGTACCAATGAAGCGGTTTACGATGACGAGACTGGGCTACTTGTACCCGCTGGCGATGATCAGGCCCTAGCTGATGCTATATCGAAACTATTTGATAATCCCGACCTAGAAAAGAGGTTGGTGCAAAATGCCAAAAAGCTTCTACAAACTAAATTCTCTTGGGAAAATCATCTCAAGGAATTAAACGGATTTTTCCAGTCGGTGGTCGCGAAGCCAAGTAAGTAAACGTCGAACCCCTTCCTCCAGAGTAACCTCGGGCTCCCAATCTAAAAGCCGCTTGGCTTTAGTTATGTCAGCAAAAGTTTTTTCCATACTAACTGAGTTACTTGGTCGTGACCTCACCTTTACCTCAATACCACTTACTCTTTTAAATATTTCAAGCAAATCCTTGAGTGAAGTGGGATTGGAGTTGCCAATATTAATTATTTCAAACCCTAAGGGCTTCTCGAGCGCCAAAACTGTACCCCTCACCACATCACCTACATAGGTATAATCCCTCTCGCGACTTCCATCTCCCGAGATCTCTATCTCTTCTTCGTCTAAAATGGCCTTTCCCCAAATATAAGGCACAAGATCTGGTCGATTGTTCTCTCCGTAAGCATTGAAGTAACGCAAGCAAGTAATATTGAGATCGAAGTTACGATGATATGTATAGGCAAGGAGTTCGGCTGACCGCTTCGACGCTCCGTAAGGTGAGACTGGCTCTCCTGTGAGATGGTCTTCGGCCCATGGCACGACCGGATCATTGCCATAGACAGAACCTGATGAGGCGATAACTAGATTCTTGACGGCATTGTCTCGGCAGCACTCAAGCACATTGAGCGTACCTTCAATATTAATAGAAATGTATGGATACGGATCCTTCACTGCATTTCGGACATTGGCTCGAGCGGCAAGATGAGCCACCAATTCCGGCTTCTCCTTATTGAAAACATCCTCCAGCTCAGCTTTATGTCTGATATCGGTCCTATAAACCGCGAAGTTTTGATTAGCTATCAGTTTCTCAATGTACCCTTCTTTAATTTTTCCATCGTAGAGATCACTATCAAAGTTATCAACACATATCACACGGTATCCCTTTTTCAGAAGAGCTTCGCAAACATTTGATCCAATAAAGCCCGCCCCTCCCGTAACGAGTACTGTTTCCATAATTGCGTCTGTTTAGACCCTACTATAGGATAGAAGCATTATGGACGCAACGCTACTACCTGAGCTTCAGAACCTACTTTCAAAGCATGGGTTCACACTCGATGAGGAGCAGCCCCATATTAGCGGCGAGCGCTTTTTAATGCAGAAGCAGAAGCTCGTCCTCATGGGCCGGCGAATTAAGGATGGCCTCCGTGTGGCCATAAAGATAAGCAACATGCCTGAGGGCAAGCGCGGTATTAGTGAGGAAAAGCACGCCCGAGACCTACTCCAATCAATCACTTTTGCTAATGGTTCCATCCTTTTCCCACAGGAGATTTACTGGAAGGAGGATCAAGGGTACCTTATGTGGGCCATTGAATTTATCGAACAAGATAAAGTCTTCGTCGCCCACACTCTCGAGGAGCAATTCTTCATTGCACTTAAAGCCTTCGAGGCACAGGAAGCTTTCCATGCTACGACCTATGAGCATATCGGGACCGTGAAGAAAGTTTTCCCTATCCTCTACGCCCAAGAATACTTCAGAGAATTTGCCGCCGCCAAAGAAGTAGTGGGGAATACAATTTTAGACGAAGCCGAAACCCTTTTGCACAATCACAAGCAGCTTATCGACAAATATTGTAACTATCTTACCCATACCGATTTCGTCCCGCACAACTTCCGCATTCGCGACAACCGCCTCTACATGCTCGACTGCGCTCCAGAAGTTCGTACTATGCACTTCGGCAACAAGTACGAGGGCTGGGCCAGATTCTTAAACTACATGGTCATCCACAACCCAGGCCTCGATCGTGCCATAAGCGAATATATTAAGAAAAATCGAGGTGCTGAAGACTATTTGAACCTGCGACTCATGCGTATTTACAAAATTAGCTTCCTCATGCGCTTCTACAAAGAATCCTTGGCTGAAACTGAAGGAGACCTTCATCAATTGACGAAGGAGCGACTCGCATTTTGGCAACATATCCTGCGACACATCTTAGACGACACGGCCATCCCTCTCCACCTTATCCAGGAGTACAAAGGCAAGCGCGACACCTTACGCTCAGACGAGGAGAAGAAGAGACAGAAGGAGTTTGCAGTCGCTTAGCGGAATATCGGTTCGAGAGCTTGTAGGGTAGTCCTATTATTTACGCCAATAATTTGCTGCTTTTCCTTAGAGATTTCTGAAACCTCTTGTCCACCCTTTCCTACGATCATTCCTCCCGCTTCCCAGACAAGGCCTAGAGCTGCGGCTATATCAATGGTGGTAAGAGTGCCATAAATGTTTGCCTCTACTCGGCCAGCGGCTACGTAGCACATATCAAGTCCCGAGCTGCCAAGATTGGCGCACTTCACCCCATGCTCGAGCATAAATTTGTACGAGGTTGTCCCCCAGTCCCACAAATCTTTGTTACGCCCGGCACGCAGAAGCATATATGATTCGTCGAGTGCGGTAACATTTGATACATGGATTTGCTTGCCGTTGAGGTAGGCTCCCTTCCCCTTTTCAAAACTATATAATTCATCGGTCACCGGATTATATAAAGCTCCGACAGCTGGCACTCCCTTCTCCACATACGCAATAACCACCGAGTAATGCGGAATGCCTCTCGAGAAGTTGGTGGTGCCATCAATTGGATCAATGGACCAATACGAACCGGAAGAAATATCGACATCAGCCGCCTCCTCGGAGTAAACCACTTCTCCCGGGAAACCCTCTCTCACTCGGGAAGTTAGAAACTCACTGATTTCAACATCCACCTTCGTCACCAGATCGAGCGGGTTGTTATTTTTAGTATCTGTCTCAACCTTTTGCCCAGTATATTCCTTCAGCTTCCATCCGGCCTCCTTCACCAACCCTAATATAAACTCGTATCGATTTTGCATAGGCCAAATATAGCACAAAAGAAAAGCCGGCACCCCTTTTTGGGATACCGGCTAACACAGGGCGCATCGGCTAGAGAGCAACAATTGGCGTTCGACTGGCCGGAAAGATGAAGTTGTCGGCGATGGCGTCGCCGTTCTTCGTCTTGCCCTGCTTACGTCCGCCATCGATCGTCGCGAGGTCATCTTCATGAAGCTTCAAGAGCGCCGGCGACTTGAGCATGTCCTCGAACGTCTCCAGCCTCGGTAGAAGCAGGTCAAAGACATGGAACATCCGACGCGACGGCTCTTTGCCAGCGAGCGGCGATGAGCCTTTCTTGTCGGAGAATGGCTGAATGATCGTACCGCGGTACTCGAGCTCGCATTCGGAGACCGCTTCGAGATCGAGAGCGGGAGGGATCTCACCGAAGAAGTCGTTCTTCGGGAACTCGTTACCAGTCAGTTCTTGCACGAGCTCCTCCATCGGATCGATTGAGAAAAACTCATCCTTGCCCTCGCGGAAGAAATCGAAGACACCCGCTAGCTGCGGATCATCAATGATGAAGCGGGCGTCGGTGCCGCCCTCCTTGTTCACGTGGAACTGCGTCGCACCGAACTCTTCAGCGAGGAAGTCAACACCTTCCTTGGTCAACTCAACGGCACCACCAAGCGGCTGAAAGAGACGCTTGCCCTTGGCATATGAAGTCGGATTCAAAATCCCGACCACAGCACCCGCGTCAACTTCGCCAGCCGGAACACGGACCATCGGGGTCAAGCGACCGATTGAGACACGAACCAACATGAGACACACTCCTGTGTAATTAAAGGAACCTGCTAGCAACGTGCTACTGCCACTAGAACCGGGCGCATTATATCATAGTTTAACTATAGAAGCAAGAGCTATAAAAGCACCCTGAATACTCGGTTTTTCATGTCTTCCGCGATCAAATTCCAGTCATATTTTTCTTTTACTAAAGCTTTCGCGTTTTCGATAAGCTTCTGGCGCAAAGCTTCGTCATCTATGAGTCGCTTTACCTTCTCGGCAATATCTTTAGGGTCATGGACATTTACAAAGAGTCCCGTTTCTCCGTCTTTTATAAAGTCTGGGATACCTCCAACGTTCGTGGCGATCACTGGCAGTCCTGCGGCCATGGCCTCAATAAACGAATTTCCCATCCCTTCCGAAAGAGATGGGCGAATAAATATATCAGCCCGGCTGAAGTGGTAGGGCATTTGACTGTGGTCAACATAGCCGGCGAAGTCGACGCGCCGTTCGAGGTTGAGCCCTGCCACTTGCGTCTTAAGCTCTTCTTCAAGCTCTCCAGTACCTAAGATCCTGAAAACGACATTGTCTGGCAAGTGCGCCAAGGCCTCGATGATATCATCTATGGCATTCTTCTTTGTCAGCCTAGAGGCGGTGATGAGCACGACCTTGCCGTCATCGCGCGCCGCTTTCGGCACATCAAATTTCTTGTAATTAACTCCATTGGGAATCAATATTGAAACGCCCTTGAATCCAAATTTCTCTCCCCTCTCGAGCAGATACGTGCTGATGGCCGTGAGCACTCTGGTGCGTCTAAGGGCCAGATACCACGAGAGGCTAATGAGCCCGAGCCAGCGATACCTCAGATGCTCTTCGGAATCGCCTTCTTGAAGGGTCAGGATGATCGGCACCTCCCGCCATGAAAATATATTGGCAATATAGGCTGCCCCGGCTGCATAGCTTGCCATGATGCACCAGAAGGCTGCGTAATCATGCCTCCTCTTGAGTTTAAGAGCCAGCCTGGCCCCGCCAAGGGGCACCCACAGCTTATCGAGCAACCGACTTCCCCACCCCACTCGGTAGACTGTGACCGCATTGATCTCTTGGATGTCTGAAAGGCTCTTATCCTGTTTGGCGACAATAAGGTCAAAATCAAACTCGCCCCCGAGCCTGTCGGTGATCTCTTTGACAGCCACCTCCGCCCCGCCGACAAATGGGTAGTACGAGGTTGAGAAGATAAGGATGCGCTTCTTCACGACTATAAACTTAACAGCTTTTCAAGTTCCTCGCGAGGAATTTCTTTAGCCTTTGGTTCACCTCTCCCTTCTTCCCTCCCCTTGGCAAGGGGAGGGTTGGGTGGGGTCGGTGGAGTAACTGGTGCGGGCACGGGGGCGGGAGCAGGCTTTGGAGCCACTACTGGCGCAGGTGTGTGTGCTGGTGTGTTCTTAACAATCGAGGAGAGCGCACTTCGTAGATCATTGACGTTCTTCTCCGAAGCAGGGCGTTGGTTACTCGACTTCTCCTTAAGCCTCTCTAGAGAAATGCTCTTAAGTGGTTTGAAGTCATCCTTGGGCGCGATTCTCTGATCGCTCGCCACGACCTCGTGCCTTATTTGCTTAACTTGCTTAAGTTCATAATCATCCTCACTGCGGCTTCGTGTCTGATGATCGTTACTTCTCCTGTCGTCTGGGCGCCTTTCTTTGTACGCTGAAGTGGGCTTCTTGGGCGGCCTAATCTCAGGCGGTTTGCCCTCCTCATACCACTCAGCAATAATCTTCTCGACCATGTCGCGTGGGCGGGCGAAGGCGGTGCGAGAACTCTCAAGAATATTCGAAACATTAGAAATATCAGGCTTGGCAATTGGCGGCAAGGTGCGAGCCGAGAAGGGCTGTGAGCCGATGCCGTCGATCATGAGCTTAAGATAAATCTGATACGAGCCCAAGTTCACCAAATCTTCCATGGTAAAGACGGGCGCGAACTCCTTCTCCAAGACCTCGGCGTCATAAGCCCCGACCCGGAAGGTGATCATGGTACCCACGTTGCCGAAGACGGCGGCTCTCACCTCCTCACTCATCTGCTCGATGTACTGGTGGGCCACGGTCAGATTCAATTTATATTTACGAGCCTCTGAGAGAATGTCGGCGAAGGACTCATTGGCGAAGGATTGGAACTCGTCCACGTAGAGGTAGAAGTTGGGGAGTTTGTTGAGCTCGACCTCATTGGTATCGGCGCGGCTCATAGCGGCCAAATAGATCTTGGTAATGAGCATCGAGCCCAGGAGGTTGGCATTGGCCTCGCCGACCCGGCCCTTGGAGAGGTTAATGATCATGATCTTGCCCTCGTCCATGAGTTTGCGGAAGTCGAATGAGGATTTCGGCTGGCCAATGATGTTACGTACTAAAGGGTTGGCGGTAAATTGACCGATCTTATTTTGGATAGCCGGGGTAGCCTCAGCGGCGAAGCGTTCGGTGTAGTTGGCAAACTCTTGGGTCCAGTAAGTTTTAACGGACGAGTCGGTGACGTTGGCGATGACTTTGTCGCGATAAGCTTTGTCGGTGAGCATGCGGTTAATGCCGAGCATGGTCGACTCTGGGTACTCGAGAAGAGCGAGGATAGTATTTTGCAAAATGTATTGCATGCGGTCCGAGAAGCTCTCCTCGCCGAAGAGCTTCTTGAAGGCGCTCATGAGGCCGTTGACTACCAGGTGGCGCTTATCAGGCCCGACGTCCTCCATGACATTGAAGGAGATCGGATGCTCGATGTCGAAGGGGGCGAAGTAGACCACATCCTTGATGCGCTCGGGCGGGACGTACTCAAGCAGGAGCTCGGCCGTCTTGCCGTGCGGGTCGATGAAGGCCATCCCTTCGTTGCCCTTGATATCTTGCACCGCCATATTCTCGAGCAAGGTCGACTTACCCATGCCAGTTTTACCGATGACATAGACGTGCTTCAAGCGGTCCTTGGCCTTAATACCGAAGGCCACTCGCTTGTTCCTCGAGTCCGTCTCGCCGAAGTAAGTGATCTTTTCCGGGTTGTACATTTGTTGTGATTATATAACAAAAAGGCGCCTCTTTCGAGAGCGCCCATACTTACAGTTGAGCCGACTCGCCGCACATATATATGAGTTGCGGAAGCAGATTATCAGGGTCAAGCCCGCGTTTTTGACACTCGGCACGTATTTTCTCTGCCTGATCCTCTGCCAACTCTTCTGCCAGAGCGTAAGCTTCGGGAAGGAGAGCAACGATGAAGCCCGAGACCAGCAGCCGAGACCCTCCAGCAGCTTCGTTCTCAACTTCAAGCTCCGCGCGGTGGTCATAAAACCAAAATCCGCACGCCGCGGCAATCCGTACCCATTGACGCATGGCCATGAGCTTATCGGATTCTCCAAATACAAGCTTCCGTTGGAACATCGCTTCAAGATACCGCTTGGCCACGTTGAGTTTCGTTGCTCCCATCTTCTCCTCGATCTCTCCGAGGGTGATAAGAAGTAGGGCACGAGTATGCGCGAGCATCTCATCCTGCGGTTCCGCGACTGGCACATAACCAATTGCGCCAAGGAGAAGATCCTGCGCCGCCTTCCTATCACCGCCAAGCCAGCTTGGTGCCTTCGACAGAATCTTAGTTACAACATCGACTTGGTCGAAGTTAAGACCGCCCATACTGATAGCAGCCTTTGCGTGCACAACTGCTCGCCGCGTGTGCCAAACTGCAAGCGGGACCTTCCACTTTGGTGACATGTAGCGCTTCACGAGCGAGTAATGAGTGCTCGCGAGTGCGACGTGTGCGCTAGCCGGATAAGACCATGCTGTTGCCCTACCAACGAGAGTTGTCTCGTGAGCCTGTGCTTCGAACTGCCTGCGTGCCTCATTCATGATCTGTCGTGCATCTTCGCGCTGCCAGATAGCTTCCCGATGTGGATCGCTCACAGTTTTCTCCGCGCTGAGGTAGTTGTTAAACTTCAGTCTGACGGTATTATATCACAAAATCTATCATTCTGCAAGTCAAAATCACCTTATTTTTAGGGCTATTTCTAAGGTTAAATCTCAAAATTAAAAGTGTTTTGCCCGACGTGCAAGATACAATTTAATGTACTCAAAACAGATATATGTCCATCCATTCTTGTCTTTAAAATAAGTGTCTCGAGTGTATTTAGCGGAGGGACCAGGATGTCGAATAAGTCTAAAATCCCAATCAAACCCTGATCGCTAAGGCCCGCTCTCTTCATATGATATGGCAAGCTTACTGCAATAACCTTCTTGGGTAAGAAATTAAGCGAATGGAGTAATTTTGCCGAGTTAACGATATTCTCTGGTGTATTAACCGATTCATTTTCAATTAAAATATCTTCTTTCGATATTCCAGCTTCTATCGCGATCTCAGCATATTTCTCTGCTTCAGTTATTTCAACGTCTGCCATATAGGAGGCCTTCTTACCACTGAATAATATTTTGGGTGCATACCCTTCATTTTTTAATTTAAGTGCTTCTTTAACAGCTGCTTCGCCTATACCACCAAATACATAAATAAGGTCAGCATTTTCCAAAGTGTCGTTCTCAGCTAGATAATCCCAGAGCTGCAGTATCTTTTCCAGAACCTCTTTATTAGGAGGGTGCGTAGTAATGTGCTCGAATGCTTGATCAATAATTTTCGGGATAACATCTCCAACAGTCTCTCCTGTATACGACTCTTCCAAATTTATTTCAAATCCTAATGACTTCAGAGTATCTTCTAAATATTCAAAATGTAAAACCTCTAATTCTTCATGGCTATGAAGCAAGCCCTTCACTCTCTGTATATAGTTAGAATCACTATGAAGGTGCGGCCGCGGTGTTTCCTGAGTCATATATAGATATTACTCCTCTTTTAAATAGGCTTCGGGAGTATATTTGTTCGAGGCGTCCCATGAGAGCCAGGAGGTAAGACCGACATCATAAGTGGCTTGGATCTGGGCGCGGACTTTGGCGGCATCGTAGGTGGCTCCGAGATCGAAGTCTTGGATCCAAGGGCGCAGTTTGGAAGGCGTGGAGGTAGCGATACCAAGTTTAATATTGAGAGCCTCTTCCTTAGCTACTCCTCCGGCCATCGAGTATTTAATTATTTCGTATGGATTATCAGCAGGATTTCTATAGCCATTGGTGCCAGGAGCAAAGTGCGAAGGATAGACCATGGGGTCAACGTAGTCGAAGTTGGGCAGAGCGTTCTCGAGCACTTGACCGATGCCCAGATCGTCTTGGGCTACCGTGACAAGGCCAAAGAGGTCTGCAGAAGTCTTTACTCCTGTATCCTTAAGATTGTCGTGGAGATACTCGAAGAAGCTCTTGACCATCTCGGCTTTAGTCGAGGTGCCAACTGTCCAAGTGTAGTCGGTATCCTTCATATTGCCGTCCGAGGGGTAGCGGATATAATCGAAGTTTATTTCGTCGAAGCCAAGTTCGTACGAAGTCTGTGCCAGTGAGATCACATAATCCCAGTACGGCTTGGCGCCGACATCGATAAAGGCCAAACCCTTATGATCCTTCCACACACCTGCGCTAGCCTTACTCTTCACCGCCAGGTCCGGATGCGTCTTGGCGTAGAAGGGATCTTGGAAGACCGTGATGCGCCCGATGACGTAGATATTATCTTGATGGAGTTCGTCGACGAATTCTTGCATATCCTTGACGCGGCATCCGCCGGGAGACTCGGGTTGGAGATCCTTGTCGACAAACGAGATGGTGCCAGTGTAGTCCTTGATGTCTACCACGACCGCATTGAGCTCGCTCTCCTTGATCATGTCCTTCAGATGCTCGCGCCAAGAGGGTGTAGCCGCCACGCAAGCCGTCATATAGATGGCCTTCAGCCCCACTGGCGGCGCAATATGTACCGCGACGAAGACAGGTGTGGAAGTCGGGAATTCAATGGAGGCTAAAGTGGCTGTGGCCGAAGGGCTCTTGTAACTGCTTTGAAGCACGTATGGGAGTGCCACAAACGCCCCAGATACAAAAAAGAGCCCCGCACCGATCCACGTAAGGCTCTCCTTCTTAACCTTCATATCTCTCTCC
>JAIFWO010000018.1 GCA_019661895.1 Candidatus Parcubacteria bacterium | reverse complement strand
GCCGGGGTAGCCTCGGTGGTGATCTCGAGAGCGGGCTCGACCATCTTCGAGATCGCGGCTTGGGGCTTGCCTAGCATCATCATCCCGATCCCGAGAGCTGTCTCACACGACCAAGAGAAGAACGCCTTCGCCTACGCCAGAGCAGGCGCCTGCGTGGTGGTAGAGGAGAAGAACTTGACCCCCCACATCCTCCTCTCCGAGATCGAACGAATCCTGACTCGCACGGAAGAGCGAGAGAAGATGACCACGGCAGCCAAGGCCTTCTACAAACCCGACGCTGCCAAGAAGATCGCGGAAGAGATCTTGAAGATCGCCCTCTCGCATGAGATCAAAGGATAGAAAACAATGACTGAAGAAATAAATAATAAGAAAATAGTCGTCCGCATGGCCCCGTCCCCGACGGGCAATTTGCACATCGGAGGCGCTCGCACTGCCTTGTTCAACTTTTTATTCGCCCAAAAGCAGAATGGTAAATTTATCTTGCGTATTGAAGATACCGACAAAGAACGCTCGAAGCAAGAGTTTGAAGATAACATTTTAGAAAGCTTTGAATGGCTGGGTCTTAAGTATGATGAACTCTTCCGCCAATCAGAGCGCACGGAAATCTATGTCTCATATGTCAAAAAGATGCTCGAAAATGGGAGTGCCTATATATCTAAGGAAACTCCGACTGAGGAAAATCCTCGAACAGAGGTGATCAGGCTAAAAAATCCAAATAAAAAAATCGATTTCGAGGATGTGATTCGCGGCGAGGTGAGCTTCGACACCACAGAGCTGGGCGACCTGGTCATTGCTAAATCAGTCAACGAACCTCTCTACCATCTAGCTGTGGTCGTAGATGATTTCGAAATGGGGGTGACCCACGTCATTAGGGGAGAGGAGCATCTCTCTAACACTCCGCGGCAAATCTTGATTCAGGAGGCAATCGGTGCGCCAAGGCCTATTTATGCCCACATTCCTCTTATTCTCGCCCCGGATCGCTCAAAGCTTTCCAAGCGTGCGGGAGCAGTTTCAGTACTTGAATACAAAAATCAAGGAATTTTGCCCGAATCACTTTTAAACTACTTGGCTCTCTTGGGATGGAATCCGGGTACTGAGCAAGAGATATTTACTCTATCTGAGCTAATTGAAATTTTTGACTTAAGCCGCATACATAAAGGCGGAGCAATTTTCGATGCCAAGAAACTTGATTGGGTTAATAAAGAACACATCAAGCTCCTGCCTCGCGAGGAGCAGTTGAAGTTTATTGCCAAGGAATTTGACGCTACGACGACTCCTGTACTTGAGATAGAAAAAATTCCTTGGAAGACCTCCAACATCCTCGAAGCTAAGACGCACCTTGAACACGTCTTGACTCTTATGCCTCATGGAGACTTGATCATGAAGTACGCCGAGGAGGCAGGGAAAGGGAACGTCCTGTGGCCCCTGCGCTACGCTTTGTCTGGACTTGAGAAGTCGCCAGACCCCATGACCCTTATGGAAATCTTAGGTGGGGAGGAATCTAAGAAGCGAGTTGAAGCGGCTATTAAGATACTTGGCCAATGAAGCGACTTTTCTTTATCAGCCTGGTGTGTTTGTCGTTCCTCGCCATAGTACCTGCGCGCGGCTTGGCCAGCGAGGTCGCGGACCTTCAAAAGAAGATCGCGGACATCAACACAGAGAGGCAAAAGCTTCTGGAAGAGCAAAAGCAATTGCAAATCCAAATAGACGAGGCCGCCAAGCAAGGCCAGAGTCTCTCGGGCACCATTAAGACCCTGGAAGCCTCCAAGAAGAAGATCGACAACGACCTCAAGGTTACCCAAAGCAGCATTAACGCCGCCAATCTGACCATCCAGAAGCTCACCCTTACCATAGGCGAGAAGGAGAGACAGGTGGACATCCACACGGAGGCTATTGCCGAGGGCGTGCGCCGGCTCTATGGCTATGACAAAACCTCGTTTCTAGCGAGCATGTTGACGGAGAAGAATCTTAACGACCTCTGGCAAGATCAATCCAACCTGATTGGCCTGGAAGATACTTTGAATAACGAGATCTCTGCCCTCAAGTCGGCCGAGCTCGAGCTTAATAAGGAAAAGGATCAAAAGCTCGCTAAGAAGAGCGAGCTCTCAGGCCTGCAGAAGCAGCTGAGCGGCCAGAAGCAGACCGTGCTTGAGACGCAGACCGCTAAGGCCAAACTTCTTTTGGACACCAAGAGCCAGGAGGCCGCTTATCAGAAACTTTTGGCCCAGAAGATCGCGCAGGAAAAGCAATTCGAGGACATGCTTTTCCAATTCGAGTCAGAGCTTAAGGTGGCGCTCAACCCATCTTCCTTCCCAGGAGCCACGCACAGCATCTTGGCCTGGCCAGTAGATAAGGTGAGGGTCACCCAGCAATTTGGGAAGACTGCGGACTCTGGTCGCCTCTACGCCTCTGGCACTCACAACGGAGCAGACTTCGGCGTACCTATTGGCTCGGCCATACACGCGGTACGCAAGGGTGTGATCCGAGCTCAAGGCAATACCGATGAACAAAAGGGGTGTTACTCATATGGGCGCTGGATCCTGGTTGAGCATGACAATGGGCTCTCGACTATCTACGGACACCTCTCCTCCTCCATTGCCTCGACGGGGCAGTCGGTGAACACAGGCGACATCATTGGCTACTCCGGCGGTACGCCTGGCGCGTACGGTTCAGGCTACTCGACTGGCCCACACCTCCACCTCGGCCTCTACGCCACCCAGGCGGTCAAAGTGGCTCAGTATTCGACCTCAATCAATTGTAAGAACACCGTCATTCCTCTCGCACCTCCTGAGGGTTACCTCGACCCGCTTGCGTATATGCCAGCGCTCTAATACACTTGAGTTATGAAAAGGGATCGCGGGTTCATTGGTCTGCTCATCATCCTCATCGTGGCGTTGGTCTTGGCTAAATATCTTTTTAACTGGTCGGTCTTCGACGCGGCCGAGTCTCCGCAGGGCCAAGAGACGGTCAGTTATACTCACCAAGTGCTCACGACGGTATGGGGCTACATCTCTGCTCCTATCATCTTTGTCTGGTCGAAGATCGTTTGGCCCATACTCGCATTCGCAGGCCAGAGCTTCAAGGCCTTGATAGCTTGGGGTCAGAGTATTGGACACTAGAGCTTGATTGCGTGCCCTCCATCGTTATAATAGGCTCAATGCCCAAGCCTTTAAAAATTACTCTCTTTATCCTGCTAGCCCCCATCTATGGGGTAGCTATAGCCTTGCTCAACTACACCTTCGGTTGGTGGCAAAAGTTACCGGAATAGGGTGGAAAACTCGTTTGACAAGCTCGACCACACTCGCTAAGCTAGGACACATGAACGCAGGTATGTATAAGTACGTTAAGCTCCTCCCGCAGGTCATCTTTACCTGCCTCTTCAGTTCGCCGGGATTGTAGTAGAACTCGTTGCTTCTCACTCAATCCCGGCTCAACCCGGGATTTTTTGGGTCTTGATGCGAGGTCGCCCTTCGCACCAGCACCTAAAGGAAGGCTGGAAAATGTTCTTTATTGTTGTCTCACATTTACCGGGAGATGAAACATGACTGTTGTAGCTACCTTCTTTGCGCTCAAGGGCGACACACGCAGTGGCCGAATTCTCGAAAAAGTGCTGGATCTGCTCGCCAGAGAAAATGCGACGGACATCGAAGTTGCTTTTCTCGATGATCCAAATGGGAAGTTGACTGGCGAGGGCCGGGCGGTCTCCATCTTTGACTCGTACAAGGGTAATCAGTTTTTCTTCTGCTTACCAAGCGACAAGGCGGTACCGCTTTGGGCACAAGGCAGCGTCTACTGCGTTGGTGTTACCAACCGCTGTAGTAAAAATTTCCAAGTGGAACGCTGCGCCAGGCAAATCATCTCTGTCGCCCGCAAGCCCTACTCCGACCCCAAGGGCAGAGAGAGTTATCCGTGGGGTCTCATGAAGATCAAAGAGGTCAGACGGAGTCGATATGGGAGTCCATCCCGCTCATCCTGGCACTCCGAGAGACTACAACAACCACTGCAGGCCTAACGGCTTGCAGTTTTTCTTTTCCAAAATTTAGGTAGAATACTTGCATGCAATACTGGCTTATCAAATCCGAACCGGACTGTTACTCGATCGACGATTTAAAGAGAGACAAGAAGACTTCCTGGTCCGGCGTGCGCAACTATCAGGCGCGCAACTTCATCCGTACGATGAAAGTGGGGGACCTGGTGCTCTTCTACCATTCGAGCACCGAGCCCAAGGCTGTCGTTGGCCTAGCCCAGGTAGTTAAGGCTCCGTATGCCGAGAAGGATCCAGACTGGTCAGCCGTCGATGTCGCCTTCGTCGAGAAGTTCAAATCTCCCGTAACCCTCTCCCAAATCAAAATTAATCCAAAGCTCGAAGGCATGCCACTCACAGAGCAGGGAAGCAGGCTCTCTATCCAACCAGTATCCAAGGAGCATTTTGAAATTGTTAAGAAGTCAGGTAGTATCTCTTGAGACCCTTTCAGCGAGGTAACTGTGCCAGACATCGAGTTGCCAGACAATGCTCCGAAGCAAGGTTACTACTACCACTATAAGCACGACCCGAACGGCTCGATAAACAACTATGCCTACCGGATCGACAGACTCGGCTTGCATACCGAAACGGGGGAGGTCTTGGTGATCTACCGACCGCTCTACGTAGAAGCCAAAGTATTCCAGCTGGGAAGATTCGGTGATGTTCGTCCTCTCTCGATGTTTATGGAGGAAGTTGAAAAAGGTGGCAAGAGGATACCGCGCTTCCAGCGCATAGAGAACTACGAGGTCATGGCAAAGCTCCGCGCCATTTTCGAAGAGATGTATCCGGAGGAGCGTTGGCCTGGCCAATTCAGTTCCCCAAACGTTCTCTGACTGGCCGCCCCATAAAGGCGGCTTTTGTTTGACATTTTAACAGAACTTGCACAAAAGTTTCTTAGGAATATAATAGTTTCGTTCATAGTGATATGGACACCTTATGAGCTTAATCAACCCTGTTGATGAAACTCTTATTGGTTTATTCCTTGTATCGCTAGGTGCAGCTATACCTAGACACTATAGGATTTGTAGGCCAGTATAGTAAGTGAAGACTAAAAAGAGCCGCTATCAATCAAATAGCATATCCTGTTCCAGGAGATGAGGTTAGCAACCAAATCAATAGGAACCGTAATATAAAATCGATTCTCAATGGCCGAAAGCAAAGGCTTCCTAGTGATAGGAGGCCTTTGTGTTTACAAACTTGGTGAACAAACGTTCACCGGTGGGTGTATACTATATGCATGACCTGGATACTCCACATCGACGGGGATAGTTTCTTCGCCTCGGTGGAAATGAGCCTCAATCCGGCCTTGAAGGGTAGGGCAGTGGTCACAGGGCATGAGCGCGGGATTGCTACGGCTATGAGTAAGGAGGCCAAGGCGCTTGGGATACACCGCGGGATGCCTGTCTACCAGATCAAGAAGCTATACCCGCAGGCGATCATTGTGCGCTCCGACTACCACAACTACTCGATCTTTGCCCACAGAATGTACAATATTGTGCGACGCTACGCAGGGAAGGTGGAAGAGTACTCCATAGATGAATGCTTTGCCCGAGTTGAGGATATCGAGACAGCTTGGAAGGTCAAATCTGACTTGCAGAAGGAGCTCGGGATGACCTTTAGTCTCGGGCTCGGTCCGACTAAAGTGATAGCCAAGGTAGCGAGCAAGTGGAACAAACCCGACGGCTTTACTGTTATTGAACCCGACAAGCTCGAAGGATTCTTAAGAGACATGCAAATTGGCCAGATCTGGGGCATTGGGCCGCAAACAGCGCACCATCTACAGCGTTTAAATATCAAAACTGCTCTCGACTTCATCCAAAGGAGCGAGGATTGGATCCGAGGCAACTTGGGCAAGCGTGAGCTCGAGCTCTGGCATGAGCTGCGCGGTACACCGGTCTACCATGTACACACCTCGCACGACGACTTGCCTGGAAGCATTCAGCACACGCGCACCTTCAACCCTCCAACCACTGATAAAAAGATTTTGTTCTCCGAACTTTCTAAGAATGTCGAGGGTGCGTGCGCTAAAGCGCGGGCCGATAAACTCCTAGCACGCAAAGTCTATTACTTCCTTAAGACCCAGGAGTTCCGGTATCATCGCTTCGAGATGGCCTTGCCCGAGCCGCTCCAGACGCCCAATGAGATCTTAAACCTCATTAAAGAGACCCTGGGAGAGGTCCATAAGGCCGGAGTAGTGTATCGGGCCACTGGCGTGGCCTTAAACGATTTGATACCTGAAGCTTATGAGCAAAAAAGTTTATTTCAAGAGGGAAGTGCCTGCCCGCCGGGCCCGGCAGGCGGGGTCAAAAATGAAAAGAAACGAGAAATTTTCAAAACTATCGACCGGCTGGAGAGGAAGTATGGCGCCCATTCCATCATCCTTGGATCAAGCATGCGGGCTTTAACGAAGAAAGGGGAACGCGTCGGATTCCACAAGCGTTTTAATTTGCCCTTCATGGGGGAAGTGGTCTAGACCTATGTATACCGCAAAGATATATTGTGCGACACACATCTATTCTTAGGAGAGCACTCCCCTATAAGAAAAGCCATGCTGAAATGATCGCCAACAAAAAGCGCCCAGTCATAAACTGTGCGCGTACTCGCTCTCTACTACGTAATCCCACGGATTCGCCGCCGGTCTGCAGATGGGCTGCTCGACACGGTCCATGCACTTCGACTCTGCCCTCTTTCGAGGTTCGAGCGGTTCGAGCGGCATTTTTCCGTAGAGGAAGAAGTAGTCCGCGAACATCCCGAGGCTGTATGGCAGACCGCCAAACGAGGTCCACTCCCACCTCCGAGCTCGGAGGTGACCGATGTTCGCAAGCTCTTCAATGAGACCGAACTTGAGCGCTTCCGGGTCGTAGAGGTAGGTGACCTGCTTTGGCGGGAAGAACGAGCCAATGACTGGGATGAGAGGCGTATCGCAAACCCTGAGGCTTATGACCAAATGAGTCATTAAGCTTAACTGGTAGGACCAAACACCGATGATCTCATCCACCTTCTCGACTACCCTTTCAGGCCTACGATCATTCATGTTGGGCAAAATGGCAATCCAGCGGCGAGCGCTGGTACCATTTTGCCTTGAAAAGTACCGTACGCGGAATTCCGCCTCACTGAATCTTTCGCTCTTTCCACAGATGATATCTGCCGGAGAGACGAAAAGAGCGAGAGCATTTCTCTCCATCGTCCCTCCTGGTCAAGTGGGTGTGCAGTCTGCCAATAAAATAATATAAAGTGCCTTTTAAGTCAAAAGAAAAACGCCCACACTTATGCGAGCGTCCTGAGCTCGAGCCTCCAACTTGGGGCACGTCGACTTTGTACACCAGGGATGGAACCGTCTCCCAAATAATCAAAGATGACCCTTCTGGCGCTGTCGGGCTGGCATGCGGCATCACGGTAGACGAATGAGCTCGGCCGGTCATGCAGAAGAGCTAGGATCTCTCCCAAGGCACCGCCGTTTGGGTTGTCTCCAATGAATGGAAAGAATACAACGGTGTGACCTGCGTCGTGGAAATTATCCCGACCGGTCATTGCTTCAACTTCCACAAGGCACCTCTCCGGGTAACTCAACAGCTTGTCGAGTCCCGGAACGACGATGACACTTCGACCGCTGTGGTGCGCAAGGTACTCTCCTTGAGCAAAGGTGGTGTCGTCTGACTTGGCTATCTGGTACGGTGATAAGAACAGGACTGGTCGTGACTCGCTCGACGGCATTGTGCTACCCTCCCCTACTGTGAGCTTACAGCGTGCAGGGATGTCTATAAATATCTTACTCCTCAGCTCTGAACTCAGCAATACAAAATCCCCCTTCGATATTCTTAGGGGGATCTTGTTAGCTTCTTAGCGGGCGATAGCGAGATCGGTGAACTTCGACCAACAGGGCGAGGAGGACATCCAGGGCTTGGCGCCTTGCTTCTCGTAGAGATAGCGGGCGTAGGCCACATTGCCGTCTAAGGTGTAGATGTCGTACCCGAGCTTTACCGAGGTATCGAAGTGGTAGAGCTCATTGATTTGCATGACGCCGACGTCGTAGCGGTTCTGTTCCCCCCTGATCACGTTGCCACTCTTGCCGAACTGGCGGTTGTGAGACTCGCAAGCGGCAATCTTAACCATGATCGGGATGTCAGCGAAGTAATCGGAGACGAAACGTTTAACGTTTTCCGAATCTGTTATCGGTTGGTAGTTCTCGGAGACAATCTCTTTGGGTTCCGTCACTACGGCCTGGGCCACTGACACGACCGGGCTAACGGTGTGGAGGAGCGCTGGTGTAGGTTGGCCTGAAAGAGCGAATGCGAGACCAAGCGATGCAAGCTGTAAAATAACTGTGAGTTAAACTTCTAAACCTTAGAGTGCCGTGTCCGTACCTGCTCCCTCTAACGAAATCAGCCCTGAAAGCTGATGCTCTTATACTAGCACCTTTTAGGCCAAAAGTCAAGACATTTCCCAGGAAATGTGGTGTAGAAACGGCTCAACCAAGCCCTATCTTCACTCATATGGATTAGGCCATATTTAGCCCTTTCCGCATTATAAGACGAATTTGGAGGCTATGTATTACTTGAGCTTCGGTACCAAGAGCGTCTCCCCTCCCGTAAGCCCGCTTACCACCTCGATACTGCCATCCTTGCCTCTTAAACCGGTGACCACTTCCCTGCTCTCGGTGTCCTCGGCGGTCTTTATCATTACAAATGACTTATCATTTCTCTTCTCGACTGCATAGGCCGGGACCTTCACGACCGAATCCTTCTTGGCCGTGCTTATCTTGAGGTTGGCCGTCAAGCCGCTACGAATATCCTCTGGGAGTGCGTCTATAAAGTTGACGGTAACCTTGTATGTAGCCACGCCGTCAACCAAGGTCTCGCCCGGATCGATATAGCTGACCTTGCCAAGGAATTCCTTAGTCGGGAAAGCGTCGAGGGTAATGGAGACTTCGTTACCAATGCGCACTCGACCGATATTTACCTCCGAGACGTTGGCCTCGACTTGGAGCTTGTCCCCAATGATCGAGACGAGCGAGGTACCGGCGGTGACGATCTCACCCACCTTAGCCTCGGCCTTGGTGATGACACCAGAGATGGGCGCGGAGAGCACCGTCTTCTCGAGGTTGGCATTGATAGCCGCTAGGTCGGCCTTGAGCGAGTCGAGGCGAGCCTCTGACGAGAGCACGTCGTTATACACCGTGCCTCCCGAGACGCCTGTGACCGGCACATTCTTAAGCTTGCCTAAGGCGCTTATGAGGTTGGTAAGAGAGGTGGCCACCTCGGAGCGAGCGGCAGAGGCGGTAGTCTTGTAGTCGGCGACGGTGCTCTCGTACTGGAAGTCGTAAGCCGTGATCTGATTAACTGCGGCGGCCACGTGGTCGAGGAAGGTTCTGATCCTCTCCAAATTACTCTGGCTGTCTCTGGCAAGAGTTTGCAGATCTGCGGTGGAAATTTTCCCCAAAGAGGTTTGCCAGGTTTGAAGGATCTTTTCTATATCATGACGTTCATTGGAGAGATTGCGGGCAGTCTCGCTGTTGACGTCGAAGTAGTAAGTGGTGCCTCCGTCCTTGAAGGAGAGGTCGAAGGTGGAGTAATACGTGCCTGGGTTACTGTAGAACTTATCGATATTGTTGCGCACCGCGTTGTCGGCCTTGGCATAGGCATCGCTTATAGCGGCTCGGAGATTGTCCTCGGCATTCTCGAACGAGGCGCTCGAGGTGAGCTTGGTGGAATTAAGCTTGACCAATTCTTCATTCAAATTTGCCTCGGCCTTGGCTCTCTCTGCCAAGAGCGTTCCTTGGCTAAGGACTACGAGCGTCTCGCCCTCATGCACTCGCGTGCCCACCTCTCCCTGCGCTCTAACCACTCGGCCGGAGACCTCGAAGCCGAGGTCGACCGTAGCCAGGGACTTGGTCTTGCCCGTGACAAGCACCTCCTCCTCGATGCTCCCCATCTCGGCTTGGACGAACGTCTGCTCGTTACCGCCGCGGCCAAAGGCGAATATGGCCCCGCCAACGATAAGGACGGCAAGAGGGATAAAGACTCGCTTCCTCTTTAAGAAGGCTAATTTGGAAAGATATGTTTTCATTTTTTATTTTTGTGATCGCTCTGGATTATACCGTCTGAGAGAGTAATGACTCTGTCTGCCATCTCGGCGTATTCGGGCTCGTGAGTGACCATGAGGATGGTCTGGCCATCCTTATTTAACTCGATAAGATTCTTA
>JAIFWO010000017.1 GCA_019661895.1 Candidatus Parcubacteria bacterium | reverse complement strand
GAGTTCGTATTGAGGAGCTCATACAGGGTTGAGCCCGAGGTGGTCTCAACGTACATAGTAGTGCTTGGTGTTCTGGCCATTACCAAGAAGTCCAAGAGTGTCTTTAATGAACGCAATCATGGACATAATTAGCTGGAATGTTAACGGACTGAGAGCTCTCCACCGTAAAGGACAGTTTGACTGGCTTATCCACCAGGGCGCTGACATTATCTGCCTCCAAGAGACGAAGACCTTGCCGGAGCAGTTGCCGGAAGAGGTCCACACTTCGGAGGGTTATCACCCTTACTTCCACTTCCCTACCGTCAAGAAGGGCTACTCGGGCGTGGCTATCTACTCGAAAGTCGAGCCCAAGAAGGTTACCCTCGACCTTGGCATTCCTGAGATGGATCAAGAAGGGCGTCTTATCATGGCGGAATATGAAGATTTCACTCTCCTTAATTGCTACTTCCCAAATGGCGGCGGTGCTCCGGAGCGCTTGGAGTACAAGCTCAACTTCTATAAGCACTTCCTAGAATACGTTGAGAAATTGAGGCATAAGCAGCCCAACATCATCTTCTGTGGCGACGTTAATGTGGCTCACAAAGAGATCGACCTGGCCCGCCCTAAGGAAAACGAGACTCATGTGGGCTTCCTCCCTATCGAGCGCGCCTGGATGGACAAAGTCGTGGAGAGGGGTTGGGTGGATGTCTACCGCTACTTCAACCCAGACAAAACGCAGGCCTATACTTACTGGGACATGAAAAGCTACGCTCGAGAGCGCAACGTTGGCTGGAGAATAGATTACTTCTTTGCTACCCCAGAGATGCTTGAAAGGATAAAGGGTGTTGAAATCCTTGAAGAAATCTTAGGCTCCGACCATTGTCCAATAAAACTGTCTTTGAAATAAAGTTATCCACAGATTCGAGTTATTTCTCATTTCTATTTCTGTCCTTTAGTTTATACTTACTGCAGGCATGCGAACGAGTCCCCTCCCTCCTATTTGGGAACTTAAGCTTTGCGTATATGTTCTTAAATGGGATTGATCACCCCGATCGAAGAAAGATATCCTGGTTCAGGAAAGGTATGTGGGGACTACGCTACCACACACTTTATATTTGTTAGCCGTTATGTCTTCGGCAGCCTCTCAGTCCTGGGATTCCCTTTCACCGTCGCATAAGCGACACCACTCCGCAGCTCCCTGAGATGCGGGGTTTTTGTATATTAGAAATAAGGCTAAAAATAAGCCATTTTAGAAAGGTCATTTCACAAACTGTGGATAACTATGTGGAATATGTGTATTAAAGACATATAGTTAAAGTCACATGCCCTTTTGTGTATATTTTAAGCCACATTTTGTCATGATAAGATATTTACATTTCACGTGAAACTTGAACTTATTGTTACATGTGAACCATTATGTATTCAAAGAAGAGACAATTCGGCAATATAGGCGAGAATGTGGCCTGTGTGTTTCTCGAGAAACATGACTTTACCATTATCGAGCGTAATTACTTGCGTAAGTGGGGCGAGATAGACATTGTGGCTCGGAAGGGCGAGATCATCCATTTTATCGAGGTCAAAGCCGTTTCCCATGAAACTCAATATCGGCCGGAAGAGAATATGCACCCGCAAAAGCTCCGCCGTCTCGGCCGGACGATGCAGACCTATGTCCTAGAGAAGCAGATAGAGGGGGAGTGGCAATTAGACCTGGTAACAGTCCGCATAGACGAGAAGAATAGGCGTGCCCAGGCCGAGATCATAGAAAATATCGTTATTTAACAATATATAAATACCACCGAGTATTCTTCTCTCCGGTAATGTAGAAGTCGTACCACTGACGCATAAAGCGCTCTTTGCTCATCCTCCGGTATCCGCCAAGCTCTGGGTCCATGAGAAATATGCTTTTGTCCGTCATTTTATATACCAGAGAATAGTGCCCATCTGCCGGCTTCTCATAGTCGGACCACCAATTTACCAGCACAGGTGTTTCGTGTGTAACAAGACGCTTCAACTCTTCCCATGTGCCATGTTCTCGAGCCACGGCCTTAAACCCAAGCTTTCTGAGCGTATTCCTGAGCACTTCTGGCTCGGTGCCGTACTCTGCGGTCGTCTCACAGAGATTGCCCAACTCTCTTTCGGACATTTTTATGCCGTAAAAGTGGAGGAGGGAGGAGAGGGAAGCGGGGCCGCAGAAGCCTGAACTTTGCTTTACCTTCTTGAGTTTGAGGCCATTCATTTCCGCACTTTAACACAAAGGCCCCGAGATATCTCGGGGCCTGTCGCTTTCTGCGTGGATCTGGTTACCGCCTTCAGCTTGTGATCTTGGCCTGCTCGGGGAGCCGGAGGTCATTCGGTCGAACGCCGGGCACTTGGCGATGTGAGCCGGGCTGCACGAGGACATGGTCACCTCGGCGGAACAACCAAGCTCTGTTCGGAAGCGACCGACCATTGCTCACCGCTTCTTCGCGTGAGGCGCTGACAGCCGCGGTCCGCGAGGCACTGACTGCTGCGGCCAAGATCAAGCTGGCGAGCTGCTCGTGACGTCCCTTCGATAGCTGACGCATACGACTACCTCCACTGGGTAAAGCGTGAATAAGACGGGGAACTGCTATCTGTTTCTATCCTATCATATTACTATACAAATGTCAAGATTTATTATCTAATTCAATTATGCGAACTGATATTGGGTTAGAACAAGACTTATGAAGACAATTACAGTCTATAAATGTTAGGAATGCTAATAATTTTAGAATAAAGAAATTGAGGCAAAAATATGGCCCCAGATAAGGATACAAAAACAGCCATCTTTACTAATGACTGTTCTTGTTGCTCCTAATGTCTTTATAGTAGACATTAGTACATTTGTTTGCTAAAGTATAAGTAGATTGGAATCAAGGGTAGTGCTCAGGTGGTGAAATTGGTAGACACAGTGATCTCCAAAATCACGGCTCCCCAGCATACGGGTTCGAATCCCGTCCTGAGCACCAGCCTCGACTTCAATCAATAGATGATCTAGCTATAATATACCAAATCACTAAAATAGGGTCAACTTATTTATTAACCTTAAAATATCGACTATGCCCATAAAAATAGCGATTTCAGGGGACGGTCTCCATTTTGAGGGAGAGACCAATCTTATCAAAGCAAGCCAAGTTATTGCCTTCCTGGCCACTGAGAGCTCTTCCGTTACCCAGGAACCTTATCAGAGGTCAATTGCAAGCGCTATCTTAGATAAACCAAAATCCTCTCCTAGAGAAGCGTTAAACGAAGCTCAGGCAAAAACTAATCCTCAAAAGATTGCGGTTATAGGTAAGTACCTAATGGATAGAGACGGTGTGGAGTCATTTTCAGCCGCAGAAGTAAGAGAAACCCTTAAGAAGAGTGGTGAGCCTTTGCCAGCAAACTTCGGGAGGGACCTTAAAGATGCCATTAAATATGGTTATATTTATCAGAGCGGACAAAGTGATGACGCTTACTCAATCACTGATGCCGCAAGTGAAAAAATACGATCAGGATTTATCGGTGGAGATGTTCCAAATGGGAATAAGGGTGCGGCACACAAGAAAAGAAAAGCTTCGAACCCAAGTGGTAAAGCCTCGATTGTTAGGGATGAGGTCAAGAACTTTGATTTCCCTGTAGATTTTAAGGGCCTATCCTACTGGAATGATGGCTTGAATAAAGGGGAGCGGATACTATGGCTAATTGCAGTGGCTGATGAGAAGAGTATTCACAACATTTCTGCACAGGAAATTTCATTTTTGGCTTCAAGAATGAAAGATGATATTCCTTCAAAAAATATCCCGGCCCACACTCTTGGCCATTTCAAGAAAAGTCGAGTCAAAAATGTTGGTGGAGGAAAATATCAAATACTTAGAGGTGGGTTGGATTATTTAGAGGGTTATAAGAAGTCAGGTAAACCCGAGGAGCCTACGGCAGATGAGTCTCGATGAAGGACAGACTAACCAAAAAAGCTTATAGAATCTATTATTATGCGGGATGGGGGAATCGGACTCCCGACTACAGTTTGGAAAACTGTCGTTTTACCACTAAACTAATCCCGCGCTTGTTTATGCTAGCAAATCTTAGTCTTTTTGCGAATTAAGACTTCGGTGGGTGTCCGACGGTATCTCTGATCTCATCCATCTCCTTCTTCAGATCTCCAAGCTCGCTTTCGATATCCAAAAGGGTGACCTCCTCTTCGAGAACCTCTTTAGCGGTCTTCTCGTGCAGCTTCTTCTCGCTCTTGAGGCCTGAAATTAAGATCGAATCTCCGATGAAGTACGAGACGAAGAGCCCTGTAGCCAGGAGGATGATGATGACCAAGATAAGGCTCACCGGCTCGTAGAAGAGGAAGCCGATGAATCCACCTCGAGCCTGCAAGATATCTGCCGTGTGCCACACTCCGCGCCAGAAGAGCACGATAGCGACAGCTCCAATGATCGTATAGACGATCGGGTACTTGCTTAAGTGACCCCGGGTCTTGTCCTCAAACTTATCGAAAAATGTAATGACGCGTTTGATCATATTATCGGGGCGCCGAGAATCGAACTCGGACCACATGCTCCCAAAGCAAGTATACTACCACTATACTACGCCCCGAATGGTCTACACAGCTAATGCGGGAATCGGTCCTTACCCAGTAGGTGACTATGCTTAATCACAGGACCAGCACAGGATTCGTATTTTCTCAAAGCAAGCTTCTCGAAAATATACTCAAACTTTTCGATTCCCGGACGCAAGCAGAATCTTCTGCTTGCTCACTCCTCCCTGCGGTCGGAGTGCCGGGAATCGAACCCGGGTCTCACGAACCCGAATCGCGTATACTACCGCTGTACTACACTCCGTAAGAGTGCATGGTAGCACGGGCTCGATTTTTCTGGAAGAGTACGATAATATCATTCACACGCGACCATGGTTTAGTGGTAGAACACGTCCTTGCCAAGGATGAGATGGGAGTTCGATTCTCCCTGGTCGCACCACGCCCCCATAGCTTAACGGATAAAGTACTTGTCTTCGGAACAAGGGATCTGGGTTCGATTCCTGGTGGGGGCACAAACTCATGAAATTCTCCATCCCTGAAGAGGTCAAAAATATTTCTCTTGTCTTGAGCTCAGCCAAATTTGAGAATTTTCTGGTTGGAGGCTGCGTGCGGGATCTGGCTCTAGGCAGGAAGCCCAAGGACTGGGACATTACGACCATCGCCAAGCCTGAGGAGATCGAACCCCTCTTCGAGCACACCTTCTACGAGAACGATTACGGCACGGTCGGGATCGTCGATGAAACTCCGCGAGACGAATCCTTGCGCGTCATCGAGGTCACGCCGTACCGCCTCGAGAGCACTTACTCAGACTTCCGCCGGCCGGACAAGGTGGAGTGGGGGACAACCTTGGAAGAAGATTTGAAGCGGCGCGACTTCACCATGAATGCTATTGCTCTCGATGTAGAGAAGAATGAATTGGTCGACCCTTTTCAAGGACAAAAGGATATCGAAAAGAAACTTATAAGGACAGTGGGCAACCCGGATGAGAGATTCGGTGAGGACGCCTTGCGCATGCTGCGGGCCTTACGCTTCGCCTCCGAACTTAACTTCGCCATCGAGCAAGAGACTCTGGAAGCGATCATGAAGAACGCGCATCTTCTAGAGCACATTTCCAAAGAGCGCATTAAAGATGAACTTATTAAGATCGTCATGTCAGAGAATCCTTCCATTGCTCTTGGTCTAGCGACGCAACTCGGCCTCCTCAAATACATTTCTCCCGAATTCGAGAAAGGGGTGGGAGTGGAGCAGAACCAAGCTCATGCCTATACTGTGTGGGAGCATTTGCTCAGAAGCCTTGATCATGCCGCCAAGAAAAACTTTCCTCTCCATGTCCGCCTGGCCGCCCTCTTCCACGACATCGCCAAGCCGCATACCAGGAAGTGGCTCAATGACCAATGGACATTCTACGGCCACGAGGTGGTGGGGGCTAAAATTGCCAAGAATGTTTTAAACGAACTCAAATTCCCGAAGGAGATCGCGGAGAAGGTGGTGAAGCTCGTGCGCTGGCATATGTTCTTCTCCGACACGGAGACTATCACCCTCTCGGCTGTGCGACGCATGGTGCGCAATGTCACTCCCGAACTTATCTGGGACCTTATGAGTGTGCGCGCCGCTGATCGTATTGGCACCGGCCGGCCGAAGGAGTCTCCGTACAGGCTGCGCAAGTACCACTCGATGATCGAGGAGGTGATGCGCGATCCCATCAGCGTCAAGCAGCTCAAAGTCAGCGGGGGAGAGATCATGGAGCTGACCGGCGCCGCCCCCGGACCGCATATCGGCTTCATTCTAGAAATCCTTCTCTCCGAAGTCCTTGAGGATCCGAAGAAAAATGAAAAGGAGTACTTGGAATCACGCGTGAAGGATCTGTATGCTCTCCCGCCAGAAGAATTAGCCAAGCTCGGCCTTGAGGCACGCATGAAGAATGAAAGTGAGGATGAAAAAGAGAGCGAAGAGATCAAAAAGAAGTTTGGGGTGAAGTAACAAAAAATCCGAGACTTGCTCGGATTTTTTGTTTATGCGTTGCCTCCCATATTATTTAACAGCGTCTTTGAGCGCCTTAGCGGGGCGGAACTTGGGTACGCGCATGGCGGGCACGGAGATCGACTCGCCCGTGCGAGGATTACGAGCCTGGCGAGCAGCCCGAGTCTTGGTGGAGAAGATGCCAAGGCCGGCGATAGAAACTTCGCCGCCCTTCTTCAACGTGCCGACGATGGAGTCGATGACAACATCCACCACTTCCTCTGCCTGGACTTTGGTGCCACCGAGCTTGCCGTGCACCGCTTCTGCAATTGCTTGCTTATTCATATCTGTAAATTTATTTATTAAACAAATCGGGTTAACCCAATATCATTATATACTAAGCCATTTTTTCGGCAATACCCTTGCTAGCGGGCAAATTCTATAGCGCGATTTTCGCGGATGACATTGACCTTGATCTCACCCGGGTACTTGAGCTCGCGCTCGATGCGTAAAGCTATATTCCTAGCCATATTCCTGGCCTCGAGGTCGCTAACCTTGCCCGGCTCGACGAAAACACGGATCTCTCTGCCCGCTTGTAGAGCATAGGCCTTCTCCACACCATCGAAGGAAGTGGCGATATGTTCAAGCTCTTCCAGGCGCTTCAGGTAGTGCTCGACGGTGTCGCGGCGGGCTCCAGGCCTACCTCCCGAGATGGCATCGGCCGTTTGGACGATCACCGATTCCACCGTCTCGTACGGATACTCGCCATGGTGGGCTTGCATGGCCTTGATGATCTCAACCGAGACATTGAATTTCTCCAAGATGCGTCGGCCGATCTCCACGTGCGTCCCGGCCACCTCGTGGTCAAGGGCCTTGCCGATGTCGTGGAGGAGGGCGCCAGCCTTGGCCACCGCCACATCTGCGCCAAGTTCCTCGGCGATCATGCCGGAGAGGTGCGACATCTCGATAGAGTGATCCAAGACATTTTGCCCATAGGAGTAGCGGAAGTGGAGCCGGCCCAAAATAGCCAAGAGCTTAGGGTCGAGGTTATAAACGCCGCACTCGAAGGCAGCTTGCTCACCCTTCTCCTTAATGATCTTGTTGGTCTCGATGCGCGCCTTCTCGACAAATTCTTCGATCTTGGCAGGCTGGATGCGGCCGTCGGCGATCAAATTCTCAAGGGAGAGTCTGGCAATAGCGCGGCGCACAGGGTCGAAGGAGGAGAGAGTGATAGAGCCCGGGGTGTCGTCGACGATCACTTCTACGCCGGTAGCGCGCTCGAAGGCCTTGATATTTCTGCCTTCCTTACCAATGATCTTACCTTTAACCTCGTCAGAAGGAAGGGGTACGGATGTGGCCATAATCTCACCAGAGACCGACGAGGCCAAGCGCTGGATAGAGACGGCCAAGATCTCTCTCGCTTTCTCCTCCAAGCGCTCTTGGCCGGTGTTCTCAAGCTTCTGGAGCCTGATGAGCACATCTTCCTCGGCCTCACGCTCGACCTGGCGTAAGAGCTCTTCGCGCGCCTCGAGTGGGGAGAGCCCAGCGACCTTAGCAAGCTCAAACATGCGGGTTTCAATAAGCTCTTCAGCCTTCTCGCGGATGGCTTTGATCTCGGCGACCTTCTCCTTTATATATTCGGCCTCTTTATCAATATCGGTTTGGCGCTTGTCCAGGAATTCTTCTTTCTTGACCAGACGGTCTTCAGTTTTCTTGATGCGGTCCTCGCGCTCTTTAACTTCCGCTTCAGCTTTATCCAAGATAACCTGGGCCTCTTCACGAGCTCGGAGCTCCATTTGCTTGATATCTAGCTCAACAGAGCCCTTTTTGCCCAGGGCAATGATCAGGCGCAGCAAATAGCCCAAACCGATACCGGCGGATGCGGCCAAGAGTGCTAGCAGTAATGCTAATTTGAGAGACATATGGGATGCGTTCAGTCCTAGTCAGCCGTTGCGGTAATTTCGGAAACTGGTTTCAGGGAAACGTAATTATTTAGGAACAATCTAACAATATAACTTCTAAAGGATTTTGTCTACGATACCGTATTTCTTAGCCTCATCAGCTGTCATGAAGAAATCCCTATCCTCATCCTTCTCGATCTTAGCAAGAGACTGACCAGTCGCTGTAGCCATCATTTTTGAAAGCTTCTTCTTTAATCTTAAATACCATTCTGCTCGAATAGTAATGTCTGAAGTTTGACCTTCAGCGCCTCCGTGCGGCTGATGAATCATGATTTCTGCATTTGGAAGAGCGTAGCGCTTGCCTTTAACGCCAGCCGCAAGAATGTGTGAGCCCATTGAGGCGGCCATGCCTACACAGACGGTCGAGATATCAGGTTTGATGTGATTCATGGTATCAATAATCGCGAGACCTGCAGTAACCGACCCGCCCGGGGAATTAATGTAGAGAGAAATGTCCTTTTTCGGGTCTTCTGATTGGAGGAAGAGAAGCTGGGCAATAACGATATTGGCCGTTTCGTCGTCGATGGATCCACCAAGGAAAATGATGCGTTCACGAAGCAAGCGCGAGTAGATATCGTAAGCCCGCTCGCCGAACTGCGACTTCTCAATGACTGTTGGGATAAGGTATGACATATCGACACTATATAAAAAAGACTCCCTTAGAGCAAGGGAGTCGACGGGACGATGAGGCGTGAGCCTTTCTTGAGCCGTTGCTTGAGATCCTCGAGCGTCACTGCGTCGAAGGCCCAACCCTCGGCCTCAAACCAGGCAATGGCTGCGCAGCACCCCTTCTCTTCCGCACCGCACTTATCAATCAAACAGACATTCTCGGCCCGGTTGTTCTGAAGGAAACCTGACTCGCCTTCAGGCTGGCGTTCCAGGAGAGCCCAGAGATGCGCCAGAGCGATGACGCGTCGCGGATTGTCCAGATACAGAGCGGCCTCCTCCTTACTCATACTTTCCGGCGGTTGAAATATGTGGACGGTAACTTCAGGAACAGAAATCTCTTTCTTACCCTTACTGCCGAGAAGGAGGAAGTTCCTGATGAAGGCGTCAGAGGCGAAGCTTATGAGAACGCCCGCAAGATTATTGAAGCGGAAGTGATCTCCCGCTTCAAAATGCGCAACAGCCGGAAGTTTCATCTCTCCGAAATGTGATGGCTTGAGTTTTGGCTTGTAGAGAGTTGGCTCCACGATAAGGCCTCGCAGCGGATGAGAGGTGGGCAAAGAACTTCGTCCTCACCACACAACGTCTGAGTGAAGAAAGTCTTTCAAAGAAAAGCTCCGCCGGTTAAGCGGAGCGCTGTAGACTTCTTTGGCACCTTCTACATTTACGAATATGTGCATCCTCGCTAGGCCTCGTCCTTCTCTTGCCGCCAAGGATGGCTTGCAGCGCGTCTGGCCAGAGACAATCAGGCGAGTATGTAATCATCGCGTAGTCTCTCGGTTCTGCCTCGGCGAGAGCTTCAGGAACCATAGCCGCTGGAGCACCAAACATGCGTTTTAGCAAAGCGATCATCCTGCCTCCTCGCAAGAGTTTAGCCTCCTTCCACTCTACGCCTTACAGTTGAGCTGTCAAATAAAAACTCCGCGGTCAGGCGGAGCTCGGTTTCTGAGGCTGCCAGATCTCATGCGCGATACCGCACGCGACCGCTTCTCCAGGTTCGAGATAAGTATGTTTTAGTTTCATGGCAATAAATGCTTCGCGGCTAAGACTGGTCCTCGACACAACGATTTCGGAGTAGTGATTTATAACGAGATCACTCTCTCGCCTGCATGCCTCCATTTCTTCGACCGTCGCGTCACTTAACGAACGGGTCATTGGATGCATCAAAATAGTTGCGTGTGGAGCGATCAATCGACGCGAACCGGCCAGGAAAACCGGCAAGCCTGCCGAATATACACAACCGATTCCATATGTGTACAGAGGAATGTCCATCGCCTGAATAAGATCGAAGAAACCAAAATCTATCGGTATCGTACCACCTTCGGTGTAGAGATGCAGATGGATCGCTTCCCCGCACCATCTTGCAAGATTTGGATGATCCTCTCTATCACCTTTGCGGCATTGGCTTCGTCAACTTTACCAAACCAGGTGACTACTCGCTTCGGATTCATATGGCCTCATGG
>JAIFWO010000016.1 GCA_019661895.1 Candidatus Parcubacteria bacterium | reverse complement strand
GCTCGTCTTCGTCTTCAGATTCTTCACCGTGAAAAGAGAGTTTTGATTATCAAGATACGAATACACCACGCGCGAGCCGTCTGGGTTGATGTTGGCGGTAAGGGCAGTGAGAGGGCCGAGGACCTTCGTAAGAGCGCCGGATTTAAGTAGATAGCTAAAGCCCTCTGCCGCCGCGGTAGCGTTGGTAGTAAGGAGGAGGTTGCTGCCTTGCCAAGCCAGCTGCCAATTGGTGAAGGCCGAAGAGTAGATAGTCTGAGGACTTTGTCCGGTGAAGCTCGAGGTGGTGACGGCGCCGGTGTCTGTCAGGACATAGGCCAGAGTGTTGATGCTGCCGACCACGCTCCTCATGTTGCCCCGCAGCTCGGTAGCTTTGACGGCATAGAGCTCGTCGGAGGTAGTGGAGGTCGTCTTGGGAGGAGTTAGGACCAGACTCGTGTTGACCACAGTGTCGCTCCCCTCTCGCAGGCTCCTTACGAGCACCGTGCCGCCGTCTGGCTTCCAGATAGCCTCGTAGATCTTGGGAGAGGTGTTGTTGACGATCTCAATCTTGGTAAACGTCACCGGGTCGACTTCGTAAATATGCCCCGTAGCGCGGTCGACGTAGCGGATGATCTCACTCTTGCCTCGTAGGAAGGCTACCGCTCCTGCCACTGGGTCAGGGCTAATCTTAAAGAGGTTGGCAGTGGTGCCGACAGGATTAACGGTGCCGGGAGCAAAAGGCGAGGTGTTGTTGGTGTTCGATCCCGGAGTGACATCTCCCGGTGCGACGCCGAAAGGCGTGCCTGCCTGAGTGGTAGTAACCGGCGCCGCTGGTGTGGAAGTCTGGTGGAAGAAGAAGTACCAGCCGCCGATTGCGAGGAAGATAAGCACTACAGCTATAATGGAAACTTTTTTGATCATAATTCTATATGCGCCGCCTCACCGACAGACGTTGGCTCACATTTAAACTTGTCTTTGAATTGTGAAAGCTGGGGATCATTTCTCAGAGAGGCTAGTCTTTGTTGATCACAAGTTTCATATTCAAAATTTACTCCCAATTTAGAGATGGCTGTGAGGAATATGATAATTCTTCCCGTGGTTGGAGCGATCACACCTGCGTCAACGCACGTGCCATTACTATGGCATGGGTCGTTGTGTTTAACCGTGGGTGGGTACATCTCGTTTACTTGCCAAGTAATCTTGCCTTCGAGTGCGCGAGCAAGTTCTTGAAGCTTAAGAGCAAGAGTCGAATTGACTTGGCATGGGTCAGTTCCTGCGCAGCCTTGCCCTGGTGGTTTGGCCGGAACCCCAGTAAGCGCTACGCAGTTTGTACAGGTATTTGTAGTAGGTGTTGTCGGAGTGGTGGGATTGGCGAGACCCGTATCAATGACCGGGCCTGTTGGGAGGGTGGCTAGAGTAAGATCAAACTTTACTAAATTGGGGTTTAAGGTGTTTAAGATTACCCAAGAACTAATAGCCAGAAGGAGGCCTGTGACAGCATTCTTGATCGTGTCTCGGCCGCTGGTTTTGCCGCCGATAGTAGCAGAGGAGATGTACTGGAAGCCGCCAATGACGATCATCAAAACCGCCAAGGCTCCGGCAAGCCCGATCACGAGCTTAATAACTCCAGGGATATAATTTTTAAAGTCTGTGACTTGAGTTGTCTCCGGTTCGTTAGCGCCGCCAAGCGGAATGGGGGCAAGCAGGCAGTACCCCTTGCTCGGATCGCATGGACTTGCGGCATAAACCTTCGAGACAAAAGAGAAAGTCGAAAGAACGATGATGTATGCCAGAAATAATTTCTTCAAAGTATTAGAATGCATTGTCATTGCCAAATTGTACTAGAAAATCTTTGCTCGCGCCCTGGAGGGCGGTGTTTAGGTTCGAGATATCGACATGCACCCTCGTTGAGCCGGAGACGTTGTCTGGGGCTCGGTACGTGACCCTGTTTGTCATTTGCTCGCCTGTGCCATTGGTGGTCCATGAATATTTAAGACCCGAGGCGGTTCTGCTCGAAGCGCTCATGAAGAATGGAAAGGCCGCAAACGACACCTCCTTGCCTCTAAGCGCGACCTTCTCGCTCGCCGCGTTGCCAAAAACGATTCCGTACAAGGGGTTATCCTCATACACCAGAGCTCGCGGGGAGACAGCGCGCAGGGCAATCGAGGCACTGCCCACCACGGTCTCCGAGTCTGTCATCACCTCCACCTGAATAGTGGTCGGAAGGGCAAGAATGGTATCGGCGAAGGTTATCGAGTCCTTGCCAGTGCCCGAGAGTGAGCTGAGGACGGTGCCGTTCTTCGACCATTTGTATATGAGAGAGCCTGGAGCCTGGCTATCCTCAAGATGAGGAATGGCCAAGAGAGTGAGGTTGCCTTGGTAGCCCCACAGAGATCGGCCGGTATAGAAAGGCGGAGTATAAGAGTAGCCTTGCCAGAGAAGGTCAACCGAACTTGGAGAGATCTCAACACTGCGGGTCACCAGGCCTTCGGAAGTTGCGGCTGTCACCGTAAGAGTCTGGTGAGTGCCAAGAGCCCCGGTTGAGAAGTTAATGGTCGTAATACCCTTGCCAGAGGCAAGCGTCGCGCCACCGAGCTTCCAAGTGATAAGACTTGTATCGAGTTCTAGACCAAATGATTGGATGGAGGCCGTAACTTTCTCATTGGGGCCGGGAGTTGATGGCGTGATGGTAACTGTGAAGGTGTTAGTCACCTTCCCGATATCCGAAGGGTCTGTCTGGGCGAAGACAAAGGAAGGCAAGAACGCAATCGATAAAAGAAGAACGCCCAGGGATTTCATAGCTTTATTATATACTATATGACTTGCTTAACTTTTGATTTAAACGCGATCGTGGCGATGGTTAATGTCCAGAACGGCAGAGCGTTGACTAAGGGAATCGATTCGACGAGAAATGTGCCTCCAAATCCAGCCGCTTTGCCTCGAGTAAACTTTATCCCGTGCAACTTTAACCATATGAAAAAAGTAAGGGTAGCAACGACATTTACCAAGGTCGGCAAGAAAAGTGTTGGGGCGAACAAACCTCCAAGCGCATCAAAAAATAATGCTACGCCTATCATGAGCCAGATGGTATGTGTCTCAAGTTTAGGTTCTTGGGGTTGTTGTGGTGCTTGCGGCTCCATTGTCTTTTAATTGTAACTCCTCCTGGCGGGCTTTCTTTATAGCCAGGACTTGGGAGGGATCGGAGGTAATGATCTGGTCCTCGGTGTACGAAGCAATAACCTTGATGGCCACATGTTTAAGGCCAGCGAAGAAGATCCCCTCCCCAACGTCGGATTCAAGAAGCAAGTACTTCTCCTCGTCGGTGAGGTTGAAGGTTTGCTGGAGCTTATCGATGGTCGTCGGTGACTGCTTCAAGAGGACTTGGATAGAGGAGTTGGTAATGATGGGCAAGCCGTAGGGCGACTTCAAGAAGTCGTCGACGTCTTGGGTGATGGTAGCCACGCCCAAGTAGTACTTGCGGCCGCGCTTGACGAGCCCCATGAGGAAGGAGGCGGTGTCGTCGGACTTCATCATCCACCAGGCCTCGTCGATGACCAAGAGGCGCTTCTTGAGCTCTTTGCGTATGGCGTTCCAAATGTAATGAGTGACGATGTACATGGCGATCGGCTTCAACTCGTCTTCCATGTCACGCAAGGAGAAGACCACGAACTTCTTATTGATGTCGACGTTGGTCGGCTTGTTGATAAACCCAGCCCAGGTGCCCTTGGTGTATTTGGTCAAGCGCTGGGCCAAGGACTCCCCTCCTTCCATGCCGGAGAGGACGAGCTCGAAGTCGCTCATGAGAGGCGCCTCGACATTTCTGAAGTCGGAATCGGCGGTAATATCCTTGAGAGCGTAGGTCTCGGTGATGGCGCGGTCGATAATGGCATCCTCCTCGGCGGTGAGCCCACCCATCATGAGGCGGAAGAGGCCAACGAGGTTAATGATCTGGCTACGTAGCACGTTGGCCGAGCTCTCATCTGGCGCTGGCATCGGCAAATCGAAGGGGTTAATGTGGTGCTCGGAGTTAAGCGAGATCTTGAAGTAGCGTCCGCCTACCGTCTCGGCCATATACTCGTACTCGCGCTCGGGGTCTAGGACGATGACGTCGGTATCGAACATAAGGGTGCGCAAGATCTCGAGCTTGGTGGCATAGGACTTGCCGGCGCCGGACTTGGCGAAGGTGATGGAATTGTAATTCTCCAAAGAGAAGCGGTCAAAGAGGACCAAGGAGGAGTTGTGGCGGTTGATGCCGTACAAGATGCCTTTGTCTGAGGTGAGGTCGAAGGAGGTAAAGGGGAACAAAGATGAGAGCGGCGAAGAATTGAGTTTGGAGTGGACGTTTAGAAGGTCCTCGCCTAAGGGCAGGGTGCTCTTGTACCCCTCTTCTTGCTGGAAGAGGGCGGGCTTCACATAAACGAGCTTGGCCTCGAGGATCGATTTGATCTCTGATTCGATCTTATCGAGCTCGAGATCGGTGTCGGCATAGATGGTGAGGTAGAGACCGACGTCAAATAATTTCTCCTGGGCTTGCTGGAGGCTGTCACGCAGATTCTCGAGGTCTTGATAAGCCACGTCGAGCATGGGGTCGCGGACCAAGCCCTTCTCCTCCCTAGTGTGGATCTGGCTTTGCACCTCGGCCACTTTCTTTTGGAATTGGCGCAAGACCTTGGAGGTCTCGACCGGGTGCACGAAGATCGAGACGTCGAAGACCTTGTCTAAGTTTATGATCGGCGAGAACCAGCTCTCAGAGAGGTAACGCGGGTACGAGATGACGAAGAAGCTCCTTAGAATCTTCTCACCAAGATTTAACTCCTTGGGAGTGACCTTGAGAGCCGAGGGGGCGATGATATCTTTAAGCTCGAGGACCGAGGCTTTGAAGATCTCTTTAGGCAAGATCGAAGAGATCTCGAGTTCCTTTTCCGCCCTCTTTCCCAATAATGAATCGAAAAATCCCATAAGGTAATTATCAATGAACTATGAACAATAAACAATGGGTAAGGTACATCATGATTTCAGCTTTTTCTTGAATCCGCCGAGCTGTTTCGCGATATTAGCAGCCATATTGCTCACTAAATCAAAATCTCTCTGCTCAACGAGCTTGCTGAGTCTCAGCATGTCGACATTCGCTACTGTCTCGTAAAGGGACCCTAGCGCGATGTCTAGGAAATGGGAGAAGTCCTTATGAGAGCCTTTTGCGCTGCCTTCGGCAATATTTAAGGCTATAGAGGAACTTGACCGAAGGAGCTGGCTGCTGAGTTCAAACCTATATTCGTTAGGTAATTTCTTAGTTAGCTCGAAACAAAATGAATACAGATTTTGAGAATCTTTGTACACTGGCCAATCTAAAAAGTTGAACTGCTTCACTTGTACATTATTAATTGTCCATTGTACATAAGGCTGCTAGGCAGCCTTGATAGGCTTCTCCGTCTCGCCGGGGTTAAAGGCCTTGTAGAAGAGTTCGATGATTTCTTCCGTGCCCAAGCGGGCCACGCGGATGCCGGTGGAAGAGAGAAGGAAGAAGAGGTAGTCTCCGGCTTCCTCTGTAAAAGGTTGGTGAGAGCATTGGCCTTGCCTGTGGAGACGATAGCCGGGTCGTAGGGCACAATGACGAAGAAGTTTTTGGTCATGATGTTGGTACTCTCGGCGAAGTTGCGTACGAATTCGATGTACTCGCGGGTTTGGATCTTCATAAGATTGTTCAATTGCTTCTTCTCCTGCTCCTCGAGGAGGGCGAGGTAGGGACGGATGTCTAAGCGGCGGGACTGGACCAAGATCTCTACCGAGAAGTCGAGCGAGTTCAGGAAGTCTTGGAACTGGAGGATAATGGCCGCCCGCTCGTCATCAGATTTTAAAGAAAAGTTAAGGGAAGAGCAGAGCAAAATGGCGCGCATGCCCCCGCTCTTCTCGAGGAGGATGCCGTCGCGGACTTCTTTTATTGGGACGAACTCTTGGGTCGAATTTTTCGAGCCTGCCATAAGTTAAGTATAACTTATAATGAACAATTAACTATGTACGATGGACAATAAATTCATTGTACATTGTTCATTGAATCTTGCTTATTATCTTTAGTGACTGGATTCTGATTCGCTTGGACGTCGAGACTCCATGAGAGATCCTTGAGTTTGGATTGAGAGAGCTTGGGAATGTAGACTTCGGGATTGGCGCTTGCTTCTTGTTTGTGCACTTCTGGCGCTCTCTCCTGCTTCTGCCACAAGTAGAGCTTGTCGCCGAGGGTGTACTTCAAGAAGGCTTCGACCGTATATATAAATGGCTTGCCATTGACCTTGTAGAAGGCCAAGGCGGCGCCGAAGAGCACTATCGGCAGGCCGAAAACGAAGGCCAGGAACTTGGGCAAAAGGGCGAAGAGGATCACCGCAATGCCCACCGATCCAGCCAAGTAGATGAATTGCTTGAAGGTTAAAGGGCCGAAAATCTTGTCTTCGACCTCGATAAATTGAGGAACTTGAAATCTCATGCCACTATTCTACCCTATTCCAACGGTTCGTGGTAAGGATCTTGGCCGTGAGTGTAGTCGCTTTTTGGCAAATTGAGGTCTGGGCGCTTCGGTGTATTCTCTGCCGGAGGATTCGTAGGCGCAGCGTAAGTTGGAGTTGAGACAAGCGGTTCCTTTTTAAACTCAACATGCGGCACCTCATGGGCGGTTTGCCCTGGCACCACTTCTGGCAAAATCTCTGGAGCGGGTTGTGGAACGGTTGGTGTAACTTTAGGCATTTCCCTAGGAGTTTCTACCGGCTTCTCCTCTACCTTAGCAAGATGCGTGGTCGCATCGATGAGTTCGTATTGCTTTTCGATCTCGGCGAAGATCTCGTTCGTTACCTCTTTAATGATTCTCTCAGCCGTCTCTTCGTCAACGTCAACTTCGCGCACGATATTTGCTTGATATTCTTCAGGCGGCAGGAATCCGTACAAGATAAGAGTTGTTTCCGTCTCAAGAACGCTTGCTTTGTCGTCACTAAGCCCTTCGCGTTTGGCGATACTCTGTACTCTCTCCCTCCACGGCACGCGGCCAATAGACTCCTTAATATCTAAAGGAAGAGAATTAAATTGGTCTTGAATTAATTTTTCGGTATTATTTTCCATGTTTATTCGCTTGCTGCTGTGCGTGAGCCGCCGCCTTCGCCTGCCTCTCGACCTCCTTCAGCACTTTCTCCACCAGTTGGCGGCGGAGTTGAGGTTGCTTCTCCGGCCCCCGTCTCCTCACTCTCTTCCTTTGCCATGGCGGCTGCAGCTTCAGCAACTTTGTCCTTGTTACTTTTTTCCTTCACCGTTTTTCTAATTGCGGCCGCGGCGGCGCGATTCTCCCTCTTAAGTTTGCCGAGGAATAATACGCGGTCGGTATCTGGGAGAGGTATTCTGCCGATCTGGTTTGGAGTGGTGAGATTTTTAGCGCGTTCCTCCTTTCGTTCTTTGGCAAGTCCCTTAACTTCTTCCGGTGCCCAGCCGACCTCGGTTTCCTTTGCTTTTTTCTTAGCGTCTTCTTCACTCAAGTTCTCGTCCCTCATTAATCTGGCAATCTCTCGGAATCTTTGATCTTCCTGTTCTCGGACATGGCTCTTTGCACGCTTTTCATTCCACGCGGGATTAGCCATACGGACATCTCGCACTTGTCTCTTGCGGAGCTCATCTTCATTGGCGCCTTTTAATCTGTCCACCTCTCTCTGAGCTTGAGCAATCCTCCCCGCATCGGTTGTCTTCTTTGCTTCCTTGAGCTCCTTCTCAGCATCTTCAATGAGGAAGTCAGATGGCTTTAGGCTGTCTGCAAATTTCTTCTCATTCTCAATCTTGTTTTTCATGTCCTTCGCAAAGCCGCCCTTTTGCGCATTACCAGCACCGAGAGTCTTACCAAGAGCGCCGGCGCCTCTTAGATCGAAACTCCCTTCCGAGGTCTTCTTGCTGGCCGCGAGAGATAGGCGAGCAAGTCTGCCCGTAATCCCTCCCTTGGCTGCTGCGCCCTTGAGGGTTTCATTTTCACTTAATGCGGCACCAGCTCTACCAACTGTCCCTCGACCAAATCTGCCTGCTAGACCCAAAGTTGATCCTCCAGCAAAGCCAGTTGCCCATTTGGTCATGGCGGCGATCTGCGGCCCACCCTTACTTGCGTAGCTCTTGGCGACGACGAGGGAGATAATGAGAAAGGCGATCATGACCACAAAGTGCATGATGATACTAAAGGAGTCTCCACTGCCAACAAATTTTCCTGAAGCGTCATACGTACCCCCTAAGCCCGTTGCCAGGCTCGTCGGTCCGTTGTAGAGAGAGAGGCTTAGTTTAATAACAATCCAAGTGAGGAAAAAATAAATAGGAGCAAAGAAGGTCTGCCCGATAAGCGCCTCGAACCATTGCTTGCCCACTTTCTCCATACCGGGGAGCATGCTGCCAAAGAACATGAGAGGAGACAGAATGAGAACAAATATTAAAACAACATAGCGAATAATAAAGAGTATAGAGACGGCAAAGAATACGAATGCGGCAATAAGGGCGAAGATTGAGCCAAAGATGCCGATTGTCAGCAGTTTCGTACCTCCAAGGACTCCGCTGTTTTTCCAAATAGTAGCAACATGGAGTTGATTCATTAAGATATTGGAAATTCCAGCATTAAGCACGCTAGCGCCCGGCTCTAGAGCTGTTGGGGCTATCGCTTTATAAAATGTCAAAGCCAAAAGGTTGCCAAAATCGATCACGACTTTAGTGAAGAAAAGACTAAAGTTAATAAGAATGGCCGCTATGACTATCCCCTTGATGACCTTCTGGTAGTTGCCCTGACCAAACATGGTCATAATTGCGGTATAGAGAAGGATGAAGATGAAGAACATGTTCCCTACATCTCGCACCGTGCCCCATATGTCGTTGATGGCCGCTCCAATGGGTTGGGAACTTGAGAAATTGGAGGCCATGTGTACAACAGATTCGAGCACGACATAGTTGAGAAGAACGCCGGAGAGCGTGGTTAACCATCCAACCAGTGGCAATATAATGGTCGAGGCAATTGCTCCAGGAATCCAAAGTATTAGATCTTTCCAAAATCCTCCGCTATCAGCCCCAGATGTGGCTGAATTTTGAACAATCCCGCTAGATTGTTGTAGTACCTCAGCAAAGCTTGTGTGCGGTAATGCTACGGTAGTAAAGGCTACGATGAGTGAGAGCAGTATGAATGTTTGTACAAGGATTTTTTTCATACTATTTCGTGCCATCGTTTATGAAGATGTTTCCGCACTGAGCCTGGATAGCGGCAACGGTCGGATCCTTGTCCACCACCAGGACGGTGGCGTCGACGTTGCCAAGCGGATCGGCGTCGCGATAGTACACTCGACTGAGCCATGAGGTGAGAGTGCCATCCGCGCGCTTCAAAAGTTGCTGGAAGGTGACGCCTGTGCCGTTGACGGCGAACGCCATTAAGGGCTGATCTGACGGAGCAACATTAGTCCAGTTGTTTGATGACGCCTTCGGGCAGCCATTGCCGCAGGCTAGATTGAGGTAGATCCATTGAATCGCCGGCTCGCTGAAATCGATACCTCGAGGGAATATTCTGTTGCCATCCCCATTTGTCTTTGGAGGACGATCTTGGCTGCCACCCCACTCGATCTTGTCGAGGATACCCGAGCCGCCGGAGATGATAGCTTGCCAGGTCACGCTTGGAGTAATGGCGCTTGATCCGGCAGGCATATCGACCTTAACGATACCGTTGTATGGAGAGCACTGGACCTGGAGAGGTTGGTACTTGGAAATTTGCACACTGTTGGAGCAGCTCACAGTAATCGGGGGTTGGTGGTTGGTATAAGTCCTCGTGATTTCTCCGGTCTCGGGATTAATGTCGGTAATGACATCTGAGGTTGAGGCAATGACGCTTGCGACCTTGGTACCCGATGATGTGTAGGTAACGGTGACGTTCGTGCCGGTAGCGTTAGTGAGACCCTCGCCGCTCCATATGAATTCCACGGCGTCGGCGTTAGCCTGGGCCGACCAGATAACTTTTGTTTGGTTAACGATACCGGTGGTCGGGCTGGCGCTACAGGTGACGGTCGGGGCCGGTCCGCCAGTGCCAATACCAGAGGTGTTGGTACCACTATCCTTCGATCCTTTGCCGAGGAGCCCGCTGTCGCCGAAGACGAAGCGCTTAAGCGAGCCGCTTATGAGGGCGCTGATGATCTTATTGAAGTCGTCTGCCTGCACTATCTGCTTTATGAAATTATTGGCAGGCAAGGCTTCGTCGAGGTGGGCCTTGATGGTAGAACCCGGGGTAGTGATAGGGCCGTAATCGATACAAGCGCCAGGTTCGAAATTGGGGTTATAGGTTGATGGTGCGCTTGTCGTAATGCCTCCAATGTTTACGGTATTGTTGGACGGGTTTCCATTGTAAAGAAGACATTTGGCTTGGCTCTTGAAGCCTTGGCCCCAATCCAGTTGGATCTTCTGCACCGCGACGGCCGCAGCCACTCGGCGATCGAGCTCTATTTGAGCATCCACGAGCGCTCCATAAGGGTTGTTGCCGCTCACCTGGGTCATTTGGATGAACGTTCCCCATCCCCCGTTCGAGAAATTACTATAGAAGTCCTCAATATTGCCCTTGATGCCCGTAAGCGTACATTGGGGCTGGTAATCCTGGGTGTAATAGGTCGCAAGAGAGAGTTTGAAGTTTAAAAGGTCGCTCTGAAGCGGCGAGCAGAGGAAGCCGACCCGCGAGTTACTGATGAAGTCTCCGGCAACACCGTTGGCGATCTGGCCGAAGAAGGCTCCGGGGTCCGTCACATACGCGGGCCCTTTGTTGAAGCCATCGTCGAAGCCGGTATTTATCCAGCGGACCGTGGCGTTAACGAATTGATCGATGACAATTCGGCCAAGACGGAGCGCCAGTGTGTTCCAGCTTATACCGATACTTACGCCCAAGACTCTTATTGGATTATCTTTAGCTTCAAGAAGAGGGGCGCTGACGGGGACCTTCTGTAGTGCGCCGAGCCTAAGCTGGTCAGCTTTGATCAAGTCTTGAATTCCTGAAACGTCGGCTTGAATTCCTGGTACTTGGGCGCGGACTCCGTTCGGAGCAAGAAGGATGGCTGCGGTGAGGATCGATATGACGAAGTAAGATTTATATTTCATGATCCAAGCGAGAACGATACTCCGTGGGTAAAGAGAGATAGCTTAAGACTCTCCAAGATACCCTGTTCTTCGTTAGTGTTGGCTGACTGAACGCTTAAGGCAGAGAGTGAGCTCATAGCATCGTCAGTGGCCCCGGCGATAGCACCGAGGGCGCCAGCGCTCGAGAGATAATTGTTGATAAGTTTAAGATGAGTGTCGGCAAGTGACTTCGGGGTTGGGAGGGCCGTCAGTTCATCTGCCATGCGCTTATATAAGAGTCCGAGCGCACTCATGGTCGAGGCAAATTTAGGATTATCGTCTCTGGTGAGATCGCCCCCAGCCTTAATGGTCATGCCGGCCAGGTTTTGATACTTCGTATAAATAGTAGTTACGGCCTGGCCGTAGTCCTCAAAGGTCTTTTGCGCATCGGCGACCGTCCCGATATCTGCTTTTGTGCGAGGGGTAAAGGAGGTGAGTGTTCCAAGCTTACTAGCGTAAGCATCCCCAAGGGCCGAGAGGCTCTCGTCCGTGGCCTGGCCATTAGCGGCGATATTTAAATAATCCGAGAATATTTGCCTGCTGACAAGATCCGTAGTGCTTATGGAGCTTTGGGCCGTGGTGCTGGCTGCATCTGGTTGAAGGGCTTCGGCCAAAGCGGCGCGAGCCGCGTCATCTTCAGTGAGGGTTATGGTATCTGCATTTTGGATGGCTACAAGCTGCTCGCTTACTGCTTTATTGTTTTCAATCCGTTTCCAAGTAGCGGCTCCAATGAGGAGGATTGTCATACAAAGAGCCAACGTCAATCGGGAACGCGTCATTACCTAAAATTATACCAAAGAATTGTGCATAAGGTATACTACTCATATGAAAATGTTCAGGGAAATGCTCCTCCTCGGCACGCTTCTCTTTCCCATTGCCACCCTTGCCTTTGATTTGCCAAGCGGGCTGCCCTTCGGAGGCTATGTAGTGAGTGCTGCCATACCCTGCGGATGTCCACCATTTGGCATGGTTATCAACTACAAGCCATTCTTTACCAACTCTATTACCCCTCCCATCTTCGGAAGCCTCTATTATGCTCCTGGACAGGCCATGCTCTTCGCCTATTTTGGCTTCGTCGCTCCAGGGACTCCCAGTACTTGGAATTTGGGAGCCTATACTCCAGATGGCGGACAGTGCCAACAGCCAGATCCCGCCACGGCTGCGGAAGGCGATCCTTGTGAACCTGGTATTCCGGTACCGGCCCTCGGCACTATTCGCTATATGGGTACCAGTCTACCCAGTTTCCACGTCTTACCTATCTAATAAACTCTCTGCCAGTTTTTGCCAGGTTTCTATATGAATGTCCTCTGCCCGAGTGTTGTCGCTCAAGTTAAGTTTGCTAAAGGTCTCTCCTACCCTCTCCTTGCCGTAGTCGCTTAAGTTGGAAGAAAGTTTCTTGCGCTTCGATTTGAAGCCGGCATGGAGCAGGGCGAAGAAATCTTTCTCAGAGAAGTTATCAAAAAAGTCTTTGGAAATATCTTCGATCGAGATGATAGCCGAATCGACCGAGGGTGCCGGAGCGAAGGATCCAGCCAAGACCTTCTCCACATAGCGAGGCTTGCCATACGCTTTGACGGAGATGGAAAGGATGCTTTCTTTACCCCGAGCGGAGTCGAGGGGTTTGCCATCGCGGGCCACAATCCTTTCTGCCACTTCCTTCTGCACCAAGAGGACCATTCTCTCCGGTTGGTAATCAGCCGAAAGGAATTTTTCTAAAATCGCTCCGGTGATGTTGTACGGGATGTTGGCGATGAGTTTGTAGGTGAAGTCGCTGTAAAATTTTAAAAGATTCGGATCGAAGTCTAAGATATCGCCGTGAATTAGGTCGAGTTTATTATTTTCTATTTCTTTTTTAAATTTTTCTTTCAGTTGATCGTACAAATGATCGTCTTTCTCTACCGCAATGACCTTCGCGGATAAGATGAGAAGCCGACGGGTAAGGTCTCCCAGGCCAGGACCGATCTCTAAAACAAGGTCTCCCCCGCTTGGCTCTCCGGCATCGATGATACTGACAAAAGCCTTTTCAGATTTCAAGAAGTGCTGGCCTAAAGATTTCTTGGCGTACATATTAGAAGTCTATTTCAAGCAAAGGTTTGCGAGGAATGCCCTCTTCGGCAAATTCTTCCTCCTCCACATACTCTTCCGGCACATCGAAGACGAACTCCGATGGAATGTTCACCCCCTTCCGGCCAAAGATAGTGCGGACCTGGGCGTAGGAGAGGTAGACCTTCTTCCTCGCGCGAGTGATGGCCACGTAGAAGAGGCGGCGCTCCTCCTCGGCTTCCTCTGGGCTAATGCCCTCCTTGGTGATCTTTTGATGTGGGAAGAGTCCGTCTTCGAGACCGGCAATGAAGACTACGTTAAATTCCAAGCCCTTCGAGGCATGGACGGTCATAAGGCGCACACCCGTCTTCTCCTCGGAGAGTTCGTCTTGATCGCTCTGCAGGGCCGCATCTGCTAGGAAGGCCTCGATCCCTTCCTCGGGACTCAGGTGGTCATATCGGCCGGCGAAGGCTACCAACTCGTAGGCGTTGAGGAGGCGCTCGGCGTCTTCCTCCTTGCCGTGCTTCCATTCCTCCTCAAGGCCGCTTCCCACAATGATAAAGGCCAGGGTCTCCGAAGGCTTTGCGGCGTGGGCCTTCTTGGCAATTTCTTCAAGCAACTTTCTAAAAGAATTAATTTTGCTCCGCACGCCTGGAGCCAGGCTCTCCTCCTCGCCAGAAAATATTTTGGCGATGGTGGCTTTCCCAATACCGCGGTCGGGGACATTTATAATGCGCTTCATGTCGCTCAAGCACTCTGGGTTAAGCGCGGCTCGTAAGTATGAGACAAGGTCCTTGATCTCCTTCCTCTCGAAGAAGCGCGTGCCCAAGAGTTGATACGGAATTTGGTGCTGCATGAAGGCCTCTTCCAAAACGCGCGACTGGAAGTTGGCTCGGTAGAGGACGGCGATCTCGGTTGGCGGTACGCCCTCTTTGATATGCTCCTGCGCTTTGCTAGCGATGAACTCGGCCTCGCTCACCTCATCGTAGCCTTGAAAGAGGCCGATCTTCTCCCCTTCCGCGTTCGAGGTAAACAGGTTCTTCTTCCTTCTGATCTTATTCTTCTCGATGACGATGTTGGCGGTGTTTAGGATAGTTTTGGTCGAGCGATAATTTTCTTCGAGCAAGACGACCTTGGCCTCGGAGTAATCCTTCTCGAAGGCTAAAATGTTTTTGATATCGGCGCCGCGCCAGGAGTAAATATTTTGGTCGATGTCGCCGACCACGCAGATGTTCCTCTTCTCGCCCACCAAGAGCTTCGAGATCTCGTATTGCACGCGGTTGGTGTCTTGATACTCGTCGATGTGGATGTACTCCCAAGTCTTCTGGTAATAACTTCGCACGGATAAGTCGTTGCGTAAGAGGCGAGCCGTTTTAAGCAAGAGGTCGTCGAAGTCGAGGGCTCGGTCGCGCTTCAAGATCTTTTCGTATTCATGCCAGACCTCTCCCACTACATTGGAGAAGTAGCCACCTTCAGCGTGTCCGGCGTACTCCTCATATATAGTGTCGCGCCCCTTTTCTTTAGAAATGATAGAGAGGATCCGATCCGGCTCGTGGGTCTTGGGGTCGAGGCCGCATTGGACTAGAGCCTCCTTGATGGCCTTCTTCGAGTCGTCACGATCGAAGATGGCAAACTGTCGCGGGATGCCAAGCTTGGTCGACTGCTCGCGCAAGATATGGACGCCAAGGGCGTGGAAGGTGGAGACGAAGGGCCGCTCGTGCATGGAAACAGGCCTATTGAGGTCTTTGTCCTCGGAGAGCATCTTACTCACCCGCTCCCGCATCTCTTTGGCGGCTTTGTTGGTGAAGGTGATGGCCAATATAGAGGATGGGGCAACGCCCTGGCGTACCAAGTGCCTGATACGCTCGGCAATGGTCTTAGTCTTCCCGGCCCCCGCCCCTGCGAGTATAAGGAGCGGCCCATCGGTGTGAAGGACAGCCTCTCTCTGCTTCTCGTTTAAATTGTCTAGATTCTGAGCCATTTTTAGTAGTATACCACACCCCCATTTTCTCCTTGACTTTTAGCTAGTAACTGTGGTATAATAGTGGCAGATCTGGGATTAGTCCCACGTAGTACATAGACAAACTCACCCCTCATTGGAGAGAACAATGCGCGCAATCAAACGATGGTACCGCAGAACATTCATTCTTCCTGGCTTGCGTGAAGCGGCCGATCGACAGCGAGCCGAACTGTTGCCGCTTCTCCGGGTCTTCCGGGAAAAGCTCCAGGATGTTGAGCGACAGATCTCGCAAGGCGATTCTCTCGGAGCTATCGTGCGGTTCTTCGGAATCGTATCGAATATCCAGGACAAGGATATTGTGTGGGATACCTACAAGGCCTACATCGACGCTGAGGAGTCGGCCCCGGACAAGATTGTGGCGCTTCTCGATACACTCGTCGTCCACATACACAACGCGGGACGAGAAGAATATGGGATGAATCGAACGATGTCCGGCCAGATGGTTACCGCCGACGATATATGGCTCGGCGGCGTCTGCGGGCTCTCCACGAAGCAGATCTCGTACTGGGCCCGGCAGAAGGATAGCCCGAGGGGTGAATGGGCCGGCACTCACTGGGAGACCTACTGCAAGGACATGAATGCCTACGATGTCGTTTCTCGACAAGCGAGGGAGTTCATGGAAGGCCACATCCGACCAATGCGCGAGTTGATCGACGAGCTTGAGAAGTTCTCGAGCACCGCTCTTCAAGCGGCGTAACGGTTGGCCAGAAGATTAAAGGGTGCACCAAAAGTGCGCCCTTTCTTATACCTAAGTTATACACATTTCCTTATTGTAGAGCTTAGCAGAGCCATATTTAGACCACCGATTCTCGTTGTCCGCTAGAGTCTGGGGTGGTATAATATACGGTACACGGAAAAGAAGACTCGACAGCACGACCGACTACAAGTTTAACCCTTCTGTATTAGTAAGTTTCTCAAGCGTTCGAAGAAGACCAATTCTAGCGCTAAAAAGTTAAATAAAAGTGCGGCAGTTCGGGTCATTGTTGGCTTCGGACTTTTTGTTTTGCTCGCTTTCGGCTCTAAGGCCATCGCCCAAGGGCAGAAGCTCATACTTATGCCGAGCGTAACTAAGAGCCAGAACTCACAGACCATGACCCTCTTGGCCGGGCACCTCAACACAAATCCGACCGCGACCGCTGGTAATAAGCTGGCTGTGGTCGACGACAGCGCTCTCTTGCCTGAGAATCCGGACACCTTTCACTC
>JAIFWO010000032.1 GCA_019661895.1 Candidatus Parcubacteria bacterium | reverse complement strand
AGTAATCGCGGGTCAGCTATACCGCGGTGAATACGTTCTCAAGTCTTGTACTCACCGCCCGTCAACTCAAGGGAGATGGGAGTACCCGAAGGCTCGCTCTGCGGGACCACGGTAAGCTCATCGACAGGGAGTAAGTCGTAACAAGGCACGGGTAGCGGAAGCTGCTCGTGGAGTAATTCAATTTGAACACCTCTAAGTAATACTTAGGGTAATCGAGTCGATATTATGTGCCTCAATTGAGCACGTAATGGATTGTGGGATTCCCAAACCCAATGACTTTTAGGAAAGACTAAAAATAAGAACGGAACAAAATAGAGAACGATAAACAAAGGCCCCCGCAGGGGGCTTTTGTGTTGCATTAAAAGATAATGGGTGTACAGTAAAAAAGGGATGTTCACGGAGGCGTCATGGCCAGTCAATTTGATCAGGTCAACGAACTCGAGTTGCCGGTCTGGAACCACGATCTCGAAACAGATAAGGTTCAGAAGGGGGACGGGGTCACGGCTGATTACACGATAGTTGCCTGGCTCGGACTTCTGGTTGTCGTTGCTGTCCTCATAGCCGCTAGGCATTGATCTGGGGCCCTCTTCCTCGAGGGCCTTTTTGTTGTTAAAAAGCCTAAATTCTGGTATATTTTTGGCCACGCGCGCGTAGCTCAGCTGGTAGAGCATTCGACTGATACTCGAAAGGTCCTTGGTTCGACCCCAAGCGCGCGCACCATTCGCACATGAAAAATCTAAAGATCGGCTTCATTGGACAAGGGTTTATCGGCAAGAATATGGCCGACGATTTTGCTGAGAGGGGATATGACATCGTGCGGTATGCCCATAGTCCAGAGTACGCGGTCAATAAAGACAAGATCGCCGAGTGCGACGTCGTCTTTATTGCCGTACCCACCCCAACCACTCCAGAGGGCTTCGACGACTCGATCCTGCGAAGCGTGGTGCCTCTGGTCGGGAGAGGCAAGGTAGCAGTAATCAAATCGACCATTGTCCCGGGTACGACTGAGTCTATCCAAAAAGAGAATGGAAATATTTTCGTCCTCCACTCTCCAGAATTCTTGCGCGAGGCTACAGCCGAGGAGGATACACGTCATCCTGAGCGTAACATTGTCGGTATGCCGGTCGACAATGAGGAGTATAAGGAACGCGCGGCTTCTGTGCACGCAGTCCTGCCACCCGCACCATACTCTGCCACGGTGCGCTCGGCCGAGAGCGAGCTTATTAAATATGTCGGCAACAACTTCTTGTATACCAAAGTGGTGTTTATGAACCTTATGTATGATTTATCGGAGAAGCTTGGAGCAGACTGGACGAAGGTGGCCGAGGCAGTCTCGGCTGACTCTCGCATCGGCAAGAGCCATATGATGCCGGTACATACCTCGGGGCATGCCTCCAAGGCAGGTCGCGGCGCGGGTGGACACTGCTTCCCCAAGGATTTCGAAGCGCTCTTCCGAGAATATAAGAGAGTGATGAATGATGAAAAGGGTACCAAGGTGCTCGAGACCCTCCGAGACAAAAACAACCAATTGCTCGTTGAGTCAGAGAAGGATCTAGACTTGCTCGAAGGTATTTATGGAGATATACCCACATCATGATGTCCTCTATCCACAGCGTGGCGGGGCTTGTCGAGTACTTGGGGAACCTTTCGTACGGCAATATCTTCTTCATTATCATTGCCAGCGGACACCTCTTGCCGATACCCGAGTCCGCCACCCTTATCCTCCTTGGATATATCTCGGCTTTCGGTAAATTAAATATTTGGAGCGTCTTGGCGGTGGCGGTCCTGGCTACCATCGCGATCGACCTCGTGGTCTACGCCATATGCCTTGGCGGGAGCGAGCTGGCTACGCGTCTCTCGAAGCGCATCAAGATCGAACTCCTCGATAAATATCGGAATGCCGAGGAGAAGCATTTGTTCGGCCTGGTCTTTGCCTCACACTTCATCCCTGGCTGGCGCTTTGCCAACCCGGTCATTGCCGGAGTGACGCAGATGCCGTGGAAGAAGTTCACGCTCTATAGCCTCATTTCCTCGCTTGTGTACGCTCCTCTTTATACTTCCCTTGGCTTCTTCTTCCACGGCCGGGTCCTGCCGGTAGTAGTCTTCCTCCAATCGCTCCAGCACGTCATCTTGTGGGTATTGGCAGTGGCGCTCGCGACATTTATAATCGTGTATAATATTCGCAGTCATGCCAAAGAGTAGAATCATTCTGACCCTCGGCTTCATCGTCGCGCTCTTGCCGGTGCTCGGCTTCCCGCATGCTTGGGAGTCATTTTTCCAGGTTGCTATCGGGCTTGGGATAGTCTTACTCTCGGTCCTTATCTCGGTCGATAAACGCTTGATGCAGAAGGCCAAGGCCGAGAGGCGAGAGGTCCGTCGTCGTACCCAAGTGGGCGAGGAAGCGCCCCAGGATGCTCCTCAGCCCTTCGGTCGACGAGCCACAGATCTCCCTGTGAAGCGCCGCGTGGTCAAGCTCGGTCGCCGAGCCACCGATGTCGCGATCGAGAACGTCGAGGTACCCAACCTTCCCGAGGTTCCAAGTAACGACAGAGAGATATGAAGGTTAAGAAGGAGAGCCTTACGTGGATCGGCTCCC
>JAIFWO010000031.1 GCA_019661895.1 Candidatus Parcubacteria bacterium | reverse complement strand
TTCACCTTTCCCTCACGGTACTAGTTCACTATCGATCTAGAAGAGTATTTAGCCTTACCGGTTAGTTCCGGCAGATTCCCCCGAGCTATTCGTGTCTCGAGGTACTCAAGAACGGGAACGAAAGAGATTACTTATTTTCGATTACGGGCCTATCACCCACTTGGGGGCCTCTTTCCAGAGGCTTCATCTAACAAGTAACTTTGTAACTCTCCTGACAACGAATTGTCATGTTCCCGCCTTACAACCCCCGGCAACATTCCCACAGCACCATTGCTGATGCGGTGAGAATGTAACCAGGTTTGGGCTTCTGCGTTTTCGCTCGCCGCTACTAACGCAATAACTATTGTTTTCTTTTCCTCCAGGTACTGAAATGTTTTACTTCCCTGGGTCTACTCTCTATGTAATTCATAGAGTTCCGGCCGAAGCCGGAGGGTTTCCCCATTCGGAGATCCACGGATCAAAGGTTTGTAGGCACCTCCCCGTGGCGTATCGCCGCCTCACGCGTCCTTCATCGCCTCTTCTAGTCAAGGCATCCACCGTACGCCCTTAAATTTCCTATTAGGAAACTTAAAAACCACCTGCCCGCCAATCGCTACGCTCTAGGCGTTGCGGGCGGGCTTTGAGTTTCGTCACAGCAACCGTCCGATTGCTGCGACCTGCTCTGTCCTGCTAAATGAAATCAATCATTTAGCTTGCTTGTTGTCCCTCGAGCCTACAATCAGCTCGAGGGACGTTCACGTCCACCTCCCGACCGAAAAGACCCACTTTTTATTTGGTTCTTAATCGAGGGTGGAATTTATCTGTCAAAGATCTCTAAAAATGGAAGACCCGCTCATTTGAGCGGGTCTTTTAAAGACAGTCGGCCCGTAGGGCTAACTTTTCCGCTCTGTGGGCTTGGGTGTTTTTAACATTTTTAGGTAATAGCTATTATACTCATGGCCAAATCCCTGTCAACTGAGCCCGAACTTGAGCTTTTGGGGGCATTTTTCACCTTTTCTGCTAGGATGGCTCTATGGCAGAAGCTATATGGGACGTGATCGTGGTGGGCGGCGGGCCGGCAGGCATGATGGCGGCTGGGCGCGCCGCCGAATGCGGCTTGAAGGTCTTACTCGTGGAGAAGAATAAAAGTTTGGGTCAGAAGCTTCTTATCACCGGTGGCGGGAGATGCAACGTCACTAACTCCGAGTTTGACACCAGAAAACTTTTAGACAAATTTAAAGATAATGGCAAATTCCTCTTCTCCGCCTTCTCGCAGTGGGCGGTCAAAGAGACTTTGGACTTTTTCCACACCCGCGGCATGGAGACGAAGGTGGAGAATGAACTCCGCACCTTCCCCGTATCGAACTCCGCTCAGTCTGTATGGGATGTCCTTGTGGAGTATTTGAAAGAAAATGATGTCACAGTACTCTCAGACTCCCCCGTCACAAATATTGCAGTGGAAGATGGAAAGATCATAGGAGTCAAAACTAAAAATAAGATTATAAAAGGCCGTTCCGTGGTTATTGCTACTGGAGGCACTTCCCGCCCAGAGACGGGCTCCACAGGCGACGCCTACCAGTGGCTTCGTGACCTCGGCCACGCCGTCGTAGAGCCTACTCCCTCCCTTGTGCCAGTGGCTTTGAAGGATACATGGGTCAAGAAGCTTGCCGGAGTAAGTCTCTCCAATATCAAACTCACCCTTTTCCAGAATGGTGTGAAGCAAAATAGCTTGAAGGGCAAAGTCCTCTTCACCCATTTTGGTCTAAGCGGCCCGGCTGTGCTCAATATGAGCCGAGACATTGGCGAGCTCTTGAAGTATGGCGAGGTCGTCCTCTCGCTTGATCTTTTGCCCACTGAAGATTACTCGACTCTCAATACCAAGCTTCAAGAATTGTTTAAGAAGCATGACAAGAAGAAGTTGCGCAACTCCCTTTCTGATCTCATCCCTTCGGCTCTCTCCCCTGCCGTTATCGAACTTTCAAAGATCGACGGCGATACTCCGTGCAATAGCGTCACAAGAGAGGAGCGCTTGGCCCTTGTCCATCTGCTCAAAGACATCCCGCTCCAAGTCGACAAACTTCTTGGCGTCGAGAAGGCCATCATCACCTCGGGCGGCGTAAGCCTCGACGAAGTCGATTTCAAGACCATGCGCTCACGTCTCTTTCCGAATCTTTACCTCGTCGGTGACATCTTAAACATCGACCGTCCCTCCGGAGGCTACAGCCTCCAGCTCTGTTGGACGACAGGCTTTGTCGCTGGGAATTCAATCAGTAAATAAAACTGCCCAAACTTTCGGGCAGCATCTCTTAGCTGTTTAAGTAGTATCTTGTATCGCTTGAAGCCATTGTTTTGTGGCCTCGAGCCTACGCTTGCCTTTCTCCGTAAGTTTGTAGGCTCTTTTGGCAATTCCCGCTTCGGTCGGAGACCTCGGTATCGTCTTAGATATCACATACCCTTCATTTTCAAAGCCCTGGAGAAGAACGTATATACTTCCCTGCTTCACTACTCCACATGAATCTCTCACGATTTGCAGACCGTAGGCACCATCGGCATACCGGTCAATGATGGTAAAGATAAGGTACCCCGTCATCGACAACGGTTTTTGCATTCTTGGCATTTATCCTCTCGATACGGGTAAGGGAGCTCTTATGCAAAAATACTGCAATTTAAGACGAGTGTCAATTTAATTTTCCAGTATCGAGAAGACTTCCACTGTAAGAAAATCCGCCAAGATCTAAGTAATGGCGGATAGCATACTATTTCCAACAGACAGTATTATATTCCTTGAGCACCAAATGTTTGGCACCATGGTCGAACTCATAAACTGTGATCCCGCAATTCTCTGGTGACTGTCCAAGCGGCCACGATAGAGCTTGATCGTAGGTCCAACGCTCGAGAAGAAAACGGATGGCG
>JAIFWO010000015.1 GCA_019661895.1 Candidatus Parcubacteria bacterium | reverse complement strand
GAAGAGTAAGGAAGTTGGTCTGGAAGGAGCCAGGCTTGATCTCGGTAGTGTGCGTTTTATCGATGAGGAACTGCTCCTCTAGGTCATCGGCAAAGGTAGCGCTCTCTACGGCGAGCACATTCTCGATGTTAAGAGTCGAGGAGCGGTTGTCCAAGTTGGCCGAGCCGACCAGGGACCATTGTCCGTCGGCGGTAAAGATCTTGGAATGAATGTGGGCCGGCTCATACTCATATATGCGTATGCCTGCCGAGAGAGCCTCGTTGTAGTACGAGCGGCTGGCTGCTTGGACGATCTTAGAATCAATGTAGGGTCCCGGTACGATTATTTCGACGTCCACTCCGCTCTTGGCCTTAGTCATGAGAGCCTTGAGCATGTTCTTGTCCGGCAAGAGGTAGGGAGTCTCTAGGTAGATATGATCCGTGGCGCCCTCGGCGGAGAGCCAGAGGAGTTGCGAGAGGCTCTTTTCCAAATCCGGAGTAGGGGCATGAAGGAGACTCGTATAACAGTTGTCCTTGCATGGCAAAGAGGCATGAATCTCTGTAATATCCTCCGGATAAAAGTCTGCTCCGGAGAGGATCTCTCCGCTCGTCTCTCGCCAGAGGTTGTTAAATAAGTTCTGCAGACTGCGGGCGGCCAAGCCATCGACCTTGAACATGATGTCTCGCCACTTACCCTTAGTTAAGCCGTCGCCAAGCCAACCGTCTTCCAAGGCGGCTCCGCCGGTGTAACCAATGCGGCCGTCAATAACGGTAGCGCGGACATGGGTGCGCTTATTGCCTCGCAGTATTGTGCGCCAACTCCACACCGGCCGGAAGGTCTCCACCTTGCCTCCGGCTTTCTCAAGCTCATCGAGCTTCTTCCTAGGCCGGGCCAGAGAGCCCTTGCCATCCATGAGGATCCTTACTTCTACTCCGCTCTCTGCTCGCTCGATCACGGCATCAAGCATCGAGTTTATAAGCTCTCCATCCTTAAAAATATAATTGGTAATGGTAATGGAGTGCTGAGCACTTCTGATCTCTTTCAAAAGATCGGGGATGAACTCGTCTCCGTTGTTTAAGATCGTGATGCCCTCTGGCGGGAGGGGGAGCATGGGTGAGCCGGTGATACTCTCCACAGCCGTCAGGAAGGCGGGCGTGCCAAGAGTCAAGGGCTCGGTGCTCCTCGTCTCCACTTGCCGCTCGCTCCATGGGGTAAACCAGGCGATAAAGATAAGGATGATCGTCAGGAGGCCGACGATAATGAGGGCGATGGTCAAGTTGTGATACTCCTTCCAGAGTGTAGTCCACATCTATATATAGACGGCTGAGTTTGGTAAATAAAACACCGACTACGTAGTCGGTGCGGGGTCAGAATCTTCGATGGCGTCATGAACTTTTCGGAAGATTGCTTCGAACCACTCTTCCACAGTGTCGAAGTTGGAAATAGAGAGGTCCGCGAACAAGATGTCGGTCGTTCTAAGACCAAGCTTGTCGAGTTGGCGAATCCTTTCGAGAGCTGTCGGTTGGAGGTAGAAGGGGCTGACCCAATCGTGCCGGCGTGCTTGCTCGACTTGTCGTGTGGCTTCCAACTCGTTGCTTTTCGCAAGGCATTCGGTACAAATGCTGCCCGGGTCAAGGTAGAGGACTTTAACCTCGTCCTTCGATCGGCTGCAGAGACTGCATCGAAGATGCTTACCCATAATTGCCATTGTCTCTTCTCCGTCGGTGTGAGTCCTTTGTCACCCTATTCCTTTTATAGAAAAATGCAAATAAAATGGTAGTATCAAAATATGGAACAAGAGACTTTCTGGACCTTACTCAAGGATTTGCCGCATTGGGAATTCGAGCTCTTCCTCATCTTTATCTTCGACGTCCTCATCGGTATCGTCATCTGGCCGAGGATAAAGAGGATGAATACGCATCACCGAGAAGACGATTCTAAGCTTGCAGAATTGGAAAGGAGGGTTGAGAGGTTGGAGGGGAAATTTTAGAAATAAAAACCGCGAGAGCAGGAGACGTGTGTCTCGCAGTTCTCGCGGAAATGTTGTTATGGTATGGGGGCTGTGTGCTTTTCCCAGGCTTCCCGGTAGTAGCGGAGGAATTCGCCGCCGTCAGTATCGGTTACCGTGTGATCCAGGAAGCTCTCTGGTCTTGCGGTCAGTGCCAAAGCCTTCCTAAAGTCCAGATCAGTGAAGACGAAGCGGATGCCGTCGTTCTCACGTCTCCAGAACGGAGTGCCGTCTTCGCCCTCGAATACAACGAAGGCGTCCTTCTTGCCCTTCTCGATGAACTCGTGTCTCTTGGTGGAGATGCCCTCCCTTAGATCAGTTTGGATGGTGTCGGGCTCTCCATGGAGTGTCGGTTTCAAGCGCATGTTTCGCTCCTTTGTTTTCGTCGGATGGGAGTTGGGCGGCTTTTGGTGTCTATATTTAGAATAGCATGAATTATATACCATGTCAAACGTTGGGGTATGCTGCATTGGTATTTCCACACATAGGAACTCAGAGCTCAGAAGGCGGACTATTAAGTTTGAGAAATCGCAAAAGGAGCCACTTTGTAGAAGTGGATTGTATAACTCAACAATAGGAGTAATGTAAATGTATGAAATTCGAAAAATATATGAATTGGAAAAGCAAAAAGTTTGCAATATCAAGTATGGCAATTTTTTTGACTGCCCTTCTTTTTTATCGGTATGAGATCCGCCCAGGAAGAATTATGCATGCATGTTCATGGATAAGAGAGGGCTTCGCTGCCTTGCCAGCGGATCCAGGCGTGACGGTAGAAGATGTAGATCTAAGCATACAGAGATACAAGGATTGTATAAAGACAAATCCACCTCATGCCACTAATCCTGGAGCCGCTGGGTTTTCGGGGCAAGTAATGATAGACGAGTGCTCAATTGGCCTTAAAGAATACAGAGCCCCAACGCCGGCTCAATCTGAGTCTTATAGATATCGGCAGGCAAGTAAAAGTGAATACGATTTTTGTCTCCACGATAAAGGTTTGAAGTAGGTTCACCGGTCTTTATGGGAGATGTGTACAGGTTTTCGCTTTTCTCAAAGCGAAGTCCCTCGAAACATACTCAATCTTTTCGATTACTGGCGTTGGGTGTGGCGTCCCGATAGTAATCGGGACATCCTACCAAAATATAGAAAAGCCCGGCCTATGGCGAGGTTTTCTTATTTTGGTGGAGATGCCGGTCCATCGATCCTTACAGGATCTGTTCAGGTTTTCCATTTTCTCAAAGCAGGCTTCTCGAAAATAAGGAAGAACCTTTTCGATTACCGGACGCGGGGTGTGGCGCCGCAGAGTACTGCGGCATCCTACAAAAATCAAAAACGCCCGAAGGCGTTTAGATTTTTGTGGAGATGCCGGGAATCGAACCCGGGTGCAAGAATGGGTTGAAGAGAGTTCTACGCGGAGTAGTTTGCTTCATTCCACCGCGAGGGTGGATTCGGATAGAGAGGTACAAAACAAACGAAAGCCCTCACTATCTTATCCTCTATGTTTCAGAACCAAGCGAGGAAACAAGATTCCAATCCTGTGGTATAACGCCCGTCTAGAAGTATCAGGCACCCACTCTAGAGAACGGTTCGAACGCGAGTTAGACTCGAGCGAGAGCGAACTGCATATCCTTCATACCGAAGTATGGAGAGACAATGCTTGCAAATGAATTTGCAATTGAGTTTGAAGCGGATTTAAGAGTCACTTCGGCTCTTCCGCGCGTCAAGCCAACACCAATCATGTCTAGGCCGATCATCCCCTGGGAATTTCCGAAAGGTCAGAAACTTTCAGGGAACGGCCGCTAGTCTGTCAACGATCTTTTGATGTCTCTCTCAGTATCGCGCTTCTTGATCGCCTGGCGTTTGTCGAATTGCTTCTTGCCGCGAGCCAAGGCTACATCTACCTTAAGAAACCTGCCCTTATTATACACCTTGAGAGGCACTATTGTCAAGCCTTTGGTCTCCTCGGCCTTGGCCAAGACAGCGATTTCGTCCTTAGTTAGCAAGAGCTTCTTGGCCCTAGTGCCGTCGAAGTCTAAGGGCTCATTCTTGGGCTGGTAAGGCTGCACCTCGGCTCCTAGGAGAAAGGCCTCGCCTCCGCGTATGGAGACGTACGAGCCAGCCAAAGAGATCTTGCCCGCCCTCGCCGCCTTGACCTCCGCGCCGGTCAACTCAATACCGGCGGTGAAGGTCTCAAGGAATTCGTAATCGAAGTGGGCTCTCCTGTTGTCCGCAAAGACGGTCATGTGGCCATCATAGCAAAAATGTGTCGTTTAGGTATAATGCGGTTATGGCACCAAATAATCTTCCCAACCCGAAGAAACCCAAAAAGATTATCATCTCGAAGATCCCCAACGCTCCCAAGGGTGGCGGTCTCATGAGCCAGGGCGTCCTCGCGGTCATCATCTTCCTCATGCTCATTAGCGCCTACTCGCTTATCTCCGGCGCCCACGATAAGAAGGAGAGCATCTCCATCTCGGACCTCGCGCACGATGTCTCGCAAGGCGAGGTTGTCTCCATTGCGGTGAAGGGCGACGACTTGGATGTCGTCTACAAGGACAACGCCGAGAAGGTTTCCAAGAAGGAGGAGGGCACGGCGCTTACCACCACCCTCTCGAACTACAAGGTCACCCCGGAGGCCTTGAGCAAAGTTAAGATCAACGTCGAGAATGATCAGGGCTTCGGCTTCTGGGTGCTCTCTCTGGCGCCGATCATCCTGCCGATCCTCTTTGTCATCTTCTTCCTCTGGTTCCTCTCGCGGCAGGTCAAGGGCGCCGGGATGCAAGCCTTCACCTTCGGGCAATCCAAAGCGCGGCTCATCTCTCCGGACGACAAGACCCAGCGAGTGACCTTCAAGGACGTGGCCGGAGCCAGGGAGGCCAAGGAGGAGTTGGCCGAGATCGTCGACTTCTTGAAGAATCCCAAGAAATTTTTGGAAATTGGCGCCCGCATCCCCAAGGGCATCTTACTCATGGGCGCGCCTGGTACCGGTAAGACGCTTTTGGCCCGCGCGGTGGCAGGGGAGGCGGGGGTCTCGTTCTTCTCGATCTCGGGTTCGGAATTTGTGGAGATGTTCGTCGGGGTCGGAGCAAGCCGCGTGCGAGACCTCTTCGACATGGCCAAGCGCAGTGCTCCAGCTATCATCTTCGTCGACGAAATTGATGCCGTGGGACGCGTGCGCGGTACGGGAGTAGGGGGAGGCAATGATGAGCGCGAGCAGACTTTGAATCAAATACTTGTGGAGATGGACGGCTTCGAGCCCAATGAGAAGGTCATCGTCATGGCGGCGACGAATAGGCCAGACGTGCTTGACCCAGCCCTTCTGCGCCCGGGCCGCTTCGACCGCCGCGTTACTCTCGATCTTCCAGACAGGAAGGATCGCGAGGAGATCTTAATGATCCATTCCAGGAAGAAGCCCTTCGCCGAAGACGTCAACCTCACCCTCATCGCCGAGCGTACGCCCGGCTTCTCTGGAGCAGATCTCTACTCGCTTATGAACGAGGGAGCTATCTTGGCCGCCCGCGAGAACCGTACGAAAGTCTCCCAATTCGACCTCATCCGCTCTATCGAGAAGGTCATGCTCGGCCCCGAACGCCGTTCGCATATATTGTCGAAGAAGGAGAAGGAACTAACCGCTTATCATGAGGCCGGACATGCCCTGGTCGCCTCAGTTCTCCAGTACGCGGATCCGGTGCATAAAATTTCTATCATCTCTCGCGGTCGGGCTGCCGGGTACGTCTTGAAATTGCCCATCGAAGATAGGAAGCTCCAATCAAAGAAAGAGTTTATCGACGACATCACCGTGGCCCTCGGCGGTTATGTGGTGGAGAAAAATGTTTTTGGAGATATCACCACCGGCCCCTCAAACGATCTCCAGGTGGCTACGGCGCTCGCTCGCGATATGGTGACGAAGTACGGCATGAGCGAGAAGATAGGACCTATTGCCTTCGAGAATCAGCCCGGGAGGCCGATGTACGGCCAGAGCTTCGAGGATCGGGCTTACTCGGAGGAAATTGGCGCCAAGATCGATGCGGAAGTGACGAAGATCATCGATGAAGCCATGAAGCGCGCCAACCGCATTATCCATGAATACAAAGAGACTCTCGACATCATCGCCAAGCGCCTGATCGAGGTCGAGACCATCGAGCAGAAGGAGTTCAACGAGATCTTAGTGGCCAACGGCATTACTCCGAAGAAGAAAAAGGATATCGAACATCAGTCATAACAAAAATCCCCTGAGCATAGTCGAAGAGGATTTTTAGCAGAAGCAGAAACGCGATCTTTACATTGCTGCGCTTCCGGAAGGGTTGCAGTTGCGGCAGAGCTTCTTGTGGCCAAACATTTCGTAGATGGCTGAGAGACCAACCAAGATGTAGATGGTCATAGCGACTTTGCCTGGGATCCAGTTGCCAATACCATAGCCAAAGGCCTCCAAGAGCCAGTTAAGACCACCGATAATGAGTAAGATAAACGCGATCGTGTGTAATTTCATAATATTGTATTTCTAATAAGCTCAACTATAACTATAGCAAGGATCGAGCTTTGAAAATATCGAGTTGTCCACTATAGTATCTCTAACCACCCGTAGCTCAGCTGGTTAGAGCACAGAGCTTATACCTCTGGGGTCCTTGGTTCGAATCCAAGCGGGTGGACATTTAGATAAAGAAAAAGGCAGTCCAACCGCGAGGCGGGACTGCTGAGAGTTATTTGCCGGAGAGTGGCCGGGGCGTAACGAAGTGGCGGTCGAGATGTCGTTTGAGATCTTTGCTCGTCGCCAGACCAAGTGTCACTCGAAAGTATCTTGCGATCCGCCGGGCTTGAAGCCGGGTGGGAGCTTCCCGACGAGCAATGATGCCTTCGATGACGACCAGGCTGCAGTTGGCGCAGACCGCGAGGTCTGACTTGATCTTGCCGAGGTCCAAGGTGGATCTCAGGTGCAACTCATTTTCGAGGAGGAGGGAGAAGTTTTCGACGAATTGCTTTTTACCTTCGGGTTCGTCGTAGTTGCCTCTGTCGGCGAAGTTCGGGACCGGTATGTAGGCGGTACCGCCAAGCTTATTAGATAAATCGTGCAACGTCCGCTCCTTTCTAAGGGTGTTGGTCGGAAGGGGTCAAGGTGCTTTTCGAGCTACACTCTAGCAAAGCCAAGAAGAATTTTCAATCTTATTACTCGAAGTGGATTTTGTTCTCGTTTTGCCCCAAATAAGCTTTGAGAAGAGGGAAATGTGTGAGAGTAGGATCGGACGAGATGATCCCGGCAGCTTCCTCACGGGCCGCTTCGACCATCTTTATATTCTTAATGGCTTCCATGGCCAGGTCCGAGATGCCCCATTGCTTCCTGCCATACAACTCTCCGGCGCCGCGCTGCTGCAGATCAGATTCTGCGAGCTCGAAGCCATTTTTCGCAGTCTTCAAGGCCTTCAACCTCTCGAGGGTCTTCGTGGAGGTCGTCTCGGCGAAGACGAAGCAATAAGCTTGGTGCGAGCTACGCAAGACGCGGCCTCGGAGCTGATGCAACTGGGCCAAACCAAACCGCTCCGCTCCCTCGATCAAGATGACAGTGGCGTTCGGCACATTGACTCCCACTTCCACCACCGAGGTGGCCACCAAGATATCTATCTTTTTATCCTTGAAGGCTAGCATGACCTCTTCCTTGGCGCCTGGCGTCATCTTCGAGTGCACGATGTCTATAGCGTATTCCTGGAAGACCTTTTCCTTCAACCTCTTGGCCTCCTCCTTGACCGACTTGGCTAGGATAGCAGTCTCTTTGTCCGGGTCGGGTTCGTCGATGCGCGGGCAGATGACGTAGGCTTGTCGGCCAGTCTTAAGTTCCTGGCGGATCTTCTCGTACATCTCGTCGCGATTGGAGGGAATAATAATTTCCGTAATGATCGGCTTCCTGCCAGCGGGCATCTCATCGAGGAGTGAGAGGTCGAGGTCGCCGTAGAGGGTGAGGGCCAAGGTGCGAGGGATAGGTGTGGCCGTCATCGATAGGAGGTGAGGGGTAACAGCTTCTTTCTGCGCCAACTTCTGTCTTTGGGCCGTGCCGAAGCGGTGTTGCTCGTCGATGATGGCAAGCGCCAAGTGCTTGAACTTCACACTTTTCTGAATGATGGCATGCGTGCCGATAAGAATGGCAATTTCGCCTGAGGCCACCCATTTTAAGAGTTGCGAGCGGGAGATGTCCGTCCAGCCGGAGGGATTTACTTTGGAAGGGAACTTCCTGCATCCGGCACCGGTAATGAGGCCGATGTTAATGGGCATGTGGCGGAAGTATTCTATAAAGGATTCGAAGTGCTGCTTGGCTAAGATTTCTGTCGGGACCATGTAGGCCGTTTGCAGAGTACCAAAATTTTGCCCCTTGGGTCGCGAGGTGGTAATGGCATAAGCGACTGTCGCGGCCACCGCCGTCTTGCCACTCCCCACATCTCCCTCGAGCAAGCGCGCCATCGGTGACCCTAGTTTGAAGTCGTCGAGCACGTGCCCGATAGCGCGGCGCTGGGCGCTGGTGGCTTGGAAGGGGAACTTCGCGATAAACTTCTCGATATCCTCGAGGCTCTTTTCTATTACGAACGCGCTCTGCTCTTTGAATTCGTGGCGAGACTTCTGTCTCTCGAGTTGGATGAAGAAGATTTCTTGGAAGGCGAAGCGCTTGCGGGCCGCCTCGGCGTGTTCCTTCTTCAGCGGGGTATGGATCCAGACGAGCGCGGTGGAGAGGGAGGGGAGGTGATATCTTTTTAAAATGTCTTCCGGTATCGGGTCAACGAGATTGTCCAAGATGCCAGAGGCAAATATATTTTGTAGTTTGTGGAAGATCCAATTGGAGGTGAGCCCGCGCGTCTCCGGGTAGACGGGATAGAGCGAGTGGGCCTCGCCCTCTTTGCCGAAGAGTGAGTTGCCGACCGCGATAGGGAGCTTGTCCACCTGCTCGACCTTGGGGTTGGAGAAGTAGAGTTCATCTTTGCGGGCCGCCACCTTGCCCTCGACGCGCACCATTCCTTCATGGAGCATCTTGGCTATGTAGGCTTGGTTGAACCAGACTAGCTTTATCTTGCCGCTCTCGTCCTCGAGCCAGGCCTCGCTCATTGGGATCCTTTTCTTGAAGGCTTTGGATGTTTTTAAATTTGAAATTCTGCCGAAGACGGTGGCCACCTCTCCCTTCACCAAGTTGTTTATCGGCACCACCTCGGCCGTGTCGCCGTAGGAGCGGGGGAAGTGGTACAACAACTCCTCGATAGTCAAAAGGCCGAGGCGCTTAAGCGCTTGGACTTGCGAGGGCAGAATGCGGAAGTGGCTTATGAGGAGGTCGCTTGGATTCATAGGCCTATTCTACATTTTCACAAAAGAAAACGCCCACTATCGTAATGATACTTGGGCGTCGTGCACATGGCTTTCATATAAGTCGTCAATCATCTTCTCCCACTGTTTGTCGTCCGCTTCTTCTGGGCGTTTAAATTCTACGCCGCACTTTAGACAGATGAAGATGTTGCCCTGCGGATTGCCTGGCCGAACAAAGGGTTGTTGCTTGGGCATGTTGCTTCCTCCATGCTGTGTACTGTCCGCAGTTAGGTTAGCACATTGGCGTGCCAAATCAACCTGTAAACGTAGATCTATTTCTCTACAATATTTTATCTATTATCGCTCTGACGGCATTGATGGGGATCGAGAAGGCGATGTTGTTGGAGCCTATCACGGTCGCCACGTTGACTCCCACCACCTCGCCCTCGAGGTTTAGGAGCGGGCCGCCCGAATTCCCAAGATTGACGGCGGCATCCGTCTGGATCACATCCTTCAGATCCTCCCGGTTGCCGTAGACATCTTCGGCCTCCACGTCTCTCTCAAGCCCGGAGACAATGCCGGTCGAGACGGTGTTCGAATATTCGCCGAGGGCGTTGCCGATAGCGGCTACCGTTTGGCCAAGCGAGAGGGTCGAAGAGTCGCCGAGGGCCGCCGTCGGGTAGTTGGAGCCGTCTATCTTTATTATAGCGATATCGGTATGCGGATCGATATACACTATCCTCGCAGTCTTCTTCGAGCCGTTGGTTAGGAAGACGGTGTACTCGGCCTCGGCGTCTTCCACCACGTGCTTGTTGGTGACGATGTAGCCGTCGGCACGCACGATGAAGCCCGAGCCTGCTCCTATGGCCTCTCTCGCCCTGCCCGCATCGCGGAAGATCGGAAGGTAGAAGCCGTAAGTATTCTCATACTCGACCTCCACCTTAGACACATCCTTAGAGATGACGATCGAGACCACAGCCGGAGCTACCTTGGCCACGGCGTCGGTCAGGCTCGCCTCTCTCACGGAAGAGCTCTCGGCCAGGGTGGCCACTTGGCTCTTGATACCTTGCACTTGGGCCTCAAGGCTTTTAGAGATCTGATATTCGTATAAGCCAAAAATGCCAAGCCCCAAGATGAGGATGGTGGTAAGGAGTTTGTATAAAGATGTTCCCGAGTCGTGCATGTATTTATAGACGACAAAAAACCCAGACACTGTCTGGGCTAATCAATCTTCGGTTCAATGATGACGGCGAAGGCGTTTCGTGCTCGGTTCAAACGTGACTTCACCGTGCCGAGTTTGCAATTCTCGATTTCCATGATCTCCTCATACGACTTACCCTCGAGCTCTCGGAGGACAAACACCCCGCGATGGTGTTCCGGGAGCTTGTTGGCTGTTTCCTCGACGAGCTCGCGCAGGTGGCGCTTGTGGTACATGTCATCCGGACGAGTGGTCGTGTCCTCGAACTGGAGCGGTCGATCATCCTCGCCCCAATCTTTTTCGATAATTTGGAAAGGTGTGAGAGGATGACGTGAGCGATTGCGCAACTCATTCTTGGCGAAGTTTGAGGCAATGGTGTAGACCCAGGTCGAGAACTTCTTCGACTGATCGAAGCGAGCAACATGTTTCCAGACTCGGATGAACACTTCTTGAACCAGATCCTCGGCTTTCTCCCTGTCACCGATGGTCCGGTTGATGAAGTTGAGGAGGCGCAGCTGGTATCGCTCGACAATCTCCCCAAATGCTCGTTCGTCGCCCCTGAGATACCGCCCAACGAGTGCCGTATCTTCGAAACTGTGGAGATCTGGCTGTAGCCGGACCAACTTCGGTCGCATCATGGTAGCCATAGAGCCTCCTGTTATAGATGAGCTATCTCAGGCCATTATTCACCTTCTGTAGAAGTTTGCAATACGTCCGGGCGAAATTCGTCTATACTAAATGTATGAAGATAATCATTCGCTGGATCATATCAGCCCTTGCTATCGCCGTGGCCACGTATCTCTTGCCGGGTATCGCGGTCGAGGGCCCGGTAGCGGCGCTTGTCTTGGCCATCGTCCTCGGAGCTATTAACGCGGTGCTTCGCCCGGTTCTCGTTGTCCTCACCTTGCCTTTGACTATCATTACCCTCGGACTCTTTGCCTTAGTCATTAACGCCCTCCTTATCTTGCTTGCCGCTGCCATCGTGCCGGGCTTTGCGGTAGCGGGCTTCGGTGCCGCCTTCCTCTTCGGCATTGTCCTCGCGTTGGTGAACTTCGTCTTACATCGATTCGAAAAGTAATGGGCGCATTTATCAAAACCCTTTTACCAAACATCCTCGCCTCGTACAAAGGGGGGAGAGTGTGGTACCACGTCGCGGCCATCCTACTTACCGCCCTCGTCGTTTCCACCGGTTTTGATTGGGAGTACTTCACGCTCACCAGTACCTCCTTCATCCGCGCCCTCTCCTTCCCGGGCGTACTGCTTGGGAGCTTCTTGTCTATCACCATACCGCTCTGCATCATTGCCGTAGGTGAGATGCGCCAGGACGAGGCGCTCTCGCTTAAGGGTTGGATGGTTGGCCAGGCGGCCTTTATCGGGCTCATCATTTCTTCCACTTATAAAGCCTTTACTGGAAGGATTCCGCCAGAGTTCGGTGGAGTAGCGGATATCAGCCGCGGCTTTAACTTCGGTTTCCTGCGCCACGGCATCTTCTGGGGATGGCCCTCTTCCCACACGGCCACGGCCTTCGCCCTGGCCGTAGCCTTTTTCATCATCTTTTCTAAGTCCAAATGGAGGTGGCTTGTCCTTATATATGCGCTCTACGTCGGCCTCGGGGTCTCGACCACCATTCATTGGTTCTCCGAGTTTGCCGCCGGCGCCCTTGTTGGTACGGCTGTGGGCCTGGCGGTGGGGAAGAGTCTCGAAGATAAGTAGTGGCTGAGCCTTCTTGACAAATTATGTATTATCTGCTATACTACACAAGGAATTAAAGCTTGCCTGAATGGGTAAGCTGTACCGCTCACTTTCAGAAGAGAGGATGGTATGAGTGCGATTTTGCGTCCAGCTAATCTCAAAGTGTGTCTGATTTGCGGCTCTCATGCTCGAATCGTCTTCACCGATGGAAGCAAGAGCCCGGCATTCGGCACCAAAAAGCGCGGCCTTGCCTATCTCGAGGCAGCACGGGCGAGCGGCCTTGTCGTGGAGGGTGAGGATCAGTACGCGATCGACCAGATCCTCACAACCTCATTCGTCTTCGAGGATGAGCACACCGATCAAATCACTGACGAGCTCCAACGGGGGCTCATCACTGAAGAGGAGAAGATGTGTGCCAGTCCCGAGCTCATCGAGCTTGTGCGCATGCTTCTCAATGACTTCGACTATCAGCCCTTAAATCTCGCGCCCTCTCGTCGTTCCATGGGCTTCGGCCAGCCCGCCTACTACCAGTAGCCAGCCGAGCAAACAAAGCGCCGCCTGTGTCCAAGACACAGGCGGCTTTCTTGTTTTACCAGACCTTGAAGATCTCCCGGCCGCCTGAGGTATACATCTCGTTCATATCCTTGAACTTTTCCATCATGGCCTTCTCCTCTGGAGCCTCGCCTATGTGCTTGGAGCTTTCTTCATAGTCGGCGAGATCTTTGTAGTTAGTGGCAATAACTACACGGTGGAATTGGCCGGTCATGTCCGTCATGACGTAGACATTCTTCTCCTTTTTAACATCCGCCCACTCCTTAAAGAGCTTGGCCATCTTCGAGGCATTACCCGGCTTGCATACAAAAGTGTCGTGTACGATGATCATAGTGTTGGATTAAAGTTTTACTCTCTTGTAGACGTTTATAGTAGCCTGAGTTTACACTTTCTTAAAGTTCTTGGCGGTAAGCCAAGCGGCGGCACTGCCAAACCCAGTCTTATCTATATTGAAGGGTTTGACGGCTTCGGCTCTCTTAAGCCAGATGAGCACGGCGTAGCGGGGGAGAGAATCCCAAGTCTTGGGATTGCGGTTCACGAGGGCAATCTGTTTCCCGTACTTCTTCACCACCTTCCTCACCTCACCAATATTCTTAAATTGAAATTGCATCACTCTGGCCACACGCGCCTCAGCTATGACCGGCTCGCCAGAATTTTTAAAATAAATTATTTCTTCTTTCTTAATCCCATCCCACGGAGCTCGTTTGGTC
>JAIFWO010000014.1 GCA_019661895.1 Candidatus Parcubacteria bacterium | reverse complement strand
GGTAGGATAGCGTTCTTGCCCCTGCCCGTAGTGCCACAGTTGCCGTTACTGCCGGTAGTGATGTCGTGCATGTTACCGAGAGCTTGGGCGTAAGGAAGGGTGTTGCCCTGGACGCCGTCGGCTACTCCGCCAGCGAGAGCGTAGATTGCAGCGATAAGAGGAGCGGAGAGCGAGGTGCCTCCCATCTTGAACCATCCTGTAGAGCCGTTGTACGGATACGAGTTGTAGATAGCGACGCCGGTGTTAGGGTCAGCTACCGCCGAGACGTCGGCGACCGTGCGATTGGCGCAGCCAGAGAGGGTCGGCTGGCCGGCAGGCTTCACAGATTCAAGAATGCTGCATCCGCTACCAGTACCAGACCAGGCGCTCTCTTTGTTGTATGAGTTATCCGAGTTGAGGTAGAGAGAGGTTCCGCCGACGGCAGTGACGTAAGGCGAGGCGGCTGGGTAGGAGACTCCATATCCACTGTCGCCGGAGCTTACCGTGATGGCGATGCCTGGGCGGTTGAAGTGGAAGTCGAAGTCGTTCTCACCGGTGAACTCTTGCGAGGTACCATATGAGTTCGAGATCTCGTCTGCTCCAAGAGCAGCGGCCGTGTCGACGGCGGCGAAGAGGTCGGCCAGATTGTTGGAAGTGGCCTCAACGAGAAGGATAGAACAATTCTCGCAGACCGCATGAGCCGTCTCGACGTCGAGAGCGATCTCGAGGGCCCAGCCGCTGTTGGCTGCTGGGTAGCTAGTACCACCGTTCTGATCCACCTTCTGGAAACATGGGGTGGCGGAAGTGCTCACCGGACCGGTACAGGCAGGCAAGGCCGGGAGTCCGTACTTAGTACTGTAAGTGTCGAGGTCAGACTGGATGTACGGATGGTCGTAGGCGTCAACGATCGCAATGATCTGCGAGGTGGCGGCTACACCCGAGAGGTTATAGGCTGCACGAAGTTCGCGAGGACCGTACGCGGCTGGAGCCTGAGTAGTCTGAGGCTTGCCGTGATTGTTGACTACCACGCGAGCATGACAGCGGGCGGCAGTAGAAGACGTTGGTCCCTCTGCACACACCGGCATGTGCTCAAGCGCCTGGCTCGGGAGAGCCTGGGCCAGAGCTACTTGGCCGAGGCCAAGGGTCAGGATCGCAACCAATCCCACAATTTTTGATGCTTTCATATATATTTATCTATAATAACGATACCTTTGTATTATACACCCGTTTGCAAATTTTGTCAAGGCACATGGCTCTAAATCGGCATCAAATAAGACGTTGGCCCAGACCATATATTACCTGGAGATATTACCTCGAGCGATGTTTGTTGAGTTTGCCGAGACTGCGAGCCTTCTTACTCGAGAGTTTGTTCTTCAAGAATTTGTTCTGAGCCTGTTTGACCTTCCGGCTTGATTGTTCGTTCATGCGAGACATAGATATAGTATATCAAGACTTTTAAAGAAAAATCCCTACGCTTGCGCGCAGGGAACTCAACATTATTGCAAGACGGGTTTGAACTTGCCGCCGCCCTTGCCTTCATTGCACTGATCCTTCTCGTTAGCCGAGAGGGTGTTTTTCGAGGCACTTACACCAGCGGCCTGGAAGAGCAAGATCCCGCAGGCTTCGGTGTCAGCTGGCGAGTAGTAGTTACCACTCACCTTATTGTTCTGCACTGCTATTCCTGCGGCACCAAAGGCGACTTGAATACCGTTTTGGGCAGTGTAGGTAATCGGACCGTCGCCGACTGTCGTGTTGCCAGTGATAGTACATGCGAGCGAGCCATTACAGGTAATTGCATTCTTCTGGTAATCGGTCACCGTGTTGTTACTGATGGTTACATTGAGCTTTGGTGCAGTGTTGCTGAACGGAGAGCGACGTGCCTCGATGGCATTGCCCTCCTGGCAACCCGAGTGTCCTTGCCGAACACCGGTAACGGTGAGGTTCGACACCGTACCGCCGGATTCGTTCAAGAGTACGCCGCGCAGACGATCGTCGCCGGCGTCGCAGACATTTGCAAGTCCTGAAGCGGTGATCGTACCATTGGTAACCGTAATGTAGGTTGCCCCCGGCACATTCGTTACTACTGCACCGAGGAAGTGTCCGCCCGCCGGATCAACAGCCGTGATGGCGTTGCCAGCCAAGTTGAGCGTCCACGCATCAGAAACCAAGATCGAGACGTCTGTCGTGCAATTAGTTGTTAGCACCAAGGTCTTCCCCGAGTAGTCCGGTATATATGTACAGCCCTGATCGAAGTTGTACGTCGTGTTGATGCCACTGACTCCGATGGTCAGATTGTCGACGTTGCCTCGGAAGTTCGTCCAGCCCGACCCAGCCTTCAACACTACCGAGCCAAGCGTGGCATGAACGCCAATGTTTGGGAAGGCGAGAAGAAGTTGAGCAAGGGTGCATGGAGTTGCCTGCACGCACTGGTTTGCGACCGATACATCGGCCTTCGTCACGGTCGTTCTCGATCCCCACCATTTGCCGGCCTTGGCGTCCCACGTTTGCCACGTGTTTTGTACGACGCTGCCGCCGTTGGTCTGGTAGGGCTCGAAGATGATCCGTCCCATGAAGCCGGTAGCTCCGTCGGTAAGATCGTAATCCACGGTGAACTGCAGTGCGATCGCGAGGTTGTTGCCTGCGTCTGCTGTCTGTCGGTACGTTGAGTAGCTAAGCGCCGTGAAGGCGTCCAAGCGCGTCCCGGCGTAGTCCGCGAGGAGGAGCGCTTTGCCATCGGTGGAGAGCGGGGTCGCCAGTTCGGCGCTTCCGTTGCCTACCGGCGGCGTGCCAGGGCCCGTAACGAAGCGGCACACGGTCGCATCGGTGCAGACCGTGTCGCTTTGATCGTTCCAGAGCGTCCATCCATGCATGTTCGACGGCGTGACGAGCACGGTGCCGGACGGATGGATAGATAGACTCGGCTTACGAGGAGCGACCGATCGTGGAGCTGGTGCCGTCATGTCCTGGCACGCGCCGAGGACGAAGAGGGAACCGGCCATGAGGAACACGCGATGAAGCTTCATCGGATACCTTTTGTTGAGATTTGAAGAACAAGTGGCGCTTTGCCACGCCCGAGTATCATACGTATTTAATAGCGTGTGTCAATTTGTTATGGCTGGGTGTAAGCCAGTGCTTCTCCCGACGTTATCTAAATTCATAATAACTTTAGCCCGCATGCCATGACTAGGAAAATAACAAAGATCGTTTTCGCATTATCCATACTGGTAGGCTCTGCCATTGCCACGCTCGCTTATGCCGAGATGCCGCAAAGCATACTTTTACAGATAAAACCGGGTTACAACCCGGACAATATCATTTATGAGAGGGAAGCCGAGGTGTTTGTAAATGATAAAAGGGTCGGCGGCCACTTCACCATAACCGACGACTTCAGTCAGTATGAGGAGAAGATGCTCAAGCTCCACAAGCTCATGCAAGGCGATCTGCTCAAGGTAGATGCCACCTTCACCGATCCGGACGGAGGCGATGCCGTCTCGTGCACCAGGACCTGGACTGCCATAGCCGAGGACAATATCGGCTGCGGACCTATCGAGGTCAACTATCATCCATACGACAACTCCTGCTCTCTTATCTGCAATTAATCGTATTATAAGCGTCCTCGGCACTAAGCCCTATTTGAAATAGAGCCATTTTTAGGCTACTCTAATCCGGTATTGCCGGATCTTACTTTACCGAACGTTTCTACAAGACGGCAAAAGGTAAAATAGAGTTGAATAAAAAGATTCGTAAGTAGAGCTGCGGGATCGTCTAATGGTAGGACATTCGCCTCTGAAGCGGAGTATCTTGGTTCGAGTCCAAGTCCCGCAGCTCTGCTCAGGAATTTGCCCGCCTTAGAAATTTGTAATAAATCAAAATAAGAGTAGTATCGGATTTGGAACAATCAACCGGATGGTCTCATGCAAAACCTCGATTGGGAAAGTGATGACGGGAAGGTCTGCATAGCGTTTCTCAAAACCCTCCTCGATGGACCAAAAGGAATAAGTGATGCAGAGCGGTTAATCTCTTTTCCTGGTGATGAAGATCACTGGGATCGGCTATCAAGATTGATCACTCCCTGTCTCTATGATCCCGGGTATATCACAGGAGAAATGGGCCGTGACGAAGAAAGTGACGGCGGAACAGGAGCAAAAATGTTCTACCACATCACCAACTTAGGGAGAGGGTTCTTAGCTCAAAAAGAGCAAGCGCTATCGCCTGAGCCGCATCATTGCCTCAGTGTCGAATGCGCACGATCACACGAGGGCTAGAGTTCTCATCGGTAAGCGAGTCGATCGGCTCGCTTTTTCTTTTGAGCAGAATCTTTAACTGTGATAGGGTTGGTCCAGACGTCATTCTATCTCTTACAGGAGCCACCATGTTTAAGGAAGATAGGTACACGGGGAGTCTCGATCAGGTTCTCACTGCAGAGGCGATTCTCGCTCGCTGCCCATGGCTATGGGCAGTCAACAGGGAATGGGCTGGAGGTATGGGTTCCGAGACCGGCTCACTGCATACAGCCGACTCCTCGGTTTTCACCCAGGAAATCGATAAGTCCCAAGATCAGAGATACGACATCTTCTTCTACAGTGTTGACCACACGATACAACGTGTAAGAACGGTGCCCAAGCTGGAAAATCACTACTGCAATGACGAGGACGAATTCCAACACAGCAGCAGACCGAATCCGAAATCGGAGGGCGAGACGATCGCAGAACGTATTATCTCTGTGATTCATCTGCCGCAGGAGCGGATGCTAGAGTACTCCGCTGACGGCTCGCTCGTTATCCCGCAGATTGTGATCCATATTCCGGGACCGGTTAAGTGGAGAAAGCACTATTTTATCTATGAGCTCGAAGGTCGAGCAGGACCTGAGAACCTCGTACCGCTGTTTCTTGAGTGCGCACCAACCTTCAGGCCGAAGTGGTTCAAGTAGAGTGCAGAACATAATTTCTTAAAGCGAGTCACATGGCTCGCTTTTTTAATGCTCAAACGATGATATTCTAGAGATATGAAAATATTCATTATCTGTAGCAAGAGATTCTATGATCGAATTCCTGAGATTGAAAGCGAACTCAAAAAAATGGGTCATATTTTAACCATGCCAAATTGCTATGACGATTCCACAACTGAAGAACGATACAGACATCTTGGTCCTGAAGATCATGCAAGATGGAAAGCTCAAATGATTGAGCAGAGCGAAAATGTCATTAAGGAGAATGACGCAGTGTTGGTCTTAAATTTTGAAAAGGAAGGAATACAAAACTATATTGGAGGCGCCACCTTTCTTGAGATGTATGATGCTTTCAGATTGCATAAAAAAATCTTTCTTTTTAATGACATTCCACAAGGAATCCTTCATGATGAAATAAGTGGTTTTGAACCGGCTATCCTAAATGGAGACCTAAGCAAGATTGCTTAAGCTGGTTCCAACCTCGCCTCAGACCACCATAAGCCATTCTTTATGCATTACTCAGTCTATATCCTGGAATGTTCCGATAAATCTTTGTATGTCGGCTGTACCAACAATTTAGAGAAAAGATTAAGAGAGCACAATAATTCCAAGAGGGGAGCCCACTATACCAAGATTCGTCGGCCGGTTCTATTGAAATACAGTGAGAACTTCAAGACTCTCGCCAAGGCAAGAAAGAGGGAAGCTGAAATAAAAAGTTGGCGGAGAGAGGAGAAGCTGGAGCTTATTAAATGAAATCTTCTCGAGGGTCGAGCTAAGGATTCTGATATACCCGAGCATAGAAAGGATGTCCTCCAGAAGTCGTCTTTAGGGTGATGCAGATACCAGAGCACCTCTCTACATTTAGAGACAAAAACATCTTACTCCTCGTCGCCGGCAAACAGAATGCCGCTCTTTATCATATCCACGACGGCGCTATAGACGAGACATTTAAGGTCGGGGTCGAGAGGCCGCACTACTCAGACAACGAAGGTATCTATCAGGCCGCACCGAACAGTCGCGTGCTGACCGGCTCGGCAGAGATCCGCCAAGATGAGAATGTCATCCGCGATTTCCTGAAAGAGTTAGATATTAAGATCAAAGGTCTTCAGGGCACCTTCGAGGAACTCTACCTCCTCGCTCCAAGCATGAGCCGGAACTGGATCAAAGAATCTCTCCCCAGATCCTGGCAGGAAAAGCTCGTCTTAGAGAAGGAAGGCAATTATATGAAGGAGCACCCACTCGCCCTTTTAGAAATGCTCGCCACTTAAGAAAAGGCCCCGACATGCGGGACCGGTTTTGAGCCGTGTGCTCAAGAAATGTTGGGTATTAGGCAACTGCCTTCTTGCCGGATCTCTCCTCTTTGTAAAGCAAGCTCGATCTCTTTCTTGGCTTGGGCACGCTCGATATTGCTGTTCTTGATGAGGAGCATGATCATCCGCGTCCAAGTCATGCGACGAGAGGAAGGGTGCGAGCGCGCATACTGATTCATGACGCTTACCACGGTCGGAGACGAGTTGTCCATATTCTGCACAAACCCTCCTGGCCGAAGTGATGTCGAAACTGCCTAGATCAATTCTAGCATGAGATGTCTTACCAAGGAGAGGTCTCGGTAATACAGCTCGCAAATTTTGCTTAACGTGTTAAGTTGGATATATGAAAGAGATAGAGGTACTTATCGAAGTTAAGTCCGACAAGGAGGCTGCATTAAAGGCCCTGGAGCAATTTGACTTCAAGGGTGCAAGTGAAGTCTTGGATATTTACTTGACGAGCCCTCTTTTTGAGAAATTGCATCCAGACGAGAGTGGCCGGTTGAATTATTGTTATCGAGTAAGGGCAAAGGATGGCCTGGCCACAGTGGCGTACAAGGAGGATCATTTTAGCGATTCCGGTGAGTGGATATATTCTGACGAGTACGAGACCCGGGTTGAAGATGTTAAGGCCTTGAACGAAATCAATGCGAGACTCTTCGGACTGAAGGAATTGGTGAGGGTGAATAGTACAAAATATAAATATATCTTTAATGATTATGAGATTATCCTTGAAGACGTGGTGGATCTAGGACTATTTCTCGAAGTAGAAAAACTTACCCAAGTTCAGGACGATAAGGTGGTGGAAACTAAACAAGAGATTAGAGATTTCCTCAAGACTTTACCCATAGAATTTGGCGAAGAGCAAAATGCTGGGAAGCCGGAGCTCATGCTTAGGAGAAAGACAAATGAAATATAAGGCTATTATTGAAATTCCGAAAGGATCCGATCGACGTATTCATATGAAATATGATAGAAGCGGTTTCGAAGATTTTGGTCCTATCCAAGAAAGAATCCCAGTAAATAAGGGCATAATGCCTGTAGCCTATGGATATATAGAAAATACTATTAATAAAACAGAAAAAGATAATGTAGACGTAATTGTATTTTCTGAAAAGCAATTGCACACAGGAGATGAAATCGATATATCTATCATTGGGCTATTGAACCGCAAGGATGGGGATCATAAAGTTATAGGCGCAGATGATTCCATGCAGTATCAAAATTTCTTGGAGGTTCCAGAATCAGAGAGGTCTTTAATACTAGATTACTTTAGTTATACTCATCAAATCACCATTGAAGATCAAGTTAAGGCCCTAGAGTATTTAGCGCAGACTTTGATCTAATACATAATTATGAATATAAACCAATGACTGAAACAGAACTTGCTGGCGGTGTTGTGCATAAATTGCCAACAGATTTGCGGAAAGCCTTGGCCTCTTCCTCGGGCGCAAGAAAAGTGTGGGAGGACATTACGCCCCTCGCTCGCAACGAATGGATCTGTTGGGTGACCTCTGGCAAAAAGGTGGAGACTCGCGGCATCCGCATTGAGAAGGCGCTCTCGAAGCTTTCTGGTGGCATGCGTCGCCCCTGCTGTTGGGCAGGATGTGTTCATCGGTAAAGAGAATTCTTACTTACTAACCAAAAAGCCCCGAAGGGCTTTGGTGTTAGGCGGCGGCTCCTTCTGAAGCGGGGGTCTCCGTCTCTGGAGCGGCCTCGGTCTCCGTTTCGTCCTCTTTCTTCTTTGTTTCTTCTGTATTATCCATGGTATTTCATTATAGTAATCAAGCTAATCATTATAACACATAACTCGGCTGCTACACCAGGAGAGAGCATTTGAATAACTTGGTGTCTGGGATATCTGGATTATCAAAGTTTTCGATGATCCAATTTGCTATTTCTTCCGGCTGGACGGCTTGGCGGCGCTTCTCTTCGGTGCTTAGGAAGCTTGCGCCCTCGGGCGTATTGACTATGGCGGGAGCGAGGTCTGTCACGCGCACGCCGGTGTCAGCAAGTTCATGTCTTAAGGCGAGCATGAAGTGGTGAGAGGCGGCCTTCATGGGCCCATACGTAAGGTTGCCCTTGAGCTCAGGGCGCAGCGCCGCGTGCGAAGAGATGTTGATGATCAGGCCCCTGCCCGCTTCTAGGAATTTTTTTTGGGCAATGTAGCCGACAACGAAGGAGGGGAGGAAGAGCGCTTCGAAATGCTTCTTTCCAAGCTCTAAGGCATTTGCTACAGGCTCACCAAGAGAGAGTCGGTCCCACGTTCCCGCTGAGATGACTACTGCGTCGACGGATCCAAACTTGGCTTTAGCTTTGGCAAAGACCTCCTCGACTTCTTCGGGCCTTGTCGCGTCAGCTCTTGTCTTAATGGCGTGTTCGCTCCCCAGATCCTTTATAAGCTCTTCGAGTTTGCCCTCCGTGCGGGCCGAGAGGACGACATTGGCTCTCGCTTGGACAAATGCTTTAGACAAGACGCGCCCGATGCCGCCCGTGGCTCCTATGACGATGATCGTTTTTCCTTCAAGCATCTATGTATTATATACTGGAGACATGACGAAGCTTCGTTTAATAGGCAGGATCTCCGGCTATATCGTGGCTGGAGTATTTTTCTATGCATTGTGGACATACGCCCGGGGTCCTGCGCCATGTAGCGCTCCGATACCGTACAGGATCGGAAGTGTGGACGCCGGATTTAGTATAAGTAAGGAAGGATTCTTGAAGGAAGCAAACAAGGCTTCGAGCATATGGAATAGCGCTCTCAACAAAAAGCTTTTCGTCTACGACCAGCGGGCCAAGCTAGTCATTAACCTCAAGTACGACGACCGACAGAAGAACACGGATCTTCGGCTTGATGTAGACAAGAACAGCCAAGTAGCCAAGTCGATCCAAGACGAGTACAAAAGGATCGCCAGCCAGTACCAAGCCGCCAAAGCGGCCTACGAGACTCACGCCAAGGAGTTTGAGAGGAGAAGCAGTGAGTATGATGCCCTCGTCGACCATTGGAACGCTCGCGGCGGAGCACCGGCAGGCGAGTATAAAAAGCTTTTAGAAGAGAGAGGAGCGCTTCTGAGCGAGCAAAGGAGCCTTGAGGAGGAGCGGCTTAGCTTAAACGCACTCGCAGAGAAGGCCAACTCATTCATAGACAAATATAATCTCCTCGTCTCTCATATCAATAAGGATGTGAGAGTGGTCAACGAGAACGCGGGCGAGTTCGAAGAGGGCATCTATGATCCCAATACCGATACTATCGATATCTATGAGTATGGCAGCGAAGTGGCCTTGGTAAGAGTCCTGGCCCATGAGCTTGGCCACTCGCTTGGTCTCGAGCATAATGTAAATCCTGAGTCGATCATGTATTTTTTAAACATGGGCAAGAAGGAGAGCCTCTCGGCCGACGACCTTGAAGACTTGAAGGAGCTTTGCGGGGTAATATAGTAAAATATGAAAGAATTTTGGAAAAGGATATGGGCCAATAATCCAAGGTTTAGGAAGGTGGTTGGGATCATCTTGGTTGTCTTCGGGTTTATCGGCATCGTCACGCCGTTTACCCCCTGGGGGTTCCTCTTCTTCGTCGGGCTCGGGATCCTCGGCATTCGCTTTGCCCTGGTCGAGAAGGTTGTGGCTAAATTGAAGGGGAGAAGGAAGGATAGATCATAACTCCTCGATCTTGAAGTCCTCGAAGCTCACATCCATGAAGTCGGTGCGGAGACCGGCTCTCGATGTCTTGTCTATGATCGGCGCCTCTAGGCCGCGGTCAACTGCTTCGAAGACTTTCTTCCACTCACCGCTCTGGCCTCGGTCCATATAGAGCTCGATGCGGACCAAGTTTGGTGCCTCGGTCGTCACGACGCTTCGAAGGCCGATCCACTCGCTCGCCGGCAGTAAGTTGGGCTCGCTCTCTCTATTATATGTGCCGTTAAACACCCTGGACTCTCCCAGAGTGTAATACGTGCCTCCCAGTTTCTTTTTGATCACCGCGTAGCCGTCGACGCGCAAGCCCGCATAGTAGAGGTTGTCTGAGTCTTGGTAGCGAGAGAGGAGGAGGATGCCATTGGACTCATTGCGGTTGGGGCTCTCGCTCACGTGGTAATCATCGATATGGAAGTATGCTTCCTCGCTCACGTTGTGCCACACACTTCTGGTAATAAGACGGAAGATGTTTTGAGGGTGAGCGCCAGCATCCGTGTCGACTGGATTGCTTTCTGCATAACGCGTGCGCCACTCATTATTCGTAGGAAGATCGCCGGCGGCAGTGTGGCCCAGGCCTCCGCTCATGACGAAGAGTCCTCCAGAGTCGAGCCACCAGTATGGACTGGTGCTATGATCCGGATCGGGAGACTCATAGAGAGTGGCCTCAGAGTCAAAGTGATACACAAAGGGCGATTCGATAGCGGCGGCAGGAATTGTCTGTAGAACCGGCTCCGCATCCTCGTTTGGCTTATGAGAGATCTTGTAGAAGAAGAGGACAAGCGCGATGGCTGCTAGGCAGACCAAGATGTAGACAGGCTTATTCATCATCGATTGTATAAGGGCAAGGCGTCGAGGACACTGTTGGCCTCGTTACTCGGCACCACTTGAAGTGAGGAGAGGATGATGGCCCCGTTGTTCAAGGCCTCATCCCAGATGCGCACTCCAATGCCGCCGGAGCTGAGTTTGTCGTCGAAGCCGAAGGAGAGGACGGCCACCGCCCCGCCCTCATAACACTTGACCTCGGATCCGTTTACATAAATGCCGTAGTACGCTCCCTCTGGAGGAGTGTGTATCGGATTCTCGTCCTCGATCAGAGTGTGGAGGACGCCGTCTTCCTTCTCATCTATCTTTACGTATCTGTCTCCGAAGGTGCAAGAGACGTAGTTGTCGTCATTTTGATATCGGGCGAAGAGGGTGACGTAGTCGCCTTTCTCCTTCTCTATCTTTGCCGTGTAGAGATAATCCGTCCAGCCCCTAGTCCCGTCGAGGAAGGCGAAGGAGCCCGTGGTCTCCGGGCTTGTCATGAGGTGAAGCCCTTGGCCATTAAATTCCATTGCACCCCATGGATTCTTCCAGCCGTTGTTTGCCGTCAGTAAGTCAGAGTACGAGAGCATCTTTGAAGCCGCGCCTTTGAGGAAGGCGAGGAGATCGTCTCCGCTCCAGGTCGAGGCTGGCTCGACACGGCGCAAGCGGTAGAAGTCGGGTTCGAGGCCGCGGAAATTTTCGCTGAAGAAGTTATCCTTGTCCCAAGTCTGCTGGAAGGCTACCTCATAATTTTTCGTCACGGCGCCTCTAATAGTTTCTTCGGCTAAGCCCTTAGCATTCTCGCTGTCTTGCCCGTAGTCTCCGAAGGGGTAAGCAAAGGCGCGCACCGAAGTGCCCAGTAGTCTTTCGATAGCCTGTTTGGAGAGGGTGAATTCGTTATCGATCCTTTGAATATATTCTTCCTCGCTCTCCAGGCGGCCTAGGTCGGTTAGCCACATTTTGTTACTGAGAAGATTTCCTCTATTGCCAAGCTTGTCGACCTCTATGGCGCCGCCAGTTAGCTGTACGGCGTGCGATTGTATCTCCCAGCGTCCGCTCTTGGCCATGTCCGCGACTTGGTTTTTGTTCAAATAATATTCGTTGATGCCAGTCTCCGGGAAGGATTGTCTGGTGGCGACGAACATCACCGAGCTCCAGCCAAGAGCCTGGAGGATCGGGTCAGCCTCTTCGAAACTGTCCACGCGTCCGTCGTCGAAGGCGAGGAGGAAAGATTTCTCCGGCAAGTCCTTCTCGCCTCTTACGAATTGGATGAAGTCGTCGAGACGCACTGTCTCGTAGCCCTCCCGCTTGAGAGCGAACATCTGCTCTTTAAACGCCTCCGGCGTCAGCGAGAAGCGGTCAGGCTTAGAGACGATGCCGTGGTAGAGGAGTATTGGCACCGCCTCTGCTCGAAGAGCGCTACTTGTGGCCTCGGCCGAGATGGCGCTCTCAGGCTCCTTGAACACCGAGGCAATAAGAGCTCCGACGCTGGCTAAGGTAGGCAAGTTTTGGCCACGGCTAAACTCGAACTTGTAGCGCATGTACTGGGTCTGCCGCTCGGCGCGGGCCACCTGCTTCTCGAGGACGCGATTCTTGGTCGTGGCCACCACCAAGACCATCCAGATAGCCATCGAGACGGTGAAGAATATTTTTATTTTGGTGATGTGTCGTTCCATGTTAGCGGGTGCCCCATTTGCGATTTTGTATGGTGGCGAGAGCGTAGAACAAGATGAAGGAGAGGAAGACCATGTTGATGGTCGACCAGACGAACATGTATGGCCAGTACTTATTCTCTCGGGCGATCAGTCGGTAGAAGATCACCATGATACAGGCAATGAGATAGACTCCAATGACGTAGAAGAGCGGCGTGACATCTCGATATATGGGGTTGTAGACGAAGGCGCGCACGGCCATAAACGGAGTAATGAGGGTAATGGCAATGAGCGGGTAGAAGTAGGTGAGCGCCACGAAGGGCTCACGCTTGAAGATAAACTTCGCGGCATTTACCGAATTTACGAACCAGCCCTTCTTCCATCTTGTCTGCTGTTTGAAGAAGATCTTCCAGGTATCGGGACAAATGGTAAGGGCTTTGGCTTCGTCGGTATAGATGGTCTTGTATCCTTGTCGGAGTACCCAGTTGGTCAGGGCTCGATCGTCGCCCCAGGTCACAGGCAGGCCCAAGAATCTTTCCTTAAGCCAGGTGTCGAGAATGGGGACCACTATCTCACGGCGATAGGCCGAGGAGCATCCGCTGCAACAGAAGACCGACATGAAGGTAGACTCTGCCGCCTTGAGCACGCGGAAGGACATGAAGTAGTAAGCCGCCTGCATCTTGGTCAAGATATTCTTGTCAGCATTCTCCGGATCGGCGTGAGCGCAGACGGCCCCGATCTCAGGGTTAGCAAAGGGCTCGATAAGCTTCCGGAAAGTCTTGGGATCGATGTAGCTGTCGCTGTCGAGCTGGACGATGATCTCGCCCTTGGAGAGCTTGAAGCCCTCGGCCATGCCGTGGCGCTTGCCGCGATTGACCTTCCAGTGGACGACAGTGAGGTCTGGATATTTGATCTTCATGCGCTCCAAAACCTCGGCCGTATTGTCGGTCGAGCCGTCATTGATGACGATGACCTCGAGCTTCTCCCGCGGGTAATCGGCGGCGTAGCATTTGTCGATGGTCTTAGCGATAGCCTCACCCTCATTCTTACAAGGGATGACGAATGAGGCGGTCGGCTCGTAATTGTCGCGCACTACCTTGGCCGCGGCGATCTTCCTTCGGATGGAGGGGAAGAGCATGGCCGACATGATGCGTGAGAGCTCGAAGGTGGTAACAAGCACGGTGTAGAGAAGAATGATCGGATCCTTCCTGAAGTCCGTGGCGGTATAAGATTTAAGCAGTACGATCAAGCATAGTAGCAGGAAGCCAAGCAGGATAAGGAATAAACGGAAGAGGAAGTCTGATCCAGGTCTCTTCTCTCTACTATATTCGATGGTGCGGGGATTCTGTAAAGTGGTGGCAGTATTCATAGAAGAGAATAGGAGCATAGAGCTCCTATTGCCAGAGACGAACAAGGTTTCTAAACTCTTTCACGCTTTACTTTTTTGCAAATGTGTCGTTGATTGCGAGTTTTTCATATCAATCTACGGATGAGTATGGTATATATATGCGCGTAATTATTGTTGAGTACATTCACATGAAAAATATATCATTAGCCATTCTTTTATCAGTTCTTTTGCCGCAAGGCCTCTTCGCCGCCACGGCCACTGCGGTGAGCTCTCCCTTTACATATCACTTCAGCACAAACGGGACGCTGGTCGAGACCAACCTCTCCGACAAGAGCTCGAGCGGGTATTGGTGGCTCTCCTCTGGAGCCAAGATGAATCTCCTAAGCGGGGCGGGCCAGACTCTGCACGGCTCTTTGCCCACAACTGACCCATGGAGAGTCCTCTACGCCACCGCTAATCCAAGCGATACAGACAACGGCTATCACCCGCAAAACATTTTTAGGTTAGTCGGCCGCTCGCTCTGGCACAACGTCAGGCAGGAAGCCTACTTCAAGATCGACAAGGATAACTTAAGCGGCAGCTCGAACAGGAATGCTTCCAACGGCCTCTTCTTCTTCAACCGCTATCAAGATCAGGATAACGTCTACTACAGCGGTCTTCGCGTCGACGGCTACGCCGTGGTCAAGAAGAAGCTGCGCGGCTCGTACACAACTCTCACAAGCACGAAGGTCTTCTCGGGTGCCTACAATCGCGCCTCGAATCCGAATCTTTTGCCCAAGAATACGCCTATCGGCTTCCGCACCGAGACCACCACCTCCGGCGGCAAGGTCTATATCAAGCTATATACCGATGTCGGTAAGACCGGCACCTGGAAGCTGGTTGCTTCAGCCACCGATACGAGCTCGATCATGGACGCCTCCGGGTACGGCGGCATCCGCACCGACTTCATGGACGTGACCTTCGACGACTACAAGATGTCGGAGATC
>JAIFWO010000013.1 GCA_019661895.1 Candidatus Parcubacteria bacterium | reverse complement strand
GGAGAAGGATCTTAATGGGAGGAAGTATGGAATCACTGGGCCGGTTTGTCACGTGGGAAGATGTGCACAACAAGGCCAAGGGCCTTCTTCAAAAGGGGCAGCTCGATGCGGTGTCGTTCATTAAGAAAAGCGCTGTAAACAAGCCTTTTGTCTCGACTGTTCTGGTAGAGTTCGGGGAACCTTCTGAGAGTCTCGAAATACAAATCGGGATCGCCAAGAAACTCCATGGCGGGAGGAATGGGGAGCTTTTCTTGGGTGAGGTACCTAACAACCATCCGTTTCTTGATGGCAAGGCGTGGGTGTTGAAAGTCATTTATGATGAGGATGTGTGGGGCTCTCATTGAGAGTCCCTTTTTCTTTTGTTAGACTGCGTGCGTGGATAACTTTAAGAAAAAAGTCTTCGTCGGGCTTTCGGGCGGCGTTGATAGCGCTGTTTCAGCCGCTTTGCTCAAAGAACAAGGCTACGACGTCACGGGAGTGTTTATCAAAGTCTGGCAGCCGGACTTCTTGGAGTGCACTTGGCGGGAGGAGAGGAGAGATGCTATGCGCGTAGCGGCACGACTCAATATCCCATTTCTATTTTTCGATTTTGAAGAAGAATACAAAAGGGGAGTGGCTGATTATATGATCGAGGAATACAGGAAGGGCAGGACACCGAATCCAGACGTGATGTGCAATCGCGAGATCAAGTTCGGTGCCTTTTGGAAGAAGGCCCACGATATGGGCGCGGATTTTATTGCCACCGGCCACTACGCGCAGATATACCTCACCCCGTCTGCTACCCGCAGTCGCCCCTCTCCTAATTTAGGAGAGGGGAAGGGGGTGAGGTATCTACTAGAAGGTGCCGATAAGGAGAAAGATCAAAGTTACTTCCTCTGGACTCTAACTCAAGAAGACTTGAGGCATGTCCTCTTCCCAGTCGGACACCTGCAGAAGAGCGAGGTAAGGAAGCTCGCCGAGAAGTTTAATCTGCCCGTCGCAGAGAAGAAGGATAGCCAAGGCATCTGCTTCCTCGGCCAAGTGGATCTGGAAGACTTCTTGTCGCACTACATTGATATAAGTCCGGGAGATGTGCTGGACGTGAGTGGTGAGGTGATCGGCAAGCACAAGGGTGCTCTCATATATACGCTCGGCGAGCGGCACGGCTTTGAGATATTTAGGAAGACCCCAGACTCTAGGCCTTACTATGTGGTAGATAAAGATGCTGCGAAAAATATTATTACCGTTTCAAATAATCAAATAGAAATTAATTCGCACCTGCCCAGAGAAATGAAAATGAAATCTATAAACTGGATTCAGAAAGCGACCGGCACTATTGAAGCCCGAATCCGTTATAGGCAGAAGAAGTTCCCGGTCACTCTCGAGGCGGATAGTGTCACCTTCTCCTCACCTCAAACCGCCGCTTCGGGCCAATCTATAGTCTTCTACGACGGAGAGTTGTGCCTCGGTGGAGCGATTCTAGACTAAGAATTCTTAAGGACATCTTTTTTATAGTGTTTTAGGTAAGCAACGATGATGAAGCTGATGATAACCATGGAGAACCATGAGGTGATCTTGGCACTACTTACTACATTCCAAGTATGAATTTGATCAGGATACTTCCATGCTCCGAAATACGTTGAGATATTTTCTGCAATCCAAATAAAGAAAGCAATAAGGACAAATGACAAGTTAAGCGGCATCGAGCGGGGCTTATCAATGACGAAGAAGGTGACCTTGGTCTTCCAGTAGAAGACGAAGACTGCGGCGATAAGGATCCATCTAACATCATACAAAAAATGGTGAGTGAAGAAGTTAATGTACATGCACATCCCTAAGACAATACTCCAGACATAACGGGGAAGGCGTGTGAGCTCAAGTTTGAAGATTTTCCAGGCTTGGCTTATATAACTGCCGACAGCCGCATACATGAAGCCGCTATACAGTGGAACTGTGCCAATTTTGAAAAATCCAGCCTCAGGATAACTCCATGACCCGATAGCTGGGTTGGTCTTATAGAGTTCGAGGATAAAACCAATGATATGGAAAAGGAAGATCACTTTTACTTCATCCTTCGTTTCTAGGTGGGTAAGGTACAAAACTGTTTGAATAGCTAAGGCCGAGAGGAACAGAAAATCGTATCTATAGAAACCAAAGAGCGGAATGTGGTTGGAAAGAAAGAGTAGGGCAAAGAATGATCCGGCAAACACGGAGGCCCTGGCTTGCTTGAGGCCAAAGATTATAAATTCCTTCACTTGACTATCATGCCATATGCTATAATCCTTTCAATGAACATAGCCACTCTGGCAGAGAAGCAGATCATCATCGTCAAAGCCAATGGCAAGCACGAAGCCTTCGACGAGGAGAAGTTGAGAAGTTCGCTCCTACGTGCAGGCGGCGAGCCGGAGGATGCTCAGACAGTGATAGAACATGTACGTGAGAAGCTCCATGACGGCATGTCGACGCACGACATCTACTCTCACGCCTTCTCCACTCTCCACCACCTCCACGCTCCCGTGGCTAAGCGTTACTCAGTGAGAAGAGCTATTATGAACTTGGGGCCCACTGGCTTTCTCTTCGAGGACTTGGTGGCCGCGATACTCAAGGATAAAGGCTTCGAGACCATGACTCGTCAAACAGTCTTGGGTGGTTGCGTGCCTCATGAGGTGGACGTCGTCGCCTGGAATGAGAAGAAGCTTATGATGGTCGAGGCCAAGTTCCACAACGAGCTCGGCACCAAATCAGACCTCAAGGTTGCCCTCTACGTGAAGGCTCGCGTCGATGATCTTAAAGATAATGTCTTCAGCTATGGAGGCAAGGAGCGCAAGGTTACCGACGGGTGGCTCGTGACCAATACCAAATTTTCTTCGACTGCTATCCACTACGGCGTGTGCCAGAATCTTGTTATGATTGGATGGAACTATCCGGAGAAGGGCAATCTCCAAGATCTTATCGAGGAGAGCCCTAGGCTTATGGAATTAGTTTTGGGCGAAGGTCTCTCATCTTTAAAAACACTATGAGTCTCGCATCAGCAGAAATGATTTCCTCTATTTGGCAGATACTGATTGCCCTGTTCTTAGGGGTAGCCATCGGCGTCGAGAGGTCAGTGGCCCACAAGACGGCTGGGATGCGTACTTATGGACTCCTCTCCATGGGCTCGTGCCTCTTCATCCTTATCTCAAAATTTATTCTGCCAGCCGGAGGCGGTTACGCAGACCCAGAGCGCATCGCAGCTGGAGTGATCATGGGTGTCGGCTTCCTTTGCGGCGGGGTCATCATGGTGAAGGATCAACACCTAAGCGGGCTCACGACAGCGGCAGGCCTTTGGGTAGCAGCGGGCGTTGGCATGGCGGTGGGCTTCAACCTCATCCCGCTGGCAATATATACGACCTTTGTCACTCTCTTCGCCTTCACGGTCCTCTGGATCCTTGAGCAATACGTGGTTGGGAAGATTGAGAATGTCCACATGCTCGAGAAAAGCCAGATTGATGAGTAAGACAAGCGAACTCAAGAAAATCAAAGACGAAGTTGTTGCCATCGAGACAGAGCTAGCAAGATTTCGTATTGATAATAAGTACTTCCCGGTCATCGGTGAGGGCTCGCATGACGCTTCCATTATGTTTATCGGCGAGGCACCTGGGGAGAGTGAGGCCAAGACAGGGCGGCCCTTCGTCGGCAGGTCAGGCCAATTTTTAAATGAACTTTTAGAGGGCATTAGCATTAAGCGCGAGGATGTATACATAACCAATATCGTTAAGGATAGACCGCCGAAGAACCGCGACCCGCAGGCTAGTGAGATCGAGGCTTACGCGCCCTTTCTAGACAGACAGATCGCCATCATTAAGCCCAAGGTCATTGCCACCCTTGGCCGCTTCTCGATGGAATACATCATGAATCGCTACGGACTCTCCTTCGAGCTTGAGCCGATTTCGCGCATCCACGGCAAAGTCTTCGATACGGAAGTGCTTGGCGAGGCGGTGAAGGTCGTGCCTCTCTATCATCCAGCGGTAGCGCTATACAACGGGAGCACTCGCGACCTGCTCAAGGAAGACTTCAAGGTGCTGAAGAAATTGATTTGACAAATAGATTTTTCCTGTTATTTTGGTGAAAGACACTTACTCACCGAGGCAACAATGGGACAGCTTAGCGGCCATTACATTTTTCTGCTCATGGAGAAGATTGCCTTGCGCAGAGAGTCCATGGCAAAGGTTAATGATGAGGCCAAGCTCACTGCCATGCGGGAGAGCCAGAAGAGAATTGAAAGCAGTTTCCAAGAGCTTCTCAATCAAATCTATGACGATCATGGATTCGACCCCGACGATTGCACGCCATCTCACATCCCGCCGACGTTGGCCTTGTCTCGCGCCGCTGTTGTTAGGTACTACAAAATTCTCTCCGATATGTACTCGAGCGCGAGCACTTCCGAATAGGCTTGGCATATCTGCCAGGCCTTTTTCTTTACCCATTTAACTGCTATATTCTCTCCATGACTTCAGAGGAAATCCGCAAGCGCTTTCTCGAATTCTTCAAAGAGCGCGGCCACGCCATTATCCCCAGCGCTCCGCTCGTGCCGGAGAATGATCCGTCGGTCCTCTTTACAACGGCCGGTATGCAGCCCTTGGTGCCGTATCTCTTAGGCGAGCCGCATCCAGCTGGCAAGCGCTTGGTCGACGTGCAGAAGTGTGTGCGTACGCAAGATATCGACGAAGTGGGCGACAACACGCATGATACCTTCTTCGAAATGCTTGGGAATTGGTCTTTGGGCGACTACTTCAAGGAAGAGGCTATCAAATGGAGCTTTGAACTTCTGACTGATAAAGAGAATGGCTTCGGCCTCGACCCTAAGCGCCTCTATATAACAGTCTTCGAAGGCGACGAGAATGCTCCGAGAGATACAGAAGCATTTGAGATCTGGAAGAAGTATGTGCCAGAAAATCGCATCTACTTCATGAGTGCGGAGTCGAACTGGTGGAGCGCCAGCGAGAGCGGTCCATGCGGTCCGGATACCGAGATGTTTTATGACATTACACCAGAGGGCCTTGGTGATATAAGCAAGGAAGAGTACTTGAAGGCTGATGACGAGCAGAAGGTGGTCGAGATCTGGAATGATGTCTTCATGGAGTATGTAAAAAAGGATGGCAAGGTGGTAGGTAAGCTGGCAAATAAAAATGTTGACACCGGCGCTGGCCTTGAGCGCTTGGCCATGGTTTTGCAGAAGAAGAATAATATTTTCGAAACTGACTTGTTTGAAACTATTTGGCCAGCGGCTAAGCAATTGACAGAAGATAATAGATCGGCGCGCATTATCTCAGATCATATCCGCACAGCAGTTTTCATGATCGGAGATGGTGTCATACCGTCAAACACCGACCAGGGGTATATCTTGCGGAGATTGATTCGTCGGGCAGTACGACGCAGTAGCAGTACGCTTTTGCCTGTAGTTAAGGCGGTCATACAAAAATATGCGAGTATTTACCCAGAATTGGAAAATGAGTCAGAATTAATTGAACAAGAGATTCAAACAGAGGAAGACAAATTCCGTAAGACGCTTGATGCAGGTCTTAAACAATTTGAGAAAGGCGAGGATCCCTTTATCCTTTTTACTTCGTACGGCTTCCCGTTTGAGCTTACCAAAGAACTTGCGAAGGAGAAGGGAATAGAACTCGATGAAAAGACTTTTCAAGAAAAGTTTAAAGCTCACCAAGATCTCTCTCGCGCTGGGGCAGAGCAGAAGTTTAAGGGCGGGCTAGCAGACACGAGCGAGCAGTCGGTCAGGTATCATACGGCTACCCATCTCCTGCATCAGGCTCTTCGAGAAGTGCTTGGTGACGAAGTCCAGCAAAAAGGCTCAAATATCACTCCAGAGCGCTTGCGCTTCGACTTCACCTTCCCTCGCAAGATGACCGAGGAAGAGAAGGAGGAGGTGGAAAAAATAGTAAATTCTAAAATCAATGAGGCCCTGCCGGTCAATAAAGTAGTGTTGCCCAAGGACGAAGCGGAAAGAACTGGCGCCTTACACTTTTTCGGTGAGAAGTATCCCGACCAAGTCTCTATCTACTATATTGGAGAGGACCTCGAGCATGCCTATTCCAAAGAATTTTGTGGCGGGCCACACACCTCTAACACTTCCGAGCTCGGCACATTTAGAATTCTTAAAGAGGAAGCGGTCTCAGCTGGCGTGCGCCGCATCAAAGCTGTGCTAGAATAATTCTATGCCTAAGAATGTTGAAGACATGGTTCCGAAGAAGCGTTCGATAAGAGACGTGCCTATTCCTGAGAATCGCCGAAGAATAAATCTTGTGAACGACTCCGCTCCCGCTCGCAAGGAAGCGGTCGACATTGCCCCACCACCGCGCATGCCTCCCACTCCGCCTCGCGAGGAATATACGTACACCTCTCCTCAGCCTCGCGGCGGGAGAAAGGTTTCCGCTTGGCTTGGTGCTATCGCCGTGGTTCTCATCCTGGCACTTGCCGGCTTCTCGCTCTTCGGCGGGGCTACCTTAACTTACGTGCCACGCACAGCCGAACTCGCCTTCAGCAATAACTCCTATACTGCCGTGAAGAGCGCGGAACCAGGCTCGGGCAAACTCCTCTTTAGCGTAATACAGCTTACCGGAGACAAATCCGCGAGTGCTCCAGCCACTGGCTCAGAGCAAGTGTCCGTCAAGGCCCAAGGCACTATCGTGGTCTACAACAATTACTCGAGCGAGCCTCAAAAGCTTATCGCTAACACCCGCTTCCAAACTACTGACGGCAAGATCTATCGTATCAAGAGCGGCATTACCGTTCCTGGTAAGAAGACCTCGGGTACCGGGAGCCAGCCCGGCAGCATCGAGACCCAAGTGGTCGCCGACCAACCAGGCACCGAGTACAACATCGGGCTCTCCGACTTCACCCTCCCAGGCCTTAAGGACTCTCCGCAGTACAGCTCAGTCTACGCCCGCTCGAAGACCTCCATGACAGGCGGCTTCGTCGGCACTCGAGGCAAGGTAGGAGAGAGCGATATGGCCAAGGCCAAGAGCCTTCTTGAAGATGCTCTTAAGATCGAGCTTCAGAACCAAGCCCGCGCCCAAGTACCACCAGACTTCATCCTCTTCCCAGATCTCTCACAGATCACTTATGATGCTCCAACTACCGGCAGCTCCACCGCCACTGGCGCTGTGGTGAGCGAGCATGCCAACTTCACGGGAGTCATATTCAAGAAAAGCGAGCTCGCAGCCTTCTTGGCGGACCAAAAGGTGGACAAAGATGCTCCTGTCGGACCGGTAGAGATCACCGACTTCTCCAAGATCGAAGTGGCTTCATCTGGCAGCAAATCGGATTTGCTCGGCGCCACATCGATCACCTTCCAGATAAATGGTTCTGCCACCTTGCTTTGGACAACGAACGAGGCCTCTCTCGCAAGCGACCTCTCAGGCAAGAAGAAGGCCGAACTCTCCAATATTTTGAAAAATTATCCTTCCATCCTAAGCGCGAGCGCCACAGTGAGACCCTTCTGGAAGAGTTCCTTCCCAAACGATCCTAAAAAGATTAAGATACAAGCGAATGCCGCAAAACAATAAGGACCTCGAACGCTCCGGAGTCGTGACGGAAGCCCTGCCGAACATCATGTTCCGGGTCAAACTCGACCAAGCGCAAGACGGGGAAGGGGACATCCTCGCTTATCTCTCTGGTAAGATGCGCCTCCACAGGATACGGGTGCTTGTGGGAGACAGGGTCACCTTGGAGCTTGAGCCTTACGGGGGCAAAGCGCGTATCACCAAGCGCCTTTAAGCACAAGTTGACACCAAAAGCCACTTCGGTTACAATTCATATCCACCCATGAAAGTCAAAGCCTCGGTCAAGAAAATGTGCAGTAAGTGCCAGATCGTCAGGCGCAAGGGGTACGTCTACGTTATTTGCAAGGCTAACGCCCGTCATAAGCAACGCCAGGGTTAAATGAGAATACTCGGAATCACCATCCCAGAGGAAAAGCGTATTGATATCGGCCTTACGGTGCTTTATGGCATAGGGCGTTCTCGTGCTGTCAGCATTCTTAAGGAGGCTAAGATCGAGGCCTCGAAGAAGCCCAAGGACATCTCCATCGATGAGGAGAACAAGATCCGCAGCGTAGTCGAATCTCTCACCCTCGAAGGAGACCTCAAGCGCGAGGTCGCTGGTAACGTCAAACGTTTGAAGGATATCAAAGCTTACAGAGGAGTACGGCACACCCGAGGCCTCCCGGTCCGCGGCCAACGCACCAAGACCAACTCACGCACTCGCCGCGGCAATGTGCGTAAGACCATGGGCACTGGTCGCCGAGCAGTCGAGAAGACATAAAATTTGCATAACAATATAAATGGGAAAGAAAAAAGTTATTGAAGCCAGCACTACCGAGGAGACTCAGGCCAAGCCTGAGGCCTCTTCCAAATCAAGCTCGAAGAAGCGCTTCGAGAGCGGCATATTGAACATCGAGTCTACCTACAACAACACCAAGGTCGTCCTTACCGACATGAAGGGTAATACCCTGGCTTGGTCTACTTCCGGAGCCATTGGCTTTAGAGGTGCTAAGAAGGGTACCCCATTTGCTGCTGCTAAGATCGGCGAGACTATTGGTGAGAAGGCAGAGCAGTTCGGCATTAAGGAGGTCAAAGTGGTGGTCAAGGGTGTAGGCTCCGGACGCGAATCAGCGATCCGGGGTTTTATTTCGAAAGGCATTAACCTCCTGACTATCCAGGACGCTACCCCAGTGCCGCACAATGGCCCCAAGCCCCCTAAACCTAGACGAGCATAATTATGAAAATCGGACCAAAATATAAAATCGCTCGCCGCCTCGGAGCACCAATATTCGAAAAGACCCAGACCCAGGGTTACGCTCGCTCGCTTGGAAGGAAGGAGAGGGCTGGCACCATACCGCAGCGACCCAAGAGCGAGTTCGGCAAGCAGCTCTTGGAGAAGCAGAAGACCAGACTCACCTACGGCCTCCTCGAGCGCCAGTTTGCCAAGTATGTGAAGGCGGCTCTCAACTCCCCGGAGCCAGCCCAGAAGCTCTTCCGCACGTTAGAGCTGCGCCTCGATAACGTCCTTTATAGAGGTGGATTGGCCAAGACTCGTCTCCAAGCTCGACAAATGGCGAGCCACGGCCACACAACTGTCAATGGCCGACGCGTCACTATCCCTTCCATAATCCTTAAGGAAGGCGACGTAGTGGGCGTGCGCGAGGGGAGCAGATCGAGTGCTCTCTTCGCAGAAGCGGAGGAGAAGATGCGCGCCGCAGCAGTGCCGGCTTGGCTTACGGTCACGGCAGAGAGGCGCGAGGCCCTCGTTACCGGAGTGCCGGTGTACGCGCCGGTCGAGCATGTCTTCGACCTTGGTGTCGTTTTGGAATTCTATAGCAGATAACAATTTTCATAAAATTTATGGCAGATTACACAATCTTACTTCCTTCGAAACCAAAGATCGTCTCCGAGGAGGGTAATGCCGGCACCTACGAGATCGAGGGTCTCTATCCTGGGTACGGTCACACCCTCGGTAATTCGTTGCGCCGCATCATCCTCTCATCTCTCCCGGGTATTGCTATTACCTCGGTGAAGGTTCCTGGAGTGGCGCACGAATTCTCGACGATCGACGGAGTCAAGGAAGACGTCATCACCATCCTCCTCAATTTGAAGAAGGTGCGCATGCGCTTCTCTACCGACGAGCCTCAAACACTATCTCTTAAGATCAAAGGCGAGAAGGTCGTGACCGCCGCCGACCTCGATGTGCCAGGGCAAGTGGAGATCCTAAACCCTGAGCAGATCATCGCCCACGTTACCGGCAAGAGCGCCACTCTTGAGATGGATATCCGAGCGGAGAAGGGCCTCGGCTTCGTCGCCAAGGAGGTCTTGGAGAAGAATCGAGTCGAGATCGGCACTATCTCTCTCGATGGCATCTTCACCCCTATCCGTCGCGCCAGCTACGAGGTAGAGAACATGCGCGTGGGTGATCGCACCGACTTCAACAAGTTGAAACTCTTCATCGAGACCGACGGCACCATCTCTCCCAACGACGCCTTGACTCAATCGATCGAGGTCATGATCAACCAGCTCAAGTCCATTGTCGGCTTCAAGGAAGACGAGCCGATGCAGACAAGCGAGACCAATGAAGATCACGCCTCTGCCGCCAGAACTGAGATCGACCCAGAGGTCTTGAAGACTCGCATCGAGTCCCTCGACGTCTCTGCCCGCACACAAAATGCGCTCACCAACGCCAACATCCGCACGGTCGGAGGCCTGGCCAGGAAGAAGGAGAAGGATCTCCTCGGCATCGAGGGCCTTGGAGCCAAGGGCATCCAAGAGATCAAGAAGGCTCTGGGAGAATTTGGAATAACGCTTAAATAGTGTAAGATACCGCGATGCGACATCACAATGCCAACAGGAAGTTCGGAAGGGAGAGCACTCAGAGGAAAGCCTTGATGAAGTCGCTCGCATACTCGCTCGTCACCAAGGGCAAGATCAAGACCACCGAGGCCAAGGCCAAGGAGTTGCGACCATTGGTCGAGAAGCTCGTGACCCTCTCGAAGAAGGAGACCCCAGCATCCCGCCGACTGCTCGAAGCTCGCGTTGGTATCCTTGCTACCAAGAAGCTGACCTCGAGCCTCGCCGGCACTTACAAGGCTCGCGCCGGAGGCTATACCCGCATCACCAAGCTTGTCCGCCGCTCCTCCGACGGTGCTCCTATGGCAGTTATAGAATTTGTCTAGTATGGAAAAATTTACTTTAGACGCTACGAATAAGAAGCCGGGCCGCCTCGCTACCGAGATCGCCGTCCTTCTCATGGGCAAGAATCGCCCTGACTTCGTGCGCAATGCCATCCCGGATGTGAAAGTCGAGGTTACGAACGCGAACCAGATGTCCTTCGACCCAAAGAAGCTTACTCAGAAATTCTACGCTCGCCACTCTGGCTATCCAGGTTCGCTCAAGACTCCTTCACAGGCTGAAGTGATCACTAAGAAGGGAGGCAAGGAGGTCTTGCGCACAGCTGTGAGCGGCATGCTGCCGAAGAACAAATTGCGCCCTCTCATGATGAAGCATTTAACTATAAAAGATTAATATGGCCGAAAAGACTGAAAAATATATTGGTGCCACCGGACGCAGGAAGACCTCTGTGGCTAGAGTGCGCATTACTCCCGCTTCGAAATTTTCTATTGCCATTAACGAGCGAGAGTTCGAGAACTTCTTCCCAGTCGCCGAGCTTCGACGTGTTATCACTTCCGTCTTCGATGCGAGCGAGCTAGAACAGAAGTTCAAGGTCACCGTGCTGGTGAACGGCGGGGGAGTCTCCTCGCAAGCCGCCGCAGTCGCTCATGGCATTGCTCGAGCACTCGAAGGGTTCGATGGTAACCTCCGCGCTAAACTCAAGCCTAAGGGCATGCTCAAGCGCGACCCTCGCGCCAAAGAGCGCCGCAAATTCGGCTTGAAGAAGGCAAGAAAGGCTCCGCAATGGAGTAAGAGATAAATAAACCGGCTTCGGCCGGTTTTCTCTTACTCCATTGCGGAGTGAGAAGGGGGCCGGGGAAACTCCGGTTTCCCCGTGGAGGAAGGCTGCCCTGAGCTTGTCGAAGGGCGTTGGAAAACCGTGGGTTTCCAAAGAGCCGGAGGCGTCCACATTGGGAGCAGCGATTTATGCTATTGTTGAGTCATGAGAACAAAAATCTTGATTGGTGTCATTATCTTATCCGGAATAATTTGGGGCACTCTAGGATACCAAGCAACTTGGCCCTCCCAGCTTGAGACAACTCCAACTGCCGGCTGGGAAACATACAAGTATCATAAGTTGGGCATAGAATTTATGTATCCTAAGGGATTAGAAATAGTGGCGACTAGACGTCCAGCAGAAGGTTGCGACATGGACAATAGTTTTGATGTATTGACATTAAACTATATTAATCCGCATAGAGAGCTAGCAACAATACAGGATGGTATAGATTGTGTCGGATTCGGCCCGTTTAGGCTGATATCAAACAGCAAATTACCCAATACTCAAGCGGAAAAATTTATCGGAGTAAATTCTCAAAACATAAATAATGACGGCCGTGAATTCTATTACAAAATAGGCGCTTTCACTATTCTCCCCAAAAATAATGATTCGGAAACTGAAAAAACTTTAGATCAGATACTTTCGACCCTTAAATATTGCGATGTCGGAATTTGTTGGCAGGATCAAAAAGCTGAGTATCATTACTAAGCTTGCTTCCTTCCTTTAAATTCCGTATCCTAAAAGTATGAAGAACAATACAACGATGATCGTGCTTATTGTCTTAATAGTATTAGCAACATTTTGGTGGTTTAGTAAGGGCCGAATGGGCAACTCGTCTTACGTCGCACCGATCGAGGTCCAGACTGGCACGCAGATAAAGGGCTCAACTGGGCCAGATTATACACCTAATCCCTAACAAGTATGGCAGAGGAGGATGACATTTTCATCGACGATGAGTCAGAGGATCTTGACGACTCAGTGGTGGCCGAGGAAGCCCAGGCAGAGGCGGTCAAGAAGCTTCGCGCTAAGTTGAAGGAGGCGGAAGCAAAGGCCAAAGAGCACCTCGACAGCTGGCAGAGAGCCCAGGCCGACTTCGTGAACCTGCGCAAGCGAGATGAGGAAGGGAGGACGGAGTTTCTGAAGTTCGCCAATACCAGACTGGTTGAGGAATTGATCCCTGTCCTCGACGCCCTAAACTCAGCCGTCTCTCATGGCGACCTGCCCGCCGGGCCCGGCAGGCGGGGAAGCGACGTCGAGCCCATACGAAATTTATTTCTTAAAGTGCTTAAGCAAAATGGTCTGGAAGAATTAGACCCGATCGGCGAGGCCTTCGACCCAGCCACGCACGAGGCTATCAGTATGCAAGAGACGCCAGAAAAAGATGAGGATCACAAAATTCTCGAAGTTTTCCAGAGGGGATATTCTCTCAATGGCCGAGTGGTGAGACCGGCTAAAGTGAGAGTGGGGGAGTACAAAGCCTAATTTGATTTATACTGAAATACCTTGTAAAATAAGGTTATTAACTAAGTAACCCGACCTAAAATGGCAAAAATCATTGGAATTGACCTGGGTACGACCTTTTCTGCCGTGGCTGTGATGGAGGCCGGTAGCCCGAAAATAATCGAGAACAGCGAGGGCGCTCGTACCACCCCTTCTATCGTCGCGATCTCCAAGACTGGCGAGCGCCTGGTCGGCCTCTTGTCCAAGCGCCAGGCCGTCACTAATCCGAAGAACACCATCTTCGGCATCAAGCGCTTCATCGGACACAACTTCTCCGATCCTGCTGTGCAGAAGGATAAGGTATCCGTGCCGTATGAGGTGAAGGAGGGTCCAAGCGGTTCAGTCTTAGTCAAAATGGGAGATAAAGATTTCCGCCCGGAAGAGATCTCGGCTCTTATCTTGCAGAAGTTGAAGGCGGATGCCGAGGCCAAGCTCGGCGAGAAGATCACTGAAGCGGTCATTACCGTACCAGCTTACTTCAACGATGCTCAGCGCCAGGCTACCAAGGACGCCGGACAGATCGCGGGCCTAGAGGTCAAACGCATCATCAACGAACCGACCGCTGCTGCCTTGGCCTACGGTTTAGATAAAAAGAAGAATGAGAAGATCGCCGTCTTCGACTTCGGAGGAGGCACCTTCGACATCTCTATCCTTGAGGTGGGGGACAACGTGGTAGAAGTGAAGTCGACCGACGGCGACTCTCACTTGGGCGGCAAGGACATCGACCAGAAGATCTTAAACTGGATCGCGGAAGAATTTAAGAAGGAATCCGGCATTGATGTACGTAACGATGCCTTAGCCCTCCAGCGCTTGGATGAAGCCGCCGAGAAGGCCAAAGTCGAGCTCTCGACAGCTACCGAGACAGAGATCAACATCCCATTTATCACTTCGGACGCCTCTGGTCCTCGCCACCTCATTTTGAAGCTCACTCGCGCCAAGCTCGAAGAGCTCGCCAGAGAGTTCATCGAGCGCGCTATGAGCATCACCAAGCGCGCTATGGAGGCCTCGCCCTTCAAGGTCACTGAGATAGACGAAGTAATCCTCGTCGGTGGCCAGACCCGCATGCCAGCCATCTCATTTGCCGTCAAGGAATTCTTCGGCAAGGAACCCAACAAATCCATTAACCCGGACGAGGTGGTTGCGCTCGGCGCGGCGGTGCAAGGTGCCATACTTACTGGAGACGTGAAGGATATCTGGGGAAGAATCTTACTCCTCGACGTCATCCCGCTCTCCTTCGGCATCGAGACCATGGGCGGCGTGGCGACCAAACTTATTGAGAAGAACACTACTATCCCGGCGGCTCGCTCGCAGACCTTCTCGACGGCGGCGGACAATCAAACTTCCGTTGAGATCCATGTCGTCCAGGGTGAGCGCGCTATGGCCGCGGACAACAAATCTCTGGGCAAATTTATCTTAGACGGCATCCCTCCGGCTCCACGCGGCATGCCGCAAGTGGAGGTCACCTTCGACATCGATGCTAACGGCATCTTACAGGTGAAGGCCAAGGACAAGGCTACGAGCAAAGAGCAATCTATAAGGATCGAGGCCAAGTCCGGCCTCTCCAAGGAAGAGGTCGAGAAGATGCAAAAGGACGCCGAGGCCAATGCTGCCGAAGACCAAAAGAAGAAAGACTTGGTTGATGCCAAGAATTTGGCCGAACAGCTCATCTACACCTCCGAGAAGGCGCTCAAAGACCTGCCCGCCTCTGCCGAGGGGCAGGCGGGTGCGCCAACTATTCCTGATGATCTCAAAACTAGTATCAACGCTAAAATTGATGCGCTCAAGAAGGAGCGCGAGTCCGGCACTCTTGAGAGTCTTAAGGCAGCTACCGAGGCGCTCTCTACTGAGATTCAAAAAATTGGCGAGTTTGTAAATAAGCAATCCCAGACTGCCACTCAACCAAACGAGGAACCTCCAAAAGACAATCCAGACATCAAGGACGCTGAGACAAAATAATTATGGCCAAGGATTATTACAAGATTTTAGGCGTCGAGAAGAGCGCTTCAGAGGAAGATATCAAGAAAGCCTTCCGCAAGCTCGCGCATCAGTACCACCCAGACAAATCCGGTGGTGATGAAGCCAAGTTCAAAGAGGCCAACGAGGCTTACGCCGTGCTCTCCGACAAGGAGAAGCGCCGGCAGTACGATACTTTTGGCTCTGCTGGCCCTGGTATGGGTGGAGGATCACAGGGTGGCTTCGACGCGTCTGATTTCGGCTTCGACTTCTCGAACTTCTCTCAAGCTGGGTTCGACGCGGGGGATCTTGGTGACATTCTCTCCTCGATCTTCGGCGGACGGCGAGTGCGCCGCGGCCGAGACATCGCCGTGGACATCGAGCTCTCCTTCCAAGAGTCGATCTTCGGCGCAGAGCGGAAGGTCGTCATCAATTCCAAATTCGTAAAGCAGAAGGAAGTCGGCATCCAAACTCCTCCAGGCATAGACAACGGCCAAATGATCCGCATGGCGGGCCTCGGCGAGACTCTCGAGGGTGGGGTACCGGGAGATCTATACGTTAAGGTCCATGTCAGGCGCCATCCAACTTTGCGCAAGGAAGGTTACAACTTGGTCATGGATCTAGACATCAAACTCTCCGAGGCTCTCTTAGGGTCGGAGAGAAGGATCGCCACCCTCGACGGAGAGCTTACCCTTAAGATCCCTTCAGGCACCAACTCGGGCACGATCTTGCGTGTCAAGGGCAAGGGGGTACCGCATGTGCCGGCCTCTTCCGGTATCAAGGGCGGCCGAGGCGATCTCTACGTACGTATCATAGTCAAAATGCCGGAAAGGCTCTCCAAAGATGCCAAGAAATTGATCGAAGGATTAAGGGAAGAGGGATTATAATGCAAGATCTTACCGTTCAAGTATGGACGCAGGATCTCGAAGCTTACAAGCTTCTTGATTCTGGCGACAGAGAGAAGTTGGAAGAGATCGGAGGGACAAGGATCGCCCGAAGCGAGCCGCGCGCTTGGTGGAGGAAGGGGTTACCTGAAGCTGAGTGGAAGAAGGCTGAGTCAAGCTTCGAGAAAGATATAAATATTTTAGATCTCAAGGCTCGCGTGAAGTATACGAAAGCTTCTAAGCACATAGGCATTTTCCCAGAGCAGGCGAGTGAGTGGCAGTGGATAAAGGAAAAGGTTGCCGGAGCAGGCAGACCGATCAATGTCTTAAACTTGTTTGGCTACACTGGCCTGGCGAGCCTGGCCGCGGCCCAAGCTGGAGCCAAGGTTACGCATGTTGATGCTTCCAAGACCTCAGTGGCTTGGGCACGTGAGAATCAGGAATTATCTGGTCTTAAGGACGCTCCCATCCGTTGGATCGTTGATGACGCCGAAGATTTTGTGAGGAGGGAAGTGAAGCGTGGAGAGCGCTACGACGCCATCATCATGGACCCGCCCTCATACGGCAAGGGGCCGAAGGGCGAGGTCTGGAAGGTGGAAGAGGATCTGCCGAGACTCCTTGACCTTTGCAAGCAAGTTCTTACCGATAACCCGCTGTTCATTATTTTGAATATGTACTCCACCGAGCTCTCAAGCCTTTCCTTGAAAAACCTTCTAGGAGATATGATGAAGGGTAACGCGGGCAACCTAGAGGCCGGCGAGTTGGCTATCAAACAAGAGGGGAGCGAACGCCTCCTCCCGCTTTCCATATTCGCGATTTGGAATAAGTCATAAAGGGTTTATACTTAAAGTAAATGCATTTCGAGAAATAAATGAATTTATTTGCGCAGAATTTTTCAAGAGAAGCTATGTTTTGGGCCTTTATTGTTGTTGTCGGCATTATCGGAGCTATTGCCGATATTGTTCTGGGAAAATGGAGCGAGACAAATCAGCCGTTGTGGTGGATTGCTGGCGCAGTTGGTTTTCTTGTTTTTATGACGGGACTTGGATTGATAATCAGGCAGGGAGTATCCACAGGTTATACTTTAACCATTGCTCTGGTAGTTGTTATTCTTTGCGATGTTCTCTTCGTAGCTCTTTGGGAAGCATACAAAGGCATTAGGCTAACTCCCACACAGTGGAGCGGTCTTGTTTTGGCAGTTGGTGCAATAGTTTGTCTCGAATTGGGTCGAAACTAATATTTTTTGACTAACCGCGAGGGATAACGGTATGGACTTCAGATTCGGCACCCCAGAATGCCTTGCAAAATTCTAATGCGGCGGTGGTGTCGAATTCTTTACAGGAAAAGATGTTAAGATACACCGTTTTGAGCATGGGTAGGGGATGGCAGACAACATTACTTGTCTCTATAAACTGAATACCAGACACTCCACGAAGATGGGGAATGTCCGAGTGGTCTATCCAGAAAATAGGGTCACCGTGTCGCTTCATCTTGATCAAATCACACAACTCAACAAAGAATTTTCCTAGCTTTTCTTCAGACAGATCTGAAAGATCACAGCCAGCTAGGTCAATAATCATTTCTAGCCCGTAATGTCCTTGGTATCCAAACTCTATTAAATCTGAAATATTAGTTGTCATAATAAATGCTATTATAGCTTGCA
>JAIFWO010000001.1 GCA_019661895.1 Candidatus Parcubacteria bacterium | reverse complement strand
GCCTCCACCGCTCTCTCAGACACCACCGATCCTAGTAACGCTACTCTCGCTCCTAGCGCCTCAGCTACCATGGGAGGAGCCTTCACCTTCCAGACTACCACTGGTACGGATGTGGTGACGGCTGCCGTGGTTGGACTCGGTACTGGAGCCAAAGATGGTATAAGCCTGGTAGAAATTACCAGTAGCGATGGATCTACAGTCTACGGTTCGGTCTCAAGCCCTTCCTCAGATACTCCTTCTATTACCCTTAATACCAACACTCTCACTGCCAACACCTCTCTTACTACCTACAAAATAAGAATTTCTCCCACGCCAACATGCCCGCAGTGCCGGGAGCAACATACACTGTAACGGCCAAGATCAACTCCTTCACCTCTACCAATTCCCATACCGGAAGTGATACAGCCGGTACAACTTTGACGATAGATAATACTTCGCCGGGGGATGTGGGGAGCGGCGCTGCTTACTCACGCGCCATCACCATCGATCATACTAAAGTAGGCACGATAAATAATACCGATCAAACAGATTGCCCTGTCTTAATCTCAGGCACTTATACTTATCTTAAAACGACTGGCAACGGCGGCTTGGTTCAAAACGCCAATGGCTATGACGTGGGATTTTACACCAGCTCCGATTGCTCTACCGGTAAAATGAACTGGGAAACGGAGCGCTACACCGCTTCTACAGGGGAAGTAGTCTATTGGGTAAAAGTCGCCTCGCTCTCGCACACGACTGATACGGTCTTTTATATGTGTTATGGAGACTCTTCTATCAGTACCAATCAATCCAATGCTACTGGAGTCTGGGATAGCAGCTTCAAGTACGTCTCTCACTTGGCCGATGGCACAACGCTCAACGGCAATGACTCGACCGGTCTGGGCAACGGCTCGCTTGACGCCAGCCCTCCTACTGCAACGACAGGTAAAATCGCTGGAGCGGGGTCGTTTGCTGGCGGGCAAGTTTCCACGGCTAGCGGCCGCGGTATTACGATAGCTGACCGAGCCACTCTTACTCCAAGTTCGGGGATAACCCTTTCAGCCTGGGTCAACCGCACCAATACGACCGATGGTACCGTCCTTCAGAAATACAACAGCCTTGGCTACGAATATGTCATGGGATTTTTCAACACTAACGACTTCTATTTCTGGGTTTCTGATCTTACCAACACTCTCTACGGTGGTCGTATTGCTTCAAGTGTCGGTACCACCGGCCAGTGGGACCACTACTCAGTCACCTGGAATGGTTCAGGATCCACCGCTGCCAGTGGAGACTTTAAAATTTACCGCAATGGCACGGCAGTTGATAATGGCAACTTCGGCACTTCAATCGGAAGTGGTGTTCAGACTGTCTCGGACTCGGCGGGGGCATTTGGCATCGGTACCTGGTCCGATGGTTTGGCGGCGGGCGTAGTTGGTTCGGTTGACGAAGTACACATGTCTCAAGGTATGCGTTCGGCTGATTGGCTGACCACTGAATACAACAGCCAAAATTCTCCCGCCACCTTCTACTCTGTAGGTTCAGAAAATTCTCCTGGAGCCTCGACAGTAAGCTCTGGTGATACTCAGAACTCGCTCTCCTGGACCAATCCTGGTAGTTCTGATTTGAGCAAAGTCATGGTTGTCGCTTCTACTTCTGCCATCACCTTTACCCCAGTTGAAGGAACTGCGTACTCGACCTCGACTCTCTCGGGCGCCTCGCGAGCGGCATGTTACGGCTTACAAGCATCATGTATAGACACCTCTCTCAGTAATGGCACAGCTTACTATTACAAGATCTTTACTCTAGATACTAACGGCAACTGGTCTACGCCGGGTGTAGCCCCAAGCGGCTCTCCGGCCACGCCCGCGGTCGCAGATGTGCCCAACTTAACCGAACTCCATTATCGTTGGCGCAATGACGACGGTTCTGAGAGCGGAGCAAGTTACGCTGCGAGCGAGGATACAGCTCTGACAAGCGACGTATACGTTGGTGACCGCAAGCGCTTGCGCTTCGTGATCTCGAACGCTGGAGCAGGGAACGCTTCTGGAATTACTTATAAACTTGAGCAGGCCTCGAGCTCGTGTACCGCATGGATGGCCGTGCCAGCCACCGAGACCAATAGTACCCATTGGGTGATGGACTTCTCTCAATACTTCTCCGACAGTGCCTCGACTACCGACTCGGCTGGCCTCACTAACCCCAACGGCAAGACCTTCGCCGCTGGATACTTGAAGGCAGGTTCCAATCAGACCAGCGCGCACGCCCTCACGAGCTCCCAGTTCACCGAGCTTGAGTACGCCCTGCGCTCGACCTCGTTTGTCTCGGCCGGGACGACGTATTGCTTCCGCCTCACTAATGCTGGTTCGGTCACCAACTTCACCCATACGGCTACGCCGCAGATCATTATTCAGGCTAATCAAACGAGACCAGTTCGCGGAGGTGGTGGCGCAGGAGGAGAGGGTAATGGCTCGGGTCCTATCGTGCCCGGCGGCACTAACGGCGGTGGTGGAGGCAGTACTGGCGGCAGCGGCAGCGGTGGTAGTACTGGCGGAGGTAGCAGTGGCGGCGGTGGAGGAGGGGATACAGGATTCTTATTCCTTGAGCGATTCTTCGCTTTACTTCGAAGTATGACTCTAGACTTAGATCTAAAGCCATACGTCTCACTCAAGTAATATGAAGCGCCTATTCCTCATCGCCACCGTACTTCTTGTCGTAGCCTTTGGCTACTTCTACTACAGATCGCGTTCTACTATTACTGTTACTAATCTTCCAAGTGCCGGCAATGCTACAGACCAGAGCGCACTCCTCCAAGAGACCATCGATACGCTCTCCAAATTCGTGGTGTTGCCAGAGGGCGATGAGCCAGTCCTCGGTATCGTCTCTGATCCAGAAGCTCTGGCTGGAGAAGCGTTCTTCAAAGGCGCGCAAGTGGGGGATAGGGTGCTCATTTATCCCAAAGCTCGCAAAGCTATTCTCTATAGACCAAGCATCGGCAAGATTATAGAGATAGAGTCGATCCCAGAGACAACCTCAAACACTCAAGTGGGGATATAAAAGATGTTGCGCTCAGAATAGTTGAGGTATAATAAATTCCATGAATCAAATTATCGCTTTCATGAAAAAATCACCACTCATCGCTTCCTTAGCCTTACTCGTGCTCTTAGTCGCTATTATCTCGGTCTTTAAGCCGCTCACCCGCAATTCTCCTCAATCCAAGACCGCCTCCGTCAACCTCAGCTACTCCGGCTTTGCCGGTCCAGCCGAGCTCCCTCGAGCCTATGTGGACACTACTATGCCCTCTCAGAGTGGCCAGACTATTAACGTAGCCTCAGGCGGAAACCTCCAAGCCGCTCTTGATACCGCTCAGCCTGGAGACACCATTGTCCTCCAAGCCGGAGCCACCTACACTGGTAACTTCATCTTAAGGAACAAGTCTAACCCTAACAATCAATGGATTGTTATTAAGTCCAATGGCACTCTTCCTCCAGAGGGGAGGAGAGTTACTCCAGCTAATGCTGGACAGCTTGCCAAATTGCAAACAGGGGTAAATTACGCCAACGCAGTGGCTACGCAGCCAGGTGCAAACTATTATCGACTCATTGGTCTTGAGATCACCACCGCACCCCAACTTATCGATGTAAATACGATTCTTGCCATGGGTACGTCTGATGGCGCAGTGCAAAACACTTTAGCAAGCATTCCACATCACATCGTTGTCGACCGCTCATATGTGCACGGATATGACACGCTTCAGAATCGCCGCTGTATTGGACTCAACAGCGCCTGGAGCGCGGTAATCGACTCCTATGTCTCACAATGTGAGGGAGCGGGTTATGATACTCAGGCCATCGCCGGTGGCAATGGCCCTGGCCCGTATAAGATCGTGAACAATTTCCTCGAGGCCTCTTCTGAAGATATTGCTTTCGGCGGCTTTGACCCCGCTATCCAAGGCATGCTCCCTAATGACATGGAGATACGAGGCAATCACTTCTTCCGCCCGCTCACCTGGCGCTCTGGTACCAGTATCTATGACGGTGTCCCTCGTCTGGAGAAGAATGTTATCGAGTTTAAGATTGGCAAGCGCCTTCTTATGGAAGGTAACGTGCTTGAAAATGCCTGGAATGACGCTCAGGTTGGTTGGGGCTTTACCCTTTGGTCTGTTAACCAGAACGGCGGCTGCACTTGGTGTGAGACCTCGGACGTGGTCATAAGAAATAATATCTTGAAGAACGTGGCCTCCCCATTTGGTCTTAGTGGTGTATACGGAGTTGCTGTGCCGATGAGTCGACTCTATATTGCCAACAATATTGACTACGGACGCAATGCGGACAATCCTGGCTGGAGAGAGTTTAGTATTGCCGGAGTTTCCAATATTACTGCCGTGCATAACACAATGCTTATACACGGGGAGTCATTTATGATTCCCGATTCCGCAATTCCCTCAGCTAACCTTATCTTCCAAGACAACGTAATTGGCGACGGTTATTATGGCATTACCAATGCAGTTGGAAGTGGAATAAAAGGACTTGATTCCGCCACTAATAAGTCGTGGACCTTTGATCATAACGTCTTCCTTCTCTCAAAGAATGATCAGGACTCAACATGGCTCTTCCCTTATCCTGCTAACAACTCTTATCCGGTGACGCTGGCAGACATCGGCTTCGTCTCCTCCACAGACTTCCACCTCTCCTCCAACTCTCCATACAAGGGCAAAGCTTCAGACGGCTCTGACCCAGGAGCAGACATAGACGCAGTCCTCTACGCTACCCGAGGAGCAGTCTCCGGTGACTGGAGCGGTTCCATCTCCCTCCCTCCTCCACCTCCTACTACTGGAGATACCACGGCTCCTTCAGTCTCTGTTACTACTCCAGTAGCGGGCACTACCCTCGTTGGTACAGCCACCCTAATCGCTACCGCCTCAGACAACGTAGGCGTCGTGGGTGTGCAGTTCAAGGTTGATGGGGTCAATGTAGATACCGAGAAAACTATTCCCCCTTACACTGCTTCTTGGAATACAACAGCAGGTTCAGACGGTTCGCACATTATTACTGCTGTCGCTCGAGATGCGGCAGGTAATAGCACTGTGAGTCAGAGCGTCTCAGTCTTGGTCTCGAACACTACTGGTACCCCCACCACCCCTCCTCCAACCACTACTCTCCAGGTAGGAGACTGGATCCAACTTACTCAAAAGACCAACATCCGCTCCACCCCCGCTACCGGAGGCAAACCTGCCGGTTCCCAAAGTGCGAGTGCGGTAGGCCAGATCACGGCTGGCCCCACTCAAGGCTCAGGCTACACCTGGTACAATGTGGACTTCACTACCGGTACAGACGGCTGGGCCATAGGAGACTCTATGGTAAAGACTCAAGCTCCGATTCCTCTAGCCATCGGTTCTAGTGTCTCCACTACTGAGAGGCTGACCGTTCGCTCCACGCCTTCCACCTCAGGACTCAAACTCGGTAGCCAGAATGCGGGGGCTATCGGCACCATTACGGCTGGCCCTACGCAAGCCGACGGTTATACCTGGTGGCAGGTAGACTTCTCCTCAGGAGCAGATGGCTGGGTAGTGGATAGTTTGAGATAGCTCAAATAAAAAGTAGAAATAGAAAGAAAACAAAATCCCGCTTGCGCGGGATTTTGGGTGTCTATAAGCCGAATTCTGTATTCCGCTATAAGCGGAACGGTAACTATTTATCTGGTCCCAACGTCACCGTTAGGATCGAGCGGCACTTCATTTATCCGTACTTTCATACAGGCAAATGACACGGCCTTGCATTCGGGTAAAGATTTTGCGCGTTTCAGCCGGACTGAACCGGGTCGTTTCTGTTCTCACTTCTAAGGTTGCCCTCGGCAGGCGTTACCTGCTACCTGTGTCCCGGCGATTTTTCTCGAGAGAAAACTGTCGGGACTGAATGTTCGGACTTTCCTCCCCATATTGCTATGGAGCAGTTACCCGACACCATGGTGTATTATATCACGAATTTGAAATTTTTGCAATTTGCTGTTTAGCCTTATTTTAATTCACAAATTCGCTTCAAAGCAGAGCTTTCTTTGCTACAATATATCCATTAATCATAAACACAACGCTATGCATTCATCCTATAAAGTCAGCTTCATCACACTTCTCGTTGTTGTATTCTTGCTTCCTCTATTCTTCCTCCCGACAGCGTTGGCGCCGCTTGGTGTGGCTAAGGTCATACTCCTTACTCTTGGCGCTGTTGTGGGTCTCATTGCCTTTTTGATCAGCGCCTTGCGCTCCGGGGGTATTGCTCTCCCCAGAGCTTATGTCCTGTGGGGAGTAGTAGCGCTCCCGCTCGTCTATCTCCTGGCTGCTTTCGGCAGCTCGGTTCCGGGGGTCTCACTCTTTGGATATAGTTTCGAGACTGGGACATTTGCCTTCGTGCTCTTGGGTTCCATCTTTTTTCTTCTGTCGGCGCTTACGGTCACGGATACCGGGAGACTCTTGCGGGTGTATGGCGCCTTCTTCCTCTCGGCGGTCCTCTTGCTGGTCTTCGCGCTTGTTAAGCTTGCGACTGGCGGCAATACATTTGTCTTTGGCGCCTTCCCGGACGCTACCGCGAGTCCCATTGGCGCTTGGACGGATTACGCCGTCGGCTTTGCGCTCCTCTCCATCATCTGCATCTTCGCGCTAGAGATGCTCACCTTGCGCAAGTCGTGGAGAGCGATCGTCTATATAATTTTCCTTCTGTCTATCTTCCTAGTGGCTGTGCTCAACTTCTCGACAGCCTGGTATATCACTCTCGGGGTCTCTCTCATCACCGCGGTTTACTTCCTTACGGTCGAACGCTCGACAGTGGAAGCTCGCAGCACTTGGAAGCTCTCGCGCTTAGTGCCTGTCGGCATCCTTTTGGCACTGTCTCTGATCTTTACCATTAATCCGACCTTCTTATCAGAAGGTTCGCTTGGTGCGGCGCTTTCCAATAAATTCCATATCGTTACCTCAGATGTGCGTCCATCCTTCTCCTCCACCATCTCGGTAGCTAGGCGGGTCTTGGCCAAAGAGGCTCTCCTTGGCTCAGGGCCAAATACCTTTGACCAGGATTGGCTCCTCTACAAGCCTTCGGCCATCAATACCACCACCTTCTGGAACGTGGCCTTCCCAGCAGGCGTTGGATTCATCCCGACCATGCTTGCCACTACCGGCCTCCTTGGTGGGTTAATGTGGCTTGGCTTTCTTCTCGCCCTTCTTATCCTTGGGGCGCGATCGCTAAGGAATATTTCTAAAAACTCCGAGCGTTTCGCCATCGTCTCCTCTTTTGTCGGAGCGCTCTTCTTGTGGGCGGCGGCCTTCTTCTACGTGCCGAGCGCGGCCCTTCTCGTTTTGGCCTTCATCTTTACTGGACTCTTCGTGGCTTCGGCCGCAACCGGCGGTATTATCGCTTCCCGCACACTTCACTTCCGCAGTTCTCCGGCGCTCAACTTCGCCTCTGTCCTCGTCATTATCATCATCGGGATCGGCTCACTCTCTTTGGCGCTTGTCTCATACCAGAAGGTGGCCTCGATCTTCCACTTCGAGCGAGCTTTGGCCCTCTCCCGAGTTGTCGGTAGCTCTGCTGACAAGATAGAGTCAGAGCTTGATCGTGCCATCTCTCTCTCGCCAGCAGATATTTATTATGGTTCGCTTTCCGAGCTCTCCTTTGCCCGAGCGCAAGGCATCCTCCAAAACCCGACTACTACGCCTGAGGCCACGCAGACTGCATTCCAGGCAGTCTTCCAAAAGAGCATCGCGGCTGCAGACAATGCCACTAAAGTAAATCCCGGCAATTATCAAAACTGGGTGAGACTTGGCCGAGTCTACGCCGCCTTAGTGCCGAAACCTTTGGCGGTAGCTGGTGCTTATGAGAGCGCCCGAGGTGCCTATGAAGCAGCGCAAAAATTGAGCCCCGAGAATCCCGAGCCCTCTCTCCTCATGGCTCGTTTGGAGATCGATCATGGGAACGCCGCAGAGGCCCGCACCCATATCCAAAGCGCGATCCAGAAGAAGCAGGATTACGTCGACGCCTACTTCCTCCTCACGCAACTCGACGTCCAGGAGAATAATGTCGCTGAAGCCATCCAGGCGGCAGAGGCTACGGCCATCCTCTCTCCCAACAATGCCGGAGTCTTCTTCGAGCTTGGCCTTCTTAAGTACACCACTCAGGATTACTTAGGTGCTGCCCAGGCTCTGAAGCGTGCCGTCGAGATCGTCCCAGAGTATGCCAACGCCAAATATTTCTTGGGCCTCTCATTGGACAAACTCGGGGCTCATGAAGAGGCCATCCGAGAATTTAAGGACCTGGCTGCGTCGAATCCAGACAATGCCGACGTAGCCTCTATCCTCGCCAATCTTGAAGCGGGACATGACGCCTTCTACAAAGCTCCGGCCAGCGCCAAGAAGCCCGAGAAGCGTTCCACCCCTCCCATAAAGAGTACCGCTACGCAGGAATAAGATGGTCAAGAAGTTTCTTACCCTTCTCTATAAGGAGACCTCCACTCTCCATCAGGCGGCGTATCTTCTTGGCTTCTTTGCTCTCTTGAGCCAGGTGCTGGCCTTCCTGCGAGATCGCTTACTGGCGCACGTTTTCGGTGCCGGTAGTGAGCTCGATACCTACTACGCGGCCTTCCGCATTCCGGACTTCCTGTTCGTCACTGTGGCCTCGATCGTCTCGCTTTCGGTGATCGTGCCCTTCATCGTGGAACGTGAGGAAGAGGGGAGAGAGGCGGTCAAGGAGTTTATAAATGATATCTTCTCGTTCTTCTCCTTCCTCATCATCATCGTCTGCGGTCTGGCATACTTCCTTATCCCGGTGTTCTCTCCCATTCTCTTTAAAGGCCTTTCTGGCGAGGCGCTCTCGCAGGTCATCTTGCTCTCGAGGATCTTACTGCTTTCGCCGATATTCCTCGGCTTCTCGAATCTCTTCGGCTCGCTCACTCAGGCCTATAACCGCTTCTTGGTCTATGCCTTCGCGCCGGTAGTCTACAATGCCGGTATTATTCTAGGCGTCTTAATTCTTGTGCCTAAGTTCGGTGTCATGGGCGTGGCCTGGGGAGTAGCTCTGGGAGCGCTTCTCCATGCCCTTATCCAGATTCCCTACGTGATAAAGATGGGCCTCATGCCGAGGTTCAAGGCCTTCTTCGACTTCGCTTCCATTCGAAGAGTGGTGCTGCTCTCCTTCCCGCGCACCCTGACGCTCTCCATTAACCATATATCCACGATCTTTCTAGTCTCTTTGGCCTCGCTCATGGCCGTCGGGTCGATCTCCATATACTCCTTCTCCTTCAATATTTCTTCGGTGCCGCTCTCCATCATCGGAGTCTCGTATTCTTTGGCAGTCTTCCCGACGCTCTCGCGATACTTCTCGCAGAAAAATATACAAGGCTTCATCGAACAGATGGCGACCACGACGCGGCATATCATCTTCTGGTCTCTGCCGGTGACGGCGCTCTTCATTGTCTTAAGAGCGCAGATCGTGCGCGTGCTCCTCGGCACGGGCCGCTTCAATTGGGACGACACCCGACTCACCGCCGCCGCCCTGGCCATCTTCTCTGTCTCGGCCCTTTTCCAAAGTTTGCTACTTCTTTTCATCAGAGCCTTCTACTCGGCGGGGCAGACCAGGAAGCCCTTGCTTATTAATCTTGCTTCCACGGGCATCTTGATCGCTTGCACATATTTCTTTGTAAAAGTATTTTACAGTTTCGAAGGCTTCCGTTATTTCATCACGGCACTTCTTAAGGTCGATGATCTCTCTGGGAGCGCGGCGGTGCTTATGCTGCCCTTGGGCTACTCGGTCGGTACGATCATTAACGGCGTGGTGCACTGGATCGGCTTTGAGCGAGAGTATGGCGGATTCTCGAAGTCTGTTAAGCGGACTCTCTTTGAATGCTCGAGCGCCTCGGTAGTTATGGGTTACGCCAGCCATATTGCTCTTACCCTCTTCGCGCCGCTCTTTAACCTCAATACTCTTCCAGGCATCTTCCTCCAAGGCCTCGTAGCGGGTATGGTAGGTATTGTCATTGGGATCTTAGTCCTTCGGCTCCTCGGCTCTCGCGAACTCGCGGAGTCCTGGAGAGCTGTCCATGCCAAGTTCTGGAAGGCCAAAGTCATTGCCCAGAATCCCGAAATCGTGTAGCGTAAGGTGCCATGGATCATATTCGAAACTTCTCAATCATTGCTCATATTGATCACGGCAAGTCCACTTTGGCTGACAGGATGCTTGAGCTGACTGGTACTATCGAGAAGCGGAAGATGAAGGAACAAGTCCTCGACTCGATGGAGCTCGAGCGCGAAAGGGGGATTACTATCAAGATGCAACCCGTAAGGATGATTTATCATCCTGAAGGTCCCGAGCATCGCGAGGGACCAGATTTTATCCTTAATCTCATCGACACCCCCGGGCACATCGACTTCTCCTACGAGGTCTCAAGAGCGCTTAAGGCCGTGGAGGGCTCGATCTTACTTGTCGATGCCACTCAAGGGGTACAAGCTCAGACCCTGACCACCCTTGGCATGGCGCGTGAGGCCGGCTTAACCATCATCCCCGTCGTTTCCAAAATCGATTCACCTTTAGCGAGGATTGAGGAAGTGAAGCAAGAAATCATGACCCTTCTTGAGGTAGATGAAAAAGATATTTTGCTAGTCTCTGGTAAGACGGGCGAAGGGGTAAAAGAACTTCTCGAGGCTGTTGTAACAAAAGTTCCAGCGCCGAGCCTGCCTCTCGAAAAGTCTTCGGGTCGCCTTGCTCAACCAGACTTTTCTCGTGACACGCTCGGCGCCTTCCGATCTTTGGTCTTCGATTTCAAATATTCAAATCATAGGGGAGTGATTGTCTTTGTGAGAGCGATGCGTGGCAAGGTCATGAAAGGGGAGAATTTGATATTTAAAGTAGCGGGCAAGACCTTCCAAGCCCTTGAGGTGGGTATCTTCGCTCCCGAAGAGACGCCGGCCGAATTCTTAAACGAGGGCGAGATCGGATATATCGTCACCGGGATCAAAGAGCCTGGGGTGGTCTCGGTAGGCGACACCGTCTCGGCGGCTTCAGACACTGAGCCCGCCCTCGAAGGGTACCGCGAGGCTCGCCCGGTGGTGTGGGCCTCTATCTATCCAGAGTCGCAAGACGATTTCACCCTTCTTAAGCAGGCTCTCTTGCGTCTCAAGCTCACCGACTCGGCCTTCTCCTTTGAGGAAGAGTCCTCCGGAGTGCTCGGCCGAGGATATCGCTGTGGCTTCCTCGGCATGCTCCATTTGGAAATTATTAGCGAGCGGCTGCGGCGCGAGTTTAACCTGCCGCTTATCATCACTCTGCCGTCTATTACGTACAAAGTGACATACAAAAATGGCAAGGAAGAGACGATCTATACTCCATCATTTTTCCCGGAAGATCATTTGGTCTCAAGCGTGCGTGAGCCATGGGTCAAGGCCTCCATCATTACGCCGCCGGAGTATTTGGGAACAATCTTGCAGCTTCTCTATGAGCATGAGGCCGAGGTGGGGGAGACGCACACGCTGGCAGACAGAACCTCGCTCACTCTCCTCATGCCGCTGCGCGAACTCATGAGAAGCTTTTTCGATAAATTGAAGAGTGCTTCATCGGGCTTTGCCTCTATCTCATACGACGTGGCCGAGGAACGCGCTGCCGACGTGACCCGGATGGACATTGTGGTAGCCGACGAGCCAGTGGCCGCCTTTGCCAAAGTCATTTCCAGAAGGCAGGTGGAGCTTGAAGCAGAGACAGCGGTCGAGAAGCTGTCTAAACTCCTCCCGAGACAAATGTTTACCCTCAAGATCCAAGCCAAGGCTTTTGGCCGCATCATTGCCTCACGAACACTCTCAGGCATGAAGAAGGATGTCACCCAGCACATGTACGGAGGTGACATTACCCGCAAGATGAAGCTTAGGGAGAAGCAGAAGAAGGGTAAGAAGAAGATGGCCGAGCGCGGCAAGGGCACGGTGGCTATTCCCCAAGAGGTCTTTTTGAAGATGATGAGATCGGAATAGTTGAGGTATAATCATAGGATGAGAAGCTTAACAAATCTTATGAAAAAAGTATCAATATTCGGCTCGTTCCTTGTCGCTATTGTTCTGGTCGGCGCTTTATATGTACTCAGATCTGCTCCGGCATCAAGACCTAATACCGCCTCAGTGAACCAAAGCTACTCCGGCTTTGCCGGCCCCGCCGAGCTCCCTCGAGCCTACGTGGACACTACTATGCCAACACAGAGTGGCCAGACTATCAATGTCACCTCAGGCGGAAACCTCCAAGCCGCTCTTGATACCGCTCAGCCTGGAGACACCATTGTCCTCCAAGCGGGAGCCACTTACACCGGCAACTTCGTCTTAAGGAACAAGTCTAACCCTAACAATCAATGGATCGTCATTAAGTCCAATGGTGCCCTGCCTCCGGAGGGTAGGAGAGTAAAGCCGACCGACGCATCTCAGCTCGCGAAAATACAAACAGGGCAGAATTACAGTTGGACCTTGGATACCGAGGCTGGTGCGAACTATTACCGACTCATCGGACTTGAAGTCACGGTAGCCCCAACCCTTACTGATGTAAACCAGATCCTTTCCTTCGGAACTGCTGAAGGAACCATCCAAAATACGCTTGCAAGCGTTCCTCACCATTTGATACTTGACCGTTCATATGTACACGGACTTGATACGTTGCAAAACCGCAAGTGCATTGGTCTGCATAGCGCCTGGAGTGCCGTCGTTGAAAGTTATATTAGTAAATGTGAGAACGATGGCTTCGATGTCCAAGCCATTACTATGGGTAATGGCCCTGGTCCATACAAGATTAATAACAATTATCTCGAAGCCTCCGCTGAGAACATTGCGATTGGCGGCTTTACTCCACATATCACCGGTCTCATTCCATCTGATGTTGAAATTCGCGGTAACCACATCTTCAAACCGCTCTCCTGGCGCGCCAGCGACCCTTCTTATGATGGCATCCACCGATCGATAAAAAATCTTGTTGAATTCAAATCAGGCGTACGTGTGCTTATCGAAGGAAACGTACTTGAGAACAGTTGGCAGCAAGATCAGGCGGGCTGGGGCTTTGCGCTCTGGTCGGCAAACTCTGGCTGCAGCTGGTGTACGACATCGGACATCACCATTCGCAATAACATGCTGAAGAATGTAAACTCACTATACTCGCTCAGCGCCAGATACGACACCTCGACTATTCCTATGAAGAATCTGTACATCGCGAACAACCTCGATGTCGGTCAGAGGGCAGACAACCCACCTTGGCGGTACCTTACTGTCAATGGCTTTGCCAATTTAACTTTCATTCACAACACAGGCTTTAGTACCGATACATGGAGCATCATAGACCCGTCAGCGCCAAACTTGGTTATTCAAGACAATGTCGGCGGCGACGCTCTGTACACAATCTTTGGTAGTGGCGCGAATGGTACCGCCACGCTTAATGCGGCATCACCGAGCTGGCTGTTCGACCACAATACCATTGTCTGCGATCCGAACAAATACTGCGCGGCCTGGACACTCCCTCCAAACAATATGTACCCTGAGAATAAAGCTGCCATCGGCTTCGTCTCCTCCACCGACTTCCACCTCTCTTCCAACTCTCCATACAAAGGCAAAGCTTCAGACGGCTCTGACCCAGGAGCAGACATAGACGCCGTCCTCTACGCTACCCGAGGCGCAGTCTCCGGTGACTGGAGCGGTTCCATCTCCCTCCCTCCTCCTCCGCCTCCAACTTCTGGAGATACCACGGCTCCTTCTGTCCCTCAGAACCTCCAAGGCACAGCTTCAGACACTACCCACGTGAATCTCTCTTGGTCCGCTTCCACAGACAACGTCGCAGTCACCGGCTACAAGATCTTCAAGAACGGCGCGCTTCTCAACACGGTTACCAACACTTCCTATACAGACGGTACGGTAGTGGCTGGCACCAGTTACTCATACTCGGTCAGTGCCATGGACGCTGCCGGCAACTCTTCCGCTCAATCCTCTCCGGTTTCAGTCCTTACTCCCGTAGATCCAAGCACTCCTCCGCCTACTATCCTCGGGATCGGCTCCTTCGTCACTACCACCTCTAAGGTAAACGTCCGCTCTACGGCTACCACCAAAGGCAAGCCTTTGGGCCAGCAGAAAGCTGGATCAACCGGAGTGATCGTGGCTGGACCACAGACTGGCTCAGGATACACCTGGTGGCAAGTAGACTTCTCCTCAGGAGTAGATGGCTGGGTGGCGGGGGATTGGTTGAGGTAGTTTAACGGAAGCTCGGAACGTAGAGTAGGAGCATACCTAGGATCATCATCACGGAGACGACGACCATGATGCCGTGGAGCTTCTTCTTGTGGCGTTTGTCGAACATAGGGGTATGGTAGCATGGAGATAAGATATTTCCAATGCGTGAACTTCAAAAGAGACAGCGGATCAAACAGCGTTTATATTCGACCCCGGCTTTAGTCGTTTTTGTCGTTTTTACCCTGTTTTTGGCTCGAGGGGCTGTTGGGATTATGCTTAAAGAGCGCCAAAGTGCCGCGGATGTCTTAGCGCTCGAAGCCAAATCCATCGCCCTGTCCGAAGAAGAGAGGCGGCTTAATACCGAGATCAACAAATTGAAAACTGAGGAGGGCATAAACGAGGAAATAAAGCAGAAATTTAACGTCTCGGCTGCAGGGGAGCGTGTGGCAGTCATCGTCGACTCCTCCAAGAGCTCCAGCAGTGACGCCTCGTCGACTGAGCCCTGGTACAAGAGATTCTGGGATGGTATACTCTCTGCACTATGAATATTAATGGGAAAAAAGTAGAAATATATTCAACCCCTTCCTGCCACTTCTGCCACATGGCCAAGGAGTTCTTTACCGAGCATCACATCGCCTTTACCGACTACGACGTGGCGAGTGATATCTCTAAGAGAGAGGAGATGATGGATAAGTCCGGCCAGCTTGGCGTGCCTGTCATTGTCATAGACGATCAAGATGTGGTTATCGGCTTCGACCAGAGGAGGCTTACGGACCTTCTTGGTGTAGCCGTATAAAGGCCCTCGCAGCCTAAAATCGCTCTCGTAGCTCAATGGATAGAGCAAATCCGTCCTAAGGATGAGATGTAGGTTCGATTCCTATCGAGAGCACCCATCGAGTTATCCACAGTTTTTCTTGACACTTGATTTTTTATTCTAGAGTGATTTATAATACTTGCTAGACGTAGTCTCCTCACGCCAGTATCGGTCGTGGCAGGAGCAGCACATTCAGCGCGAGGAGATTATAATGTCGCCAAAAATTCCAAGACTGGTCGCAGGTGCCAACGCCGTCGACTCGAAGTTGCTTGCCGAAGTGGCAAGCGAGCATGCAACAAACGAGGAGGAGGTTATACTGGTTCAGTTCCATAGTGTTACTGTGCCAGTCTGGCCGCACGATTCTCCTGAGAAAGTTCGAGATCGTATCGTCGACGAAATAAGTATGCGTGAATCGGAAGAGCGCCGAAAACTGGAACAAAAAGAGAACATCCCAAAGGGGATCGATCGGCGTCACGTCGTTAGACGTAAAACAGGCTAGTCGAGCCTCACCAAGAGCCCAGATGATCGGGCTCTTTTCTTTATAACAATGTGCCGAGGACCAGATTCGAACTGGTGACCCTTCCCTCTTCAGGGGAATGCTCTACCAACTGAGCTACCTCGGCAATGTCTCTCCGCTAAATACCGTCTGAGCTTGTTTAAATAATGGCTCAAGACCCTTAAGGTACGGCTCCAGGTATAGATAGCCGACAATAAGAGGGATAATAAGCACCAGAAACTTAATGACTCCCCAGACCGCCGCCCATCGAGCGGTTCGCTGCATCTTCCTAAGGATTTTGTTGTTCTCCTCAGAGAGCTTTAGCGCCCTCTCAAGCATGCCTCGTTCGTCTGGATTCATCGTTAGTATAAGGGAAAGTCTAAATTATTCAATTAACCTCGAACCTTGAGCTTGGTCTGGCGGTGCTTGTCGATCTTGGGGAGGCGCAGGATGAGGAGGCCATACTTCTCGATGGCCTCGGCGTTATCGACATCGACTTCCTCCGGCAGGACGATCGTACGCGAGAAGGAGCCCCAATAAAGCTCGTGATGGAAGTAATCCTCGCTCGAGATGGTCCTGTCCTCTTGGCGCTTGCCGCGGATGCTGACCGAGTCGCGGGTAATGGAGACGTCGAGGTCTTCCGGCTTGACTCCCGCCACCATAGTCTTAATGACGATCTCGGTCGGAGTCTGGTAGACATCGACAGTCAGTTGGGCATCCTCCTCCTCGTACAAGCTGTTAGCCAGAGAGCGGATCGGCGCTTGGGCTTGAGGCTCGGGGGCGTAAGAGTGAGTCTCATCCTCGAGCCGCACTGCTCCGGTCAACCGTTCAAAAAAGGATCTTTTTTCGTGTGCCATAAATTATAAAGTACCTCTCTATTGTACCATCATACTTTTAACCTTTTCAAACATGAGGATAAGAGCGGTGATGCCGGCCCAGACGGTCGCGAAGGTGAGGAAGGTGCCAAAGCCGGATTCATTCAAGATAAATAGATTGAAGGCCGTATGCGCAAAGATGGCGAGGAAAAATGCCAAGACTCCCAAAGCTACCCGCTCGTCGCGTGATTTGTAGAAGGTGAGATCGAGGGCAGTGCCAATGATACCGGAGGAGACGGTGTGGAGGAGGGTCGAGCCAATAAAGCGCAAATTGCCCGTAATAAGGCTGCCAGTGATGTCGGACTGGAGGAGCGGGTTAAGAAGGAAGAGCGCGTTTTCGAGCGCGGCGAAGCCGAGCGCCGCGGTGATCATATAGATCATGGGGTCTAGAGGCTCATCATCGTCTGCTCCACGGAGGCCGGCGTAGTAGGCGGCGGCAAATTTAAACCCTTCTTCAAGCACCGCCCAGAGGAGGAAGGCGACGGGCCCAGCTCCAGGCAGGATCTTATCCACAGCCTTTTGGAAGGGTAAGACCACAATGACCGCGAGCATGCCAGCGAGGAAGGTGGCGAGGAGCTTGGTGTTGGGTTCCGGATTGTCTCTGTCTTCCTCGAGCCAGAAGAGGAGCCAGACGAAGGCGGGCAAGATGCCTCCGAGGAGGGCGTAGATAATGGGGGAGAATTCGAAGCTCATATCGGCCACTTGCTAACCATAAGCATACGCTCTTCATTATATATGCTTTGCCATATTTCTTCCGTGACAAATGGCATAAAGGGGTGGAGGAGCTTCAAGACATTCTCAAGGATATAGTAGAGCGTCGCGCCATACTCCGGCTTACCCTTGCTTTCCTCGATGATCTCGTCTGCCAAGCGGTGCCAAACGTAGTGGTAGATCTTCTCGGCTGCCAGGTGGAGGCGATACTCTTCGATATCCTTCGTTATGTCTAGCATAAGGGCTTGAAGCTCATCGATCAACTCTTGCTTAAGTTCCCCTGTTTTCTCCTGAGAAAGTATAAAGCGGGTGATATTCCAAAGTTTGTTCGCGAAGTTTTTGTACCCTCTGATCTTATCCTCCGAGATCCTTGAGTCGGTCCCTGGAGCCTGGCCGCTTATGAGGGCGAACCTGACCGCGTCCATGCCATACTTCAAGCCCATATCGAGCGGGTCGATGTTATTGCCCAGCGACTTTGAGATCTTCTTGCCCTCTTTGTCACGCACCAGGCCGTGCAAGTAAACAGTGCGGAAGGGGACCTCTCCAAGATGGAATTGACTCATGAGGATCATGCGAGCCACCCAAAAGAAGATGATGTCATAACCAGTCTCAAGGAGAGCCGTTGGATGATATGTCTTAAGATCCGCTGTCTCCTCTGGCCAGCCGAGGGTGGAGAAGGTCCATAAAGCCGAAGAAAACCACGTATCAAGTACGTCCGAGTCTTGCTCCCAGCCCTCTCCCACAGGCTTTCCATTACCGCAATATATTTCCTCACCTTTGTACCAAACAGGTATCCTGTGGCCAAACCATATTTGTCTCGAGATACACCAGTCGCGCAAATTGTCTATCCAATTGAAGTACGTTTTGTCTAAGTATTCCGGGATAATCTCAATGGCCGCTTTCTCTACCGGCTCGCGCATCAGTTCTTTGAGTGTATTGTTCCCGCGGGTGGCGACAGGCTTATTAACGTTTATGAACCATTGTTTCATTATCTGAGGCTCTATTCTGCCGCCAGTTCGTTCAGCTGTGGCTATGTTGTGGACATAAGGCTCCTCTTTGGCCACCAGGCCCTTGGCTCGCATCTTCTCAACTATCTTCGGGCGCGCTTCAGCGATCTTCATGCCGGAGAATTCTCCTGCTACTGGCAAGAGTTTGCCGAACTGATCGATGATCTGCTCTTTGTCGAGGTCATGCCTTTCTGCCATCTCGAAGTCCACCTGGTCGTGCCAGGGGGTAATAGTCATGACCCCGGTACCAAAGGCCATGTCGATGTTGACGTCTTTAATGACAGTTGCCTTCACCGGACCATTGATCCATTCGAGCTCGATTGTATCTTGGTGCTTGAAATCCTTGTATCTCTCATCGTCAGGGTGCATGACCACGTACTTATCGCCAAACTTTGTCTCTGGACGAGCGGTGGTGATGGTAAAGGGACCGTATCTGAGATAATACAAAGTCGCCTTCTCCTCCTCATAGACGATCTCATCATCTGAGATCGTCGTCTGGCCTCTGGGGTCCCAGTTAACGATCCTACTGCCTCTGTATATAAGTCCGGCATCGTACATGCGTATGAAGGCCTCCATCACCGCATCGTAGCGCCTCTCGTCCATGGTGTACGCGTAGCGGCTCCAATCGACCGAGGCGCCCATGCCGCGAATCTGTGAGAGTATGGTGGACTTGTTCTCCTCGACGAAAGTATCTATGCGTTTCAAAAGCTCTTCGCGTCCAAGTTTGTGGTGGGACTTACCCTCGGACTTCTGGATGTCCTTTTCCACCTTGGCTTGGGTCGCTATGGCGGCCGAGTCTGTGCCGGGTATCCAAAGGGTTCGTTTGCCGCGCATACGCGAGAAGCGTACCAGCGTGTCTTGGATAGCCAGCATAAGAGCGCTGCCCATGTGGAGGGTGCCAGTGACGTTTGGAGGAGGCAGGACAACTGAGAAGGTGTCTGCGTGAGCGTCTGCCACTCCATCCTCGATGCATTTGTCTGGGTTAAAGAGGCCGCTTTCCTCCCAGAGCTTATAGATCCGGCCTTCGGTCTCGGCAGGGGAGTAGGGTTTTAAGAATTTCGCATCCATTTAGGGCTATTTTAGCATATTCTTGAGTTTAGGCTTATGTATAAAGCTTATATTAAAAGGACAAATCTAGCACCACTTTTAAGAATTTTTGGCAAATCATATTTAGCGTCGTATCTTGTCAGACATTGGTTGAATATTTTTAATTTCTCACACTTTCTTTCAAGGACGTTTTAGCTATAAAGGACAAAGTCTTAGAATATGTTGATAAATAAGGACTTTATGCATTCATGTAAGTTTTGGTACCAGTTGACAGTCTTATAACTTAATGTAGAGTTTGAAATATGAACGCATATATACAGCGCCACAAGTTTGTCGGCCGCATTGGTAAGGTTTTCATCCTTATGACCTTTGTCTTGGGTAACTTGCCGTTACTTGCTCTGGCTGATACCACAATATCCGTCGACCTCAAGGTCAATGGCTCTGATGGATCCGTCATCCTTAACTCTGGCGAATCATTTTCATACTCCTGGACCTCCTCAAATGCCACCTCTTGTCAGCAAACCTCTCCGGCAAACTCGAGTGTTGTGACTTCTGGATCAGATGGACCTGTGCCTTCAGATCATCCTTACTATCCTACTGAGGGTAATCCAACGGTTATTACCATCGAGTGTTCTGATGGAGTAAACACCGCAAGTGACTCTGTAACTATAAGTCTTGCTTCGGTGACAGTGACCCCTCCTCCGACCAACGCTGTTTTGATAGACGTCAAGGCAAATGGCTCCGATGGTCCTGTCACTTTAAACCAAGGTGGCACCTACACATACAGTTGGACTTCATCCTTTGCTACTACTTGCCAGCAAACTTCACCAGAAAATTCTAGTATTGAGACTTCCGGTGTAAGTCCAGAGATTGGATCGGGCAATACGACCTTCTATCCGTCTGCAACGAGCCCGATCATCATTACTATTGAATGCAGCGACGGATCAAATACTGCTTCCGACTCTGTTACTATCAACCTAAGCGGTGGTACGACCACTCCTCCTGCAACTACTACTCCAATAGTGGATGTGAAGGTTAATGGTTCAGATGGTCCTGTCACCATTACCCATGGCGATACCTTCGTATATACCTGGACCTCCTCAAATGCCACCTCTTGCCAGCAAACCTCTCCGGCAAACTCGAGTGTTGAGACTTCTGGATCGAGTACTCCGATAGGTGTTGGCCACGATTATTATCCTGCCGATAATGCTTCTAAGGTCATTACTATTGAGTGTTCAAACGGTACCGATACAGCCAGCGACTCTGTGACCGTCAATGTTATCCCCGCCGGCGGAGGTTCCTGCCCATTGCCCGCCTTCACAAGCTCGCTCGCGGCCTCGACGACCGTCGGCTCGGCCTTTACCTACACCTTCACCTTCTCAAGCACTACGGTCTCGAACTTCATTGTAGCTACCTCAAGCCTTCCGGCTGGACTCTCATTTTCCACTAGTACCAATACTATAAGCGGTACTACTACCACTGCGGGAACCTTCACCATTCCACTTACCGCTACTAACAATTGTGGTAATACTCCAGCTAACCTTGTGATCACCGTCTCCAATCCGAACAATGGTGGCGGCTCGTGCCCATTGCCTGAGTTTACAAGTCCGCTATCAGTGTCCACTACGCGTGGAGCAAACTTCGCATATGTATTTACCTTCTCAAGCACAACGGTTAACAGCTACACCGTAGCTACCTCAAGCCTGCCTGAGGGATTCAGCTTCGCCTCAAGTACCAACACCATAAGCGGCAATCCCACTACTGCCGGCACGTACACTATCCCTCTCACCGCTACCAATAATTGCGGTACCACAAATACGAACTTGGTTATCACCGTTACTCAACCTGGTGGAGGAGGAGGTGGCGGTGGTGGGGGCGGGGGGGAGGCAGCAGTAGCGGCAGCTCTTCGGGCGGCAGTTCGACTGGCGGAAGCCATAATCCAGTTGCAGCCTGCCTGTATCTCCACGACTACATGCGCATCGACTTTGTGAATGACCCAGACCAAGTCTACCTCCTGCAATCCTTCTTGAAGTATATCGAAGGCTACGACACGGTGTCCCTTACAGGTGTCTTTGACCAGGCTACGTTTGATGCGGTCTCCGCCTTCCAGGTCAAATTCCAGAGCGATATCCTGACTCCTTGGGGCCTTACTCAGCCTACCGGATATGTCTATATTTTGACCCTTAAGAAGATAAACGAGATCTACTGCCAGACTATATATCCGCTAAATGATGCCCAACAGCAAGAAATTGTGGCCTACAAAGCTCTTATAGAGAGCCTCAGAGCCCAAGGCATCAATCCTGAGCTGCCTCCTGGTTACTATGGCGGCAGTACCTCCGGCGGTGAGGTTGGGTCTGGTACGAGTACCGGCCCTCTGGCACCGATAGTAGGAGAGGCCACCTCGACTCCTAAAGGACAAAATATCAGGGGTCTCGCCGCAGCCATATTCTCAATGCCAAAGGGTGTTGGTAACTTCTTCCAGTGCCTCTGGGAACTCCTCCTCATCCTTGTTGTCCTTTATATCCTCGCAAGTGTCCTTGAGGATGTCCTATACAGCGACCTTCCAGAAAATACTAAGAAGAGATTCTTCACTAAGTGGGTTGCTGTGGCTCTCGGCCTCTTGGTGGCCATCGCCATTGCCTGGGCCTTAAGCGAGTGGTGTCTTATCTTGCCTTTTGCCCTCGCTCTTCTGATCTCTCTTATAACCATGGCTCTCTATCCGCAGAGAAGCGCTATAAAGAATTGGTACTCAGTAAAAAGTGCGGCTATACCAATGCCTCCTGCCTCGATCACTAAGACCACTACTGTCACTACTACCCCAGACGCCATCAAGGAGACCAAAACGGAAGTTAAGACAGAGCCTGCCAAAGTTGAGACGAAGATCGAGAAGACCGAGCTGAAGAAATAATTAAATACCGAGGTTGCCTTGTGCGGTAATCTCTCGTGTTGTGCCCAAAATCTTTGGGTGATTGAGTATGGCCACATACGCTCCGATACCGATCATGATCGCGTTGTCTGTGGTGAGTGCAGGTGGAGGTAAACGCAAGTCGAGAGCGAGCTCTAGAGCGAGCCCTCTAAGCCTCTCCTGGAGGTAACGATTGGCCGAGACTCCGCCGCCGACGATAAGAGTTGAGGCACCGAATTTGTCTAAGGCCCTTTTCGTCTTTTCTATCAGCACCTCTATGGCCGCGTCCTCGAAGGCGTGAGCGATTTCCTCTTTTTTCTCTTCGTTAAGCACGCCAAGCTTTTTAATAGTGTAGAGTACCGAGGTCTTGAGCCCGGAGTATGAGAAGTCGAAGTCGTCGGTATTGATCATCGGCCTTGGGAAGATAATCTCTGAAGCGAGACCCTTTTGCCTATGCATGTCTGCCAAGGCCGAGATCTTGGGACCGCCAGGGTAAGGGAGGTCGAGGAGCCTGGCGACTTTGTCGAAGGCCTCGCCCACGGCGTCGTCGCGTGTCTTGCCTATGATCTCGTAATCCTTGAAGCTCTTCATAAGGACGATCTCCGTGTGTCCGCCTGAGACAAGGAGGGCAAGAGCCGGGAATTTGACGAGCTCGGATGGCTCGAATAGGAAGGAGAACATATGTCCATGCATGTGATTGACTGGTAACACGGGCTTCTTCCATTTCTCTCCCAAGTCTTTAGCAAATTCGATCCCAGTCCAAAGAGCAGGTTCGAGCCCAGGACCAGCGGTGACGGCGATTACATCTACCCCTTCCATCCCACCAGCTTCTTCTAAAATCTTCTCTAAGAGCACGGGCAAATTCTTTATATGTTCTCTCTTGGCCAGCATCGGGTAAACGCCGCCGTAGTCTTGGTGGATATGGATCTGGGAAAGAAGGGAATTGCCAAGCACTTTGAAATGAGGTTCCGGCAACTCGCCAGTGGCCTCCAATATACAAATTGCCGTCTCGTCGCAACTTGTTTCTATGGCAAGAATTTTCACGCATGACCCTACCGGGAGTCGAACCCGGCTTTAAAGCTTGAAAAGCTTTCGTCCTAACCGATAGACGATAGGGCCTTAAACCGGCCTAATACTAGCATTTAATGCCAAAAATGCTATAGTTTGAGCGCTTATACGGAGGAGTGGCTGAGTGGTTGAAGGCACTGGTTTCGAAAACCAGCAGGCTCGAAAGGGTCTCGAGAGTTCGAATCTCTCCTCCTCCGCAGTGCTATAATAATTTTATAATCTAAATACCATGGACACCACCACAGTTGTATATGCAGGATTTTGGAAGAGAGTTTTGGCAGTGATCTTAGACGGATTGATCGTGGGTGCGGCCATGTCTGTACTCGGCTTTGGAGGTTGGCCGATGCATGGACCCGCTGTGTACGGACCTAAGTTTTATGCCAGCTTTGGAGCCAGTGCCGGAGTGGTGAAGATCGCTCTTGGTTGGCTATACTATTCTCTTCTTGAGAGTTCGAAGTATCAGGCCACGCTTGGTAAGATGGCTCTTGGTATTAAGGTCACTGATCTGAGTGGCGCGCGCGTCGACTTTGCTCGAGCCACTGGCCGCTACTTCGGCAAGATTCTCTCCGGTATTATCCTTGGCATCGGCTTCCTCATGGTGGCCTTCACTGCTAAGAAGCAAGGTCTCCACGACATCTTGGCCAAGACTTTGGTGGTCAATAAGTAGACTTTCGGAAAATTTATATTTCGTGTAAAGTAACACTTGCGCGCGGTTAGCTCAGTTGGTAGAGCATCCCCTTGACGTGGGGAGGGTCACAGGTTCGAATCCTGTATCGCGCACAAAGTAAGCCTTATCTCGTCAGTACGTCTCTATAGTGCAGAGCTCTTTACAAATGCGAAAGAGCGTGATACAGTGCCTATCAGAGTGATCTTCGTAATATACCGTTTACCTTCCACGAAGGAGCTTCCTCATGCGACTCAAGTTGGTAGTTTTGGGCCTCTTTACGGCCTTCCAGGGCCTTTGGGCTCAAGTGAAGACGCCAGAGAAGGTGGTACCTGACCGGCAGAAGCTGCTGGATAGTCTCATGGCCGATAAGGCTCTTTGCAACAATCCGGTACTCGTTTACGACGCACCGGATGCCTCGCTCAAGCCTCACCCGCTCCCCCCCCGCGGTCATCTGAGACATGTAATAGACGTGAAGCCTGGTTGGGTATCCGGAACTACTTTCGAACTCGGCCCGGACACTGTTCGAGTATTCTTCCAGACAGGCAAGGTGTGCAGCCTCTTCTCACTCATGCACGATACGCCGAAGAGGGCACCGGCCAAGGCGCTCGCAAGTACGAAAAGTGCAAGTGAGAAGCCGAAGTCGAATGCATCCGCAACACCGAGTCGACCAAACCAGCCGATGCTCAAGAATCTCGCAGGCGATTTCGATCCAGCGAAGCATAAGCTAGTTGATACTCCTGCGCTGATCACCATGGGCATGAGTCCTGGTAAGGCACTCGAACCGAAGCCGACTCCGCAGCTCACCGTTACAGTTGTTGACTCAGGCCCGCTCAAAAAGGCCTTGGCAGACGCTGCTGCAGCGCAGAAGAAGTTGCAAGAAAGCTTGCATGCAGTTCAACTCGTCGCAAGCAAAGCATCAGCTCGGGCTGACTCACTCGCTAAGGCACGCAAAGTGCCGGCGCGCGTCGACACGCAATACGTTGCTGTAAAGTCTAAACCTATCGAAATTCATGACACAGTCACGAATGTCGATACGGTGAGACTGCCGGCGAATGTCGACTCGATCAAGAAAGCCGCTGTTGTTGCGCAGTCTGGGTATGAGGATTCCCTCGGACGTATGCGTGATGCCAAGTGGCGGGACTCGGTCAAGAAGTTGCAACAGCTCGTGTCTTCGAAGCCGAAGACAGAAGTTGCTGCCGCGGGCGAAGTGGCGAAGGTCGGCAACGCCGTCAAGCAGTCGGTCCAGCAGGATACGACCAAGAAGCGGCCAACCTCTAAGCAACGGATCCCAATAACCAAGGACACTGCCTCAAGGCAGGTTGCCAAGATCGTACCGACCAGACGAGTGGATACCGTGCTTGTGCACGACACCACGGTTGTCCACGACACGGTCACAATGCGTGATTCAGTCGTGGTCCACGATCGTTACGAGACGCGGCAGCACTTCGATACGCTCTATGTGAAGGATAACTTCCCATGGGGCAAGGCCATCAAGATAGGTGGGGCGATCGGTGCGGTTGTTGCGGGGTATTGCATCATCAGCAAAGATTGCGGCTCGAAGTCGAGTTCGTACGCATGTTCGAGTGTCGGCGCGGTCAACGCATGCCCGCCGCCGAAGCAGTCAGCGGTATTCCTCGGAGCAAGAATACCCATTCCGTAGTTAAGCTCCATGCCCACTTGGCCACAAGCCTGGTGGGTTTTTCTTATGCGTGGATATATAGATAGATATCTTCGAGAGCTTTGACCGCATCGCCAGAGGCGATGTTGTTTTGATGATAGAGAGCATCGGTCGAGTCGCCAGCTGCCCAAATGCCTTCCACTTGCGTGCGTTGAGTCTTGTGATCAATGATAATTTGCTTGTACTCATTAAGCGGTACCAAACCCTCCACCAAGCCCGTGGCAGGGATAAGCCCGATCTCGACAAATATCCCATTTACCGCGATCTCACTGACCTCATGCGTATTGACGTCTTCGTAGACAAGGGCTTTGACGAACTTCTCGCCTTTGATCTCTTTGGGCACCACGTTTTTGATAGCCTTCATCTTAGGATTGGCAAGGACTTTGGCCACCGTCATCTCATCGGCCTTGAAGTGCTCACCTCTATTTAAGAGAGTGACCGACTTACAGTACGCCAGGAGTTGGGCCGCGCTCTCGAAGCCGGCATTGCCGCCTCCCACAACCGCTACGTCTTGGCCAGAGAAGAGGGGACCATCGCACGAGGCGCAGTACGTCACCCCCTTGTTCTCATATTCTTTAGCCCCTGGTACCTCGAGCTTCCGGCGGGAGGAGCCTGTCGCAATAAGCACGGTCTTTGTAGTATAAGACTGCCCATCGGCTTCTACGGCAAAGCTGCTGTCAGTCTTTGAAATTTTCGACACGCGGGTATTGGTCTTAATATCAACAACACCATCCGCATACGCGCGCAAATGTGCCTCCAAGCTTTTGCCGAGGTCTGGTCCGGCGATCTCAACGGTGCCGATCCAGTTTTGGATGCCCATCGAGTCCGTCGACTGTCCGCCGAAGGATTCCGTGATAAGCAAGGTCTTAAGCATCTTCCTCGCCGCGTATACGCCCGCACTGACCCCCGCCGGTCCGCCACCAATAATGATCAAGTCGTACATAATTTTTTCTTAGTGCTATAAGAGTATCAGAAAAGTGCCAAGATACAAAAACCGATACAAAAACCGCCCCGAGATTCTCGAAGGGCGGTTTTTCTTATTTAAGTTTCGAACGCCTTAGGAAGGCTGGGACGGCGCCCCAGTCGTCGTCTGGGTCTTCAATAACAGGAGTGGCGGGGGATGGAGGGACGATGTCCGGCTTCTTCTGAGGCGGAGGTATGTCGCGCTTCTCTTCCTGTCTGTCATTCTGCTTATCATTTTTGGGCGAGAAGGTGTTGAAGATCTTACCGCGGTTGACTTCCTCAGCGAGCTCCTTGTGAGCGCTTGGCGGTGCTCCAGCACCGAAGAGCGAGGTGGCGCGGCGTTGGAGATTTTCTGGGAAGGAGGAGGCGATCACGGTGATCTTGACCTCGCCTTTTTTGAGTTTCTCATCTCGTACAGTACCGAAGATGATCTTGGCGTTCGGGTCTACGCTCTCGGTGATGACCTTGGCGGCATCCTGGATCTCAAACATGGTGAGGTCGTCGCCTCCAGCAATGGAGAAGAGCACACCCTTGGCGCCGTTGATAGAAATTTCCAAAAGGGGACTTGAGATGGCGGCACGGGCGGCATCCTCGGCGCGCTTCTCGCCGCTGCCAGTGCCAATGCCCATCAGGGCTGCTCCGGCGTTCTCCATGACCGCGCGGATGTCCGCGAAGTCGATATTGATAATGCCTGGCATAGTGATGAGGTCCGAGATACCCTCGACCGCCTCCTTCAAAATATTGTCACAGATAGCGAAGGCGTTCTTGGCGCTGGTATCCTTCTCGATGGTGGCGAGCAGGCGATCGTTGGGGATGACGATGATAGCGTCAACAGCCTGCTTCAATTCCTCTATGGCATTCTCGGCAATCCTCATGCGTTGCTGGCCCTCGAAGAAGAAGGGCTTGGTCACGACGGCTACGGTCAGTACTCCCGCTTCCTTAGCGGTGCGAGCAATGATAGGCGCGGCGCCTGAGCCAGTCCCGCCGCCCATGCCGCTCGCTATGAAGATCATGTCCGCACCCTTGATCGCTTCTTGGATCTCTTCCTTCGTTTCTTCTACCGCGCGTTTGCCGAGTTCGGGATTCATGCCTGCGCCGAGACCGCGAGTCAGGTTCTTGCCGATATGGACCTTCTTCTTGGCCATGGAGTTATGAAGGTCTTGCGCATCGGTATTGACCGCGATGAAATCAACGCCGCGGACCTTCGAATTGATCATGTGGTTGACCGCATTCTTCCCGGATCCGCCAACGCCGACGACCTTGATGCGGGCAAAGGCTTCTACTTCTGGTTTGACTTGTGGCATGTCTGTATAGTTACGATGGCAATATAGTACAGAAACTTGAGGTAAAAGGAAACAGTTGACATTACGCCAATTTGTTTCGTTTAAAAACAGCTGAAATTAAGAAAAACCCCACAAGCTAGGCTTGTGGGGAAGAAAGTGCTGGAGTCTTAACGAGCCTCGTCGCTTGACCAATCTTGAGGAGCCGAGCAATAGCATAATTACCATAATCGCGATCGTTGGTGACCTCGGTCCATTGCCAGCCATCTGGCTTGACGACTTCGACGCCGACATGCTCCATCTCGTGCTCAACGATGTAAAGAGCTGGTATAGCGTGATACTTGTCGAGCTCGAGAGTCTGACCAGCGTGAGGAAAGGTGTGCCGAAGTTTACGAATCGTAGCTCGCTGCGGGTCCACTTCTTCTAGAAGTGAGCGGTACTCCTCCTCGCTCAACTCACGTTTCAGTTCGGTGCGTATGCGAACATCCCCGGTCTGACCCTTCTCATTGTAGATGTGTTTCCAGATACCAGTGGTACTTTGGATCGCTCGTACACGCCTCTCCGATCCAGGCGGACTGAGCAGGTAATCTTGTACCAATTCAGTGAGGATTGCATCGGCCGGAATCATGCTCGGATGGAAATTATCCAGCCGGAACTTGCGCTCGATCTCGATAAGTTGATTAGTCATAAATCACCAATCGAGGTAGGGATTACAGAGATCGAGTTTCCCTATTGATTCAAGATAGGGAAGCCGTTCGGCGAGAGCTGTATCCTGCAGATGTGTGAAGTTTCTGTTCGATTTATTCGCCAGATATATCACGTCTTTGTCTGTCATCAGGGCGAATAGCAGATATGGATCACCGAGGTTGAGGGTTTCGAGAAATTTGAGCACTGGCTCAATAATGCCGCCAAGGCTTTGTTCCGTGACATGGACATATACGCCCATCATGAGCTCCCGTAGCCGAGCGAAATTCTTGGCGAGTTCCGAGTGTTCGAAACTCACACGTTTCATCTCAGCAGATTCCACGATTAGCCCGGCCATGGCCAAGCTAGTGCGACTCCGCTGCGAGATTCCGAACTTGTTCATGAGTTCGGTGAGCTCTGCTGGGATTGGGCATTTCATGCGCTTCGACAAGTCACTGTAATCTGCGAATATGTATGCGAACTTATCCCCATAGCGTACCACCCAAGCCTCTTGCGTCATCTCTGGACGGGCGGTATTGCCACTATGACGCATCATGCCGTCGAGTGTCTCCCAGGTGAGGTTTAGACCTTGTCCCTTGCGCTCAATCTTTTGAGCAACCAGGGGTCCAAGTATCTCATGGCAGAACTCCTTGCGCCCTATATGTTTGGCGAGAAAGTGTTCTCCTGGGTGGCCAAGCGGTACATGACCAATATCGTGACCATGCGCAATAGCCGATACCAAGTGGTCGTTGAGCCCGAGCGCATTTGCCAAGATGTTCGAGATCGCATCAACTTCGAGCACATGAGCGAGCCGTGTCCGAATGAACGGGTTACCAGGCTCGGTGAGCACCTGTGTCTTGAGGGCCATCAGTCTATACGCTTTCGACGAGGTGATTCTTGACCGGTCCGAAATAAAATCATTTGGAATGAGGATCGGTTCTTCGGGACTGTGATCACGGATCCTGCGTCCCTTATCGGTGCGGAGGTGGGATAAGCACCCGATGTGTTGGTTAGCTTCGGCGGTTGTCTCGTCATGAATACATTCTGAGAGCATTGCATCTCCTTGTGAAAGGTCAAAGTGTCCTCAGAGATACTAGCAGATATAGAAAATTATGGTAGGAATTTGGAGAACCACTCAGAGAGGGTGCGCATGCCGCGCTTGCCGGAGGCGGCCAGTTTGGCCACGGGTTTGAGGCCGACCGAGCCTTGCTCGTTCTCAGAATTGAAGCCGACAATGGCTAGGCCGAAGGCTATCGACCAGATGGAGTCCTTGCTCCCATGCTTCTCCACATCTCCGAAGTGGATCTCAGCGATCTTCGAGGGAAGTTTGAGGGCCGTCTCGGCGGCGTCTCTCACTCCCATGATGCCCGCTCCGCCGCCGGTAATGATGATGCCCGCCGGCAAGAGAGCGTTGCGGCCGATCTTCTTCAAATGCCCTTCCACCAGTTCGAACATGTCAGAGAGTCGGGCGGCCACGATGTCTTCGTACTTCTTCTTCGGGTAGGTGGTGCGGGTCACGCTCCCAAGTTTGATCGACTCGGCCTCCTCGAGAGGGATCTTCAAGCCAAGAGCGATGTCGTTGGTTATGTCCATCGAGCCGATCTCAAAGACTTCTAAGGAAATGGGATTAGAATTCTCGAAGACTACGATCGAGAGCGTCTCCGCGCCGATATTGGCCAATACGCAGCCGGCCTTCTTCTGCTTTTTAGAGAGAGTGACGAACGAGGCGGCAATAGGCGCGGCTACCACGTCGACCACTTCGATGCCAGCTTCCTCGACGGAACCGATGAGGTCTTCCAAGTGATGTTCCAGACAAGTTATGAAAAGAGTTTTGACCTCGATCTTCGAGGCTCTCGAACCCTCGATCCTACCAAGGGCCGTCTTGCCATCGAGCTTCCATTCCAGAGGAATGGTGTTGATGATCTTTCTGTTCAAAGAGAGAGCGTGGGGGATAGCCGCCTCGGCCGATTCGGAAGCCTTCTCGATATCGAGAGGTGTAATCTCAAGGTCGGCTCGAGAGATAGCCGTAGAGCCCGTGGTAGCCACGCCCGAGAGCCCTATGCCTCCCACCGAGACGAAGGCGCGCTTGACCTCGACCCCGGCGGCCTTCTCGGCGGCGGCCACCGCGGCGCGCACGCTTCTGGTCACCTCGCTTTGGTTCGTAATGTAGCCTTGGTGGAGACCCTTCGACTCGCTCGTGCCCGTGCCAATGATCTTCGGCATGACGCGTCCGCTCTCAAGCACAAGTTCCTCAGCGATGACCGCCTTTACTTGGTACGTTCCGATGTCGATTCCGGCTGCGATGTGGCGGGCCATAAAATTTTTTCAAGAGTTCTTGTTCTCTTCTCTCCATTGTAGCGCCGTGTTCCATTCCTTTCAAATGAAGGAGCCCGTGGATAAAGAGGAATTCGACGCTAAAGGGTTTAACTTTCTTCAGATTTATGAAAATTTCTCCAGAATCTTTTGAGAGAGGGAAGGCGAGGACATTGGTCGGCTTATCTTTCTTGCGGTACGCGCGGTTGAGTCGGCGCGAGAGGGCGTCACCGCAGAGGACTAATGAGAGTCTGTAAGAGTCGCCTAAGACTTTGCGTTTAGTAGCTTTGAAAGGCGCACCTTCGGGTGTGCCTTTCGCTTTAGTCAAGTTTTGGATGGAGAAGTCCTCGATCTTATCGTCTTTTCTTGCCAAATTTCTGGAGTTCATTCATTTTGCCGAGCTTCAAGAGCTCGTTTATATTCTCCTTCTTCTTGAGGTAGGAGAGGGTCTTCGCGCGTTTGACATTCTCGCTTTTGATGCGCTCGCTGTAGCGGCGTGAGCGGACTTTGGTCAGAATGCCGGCTCCCTGGACGCGCTTCTGGAAGCGCCTGAGGACGCTTAGATTGTTTTCGTTATTACCTTTTACGACTTCAATATTTATCATGAGGTCCGCGTACTTTAGCACATCTATACAGTAGAGGCAAGTATGGAAAAGCCGGATGAACGCAATGCGTTCATCCGGCTGATAGGTGGTCAAGTACTAGAATTCGTATTGACCCTCAACCCAGCCTACTTTCGTGAGCTCATCCCCAAGGTTCCTTGCAATTTCTTCATCGGGTGGATATCCGTTGAGTCTGAAGCAGACCACGAGGGCGTTGTCTTCTTCATTTCCAAAAATGGATTTGAAGACGAAGGATCCAAGGGTGCCTGTTCCCTTGGGCATCCACAACCCCTGCGGCTGCGCAAGAGTGAGGGGGAAGTGCGGGCACTCCTTGAGGTAATACTTACTGCTGCACTTTGCATCCTGAGCTGGGACTTCAAGCTCGACGAGGGTTCTCATTTGCCGTCCGGTTGGGGTTTGGCTGCTCTGTGAGCATTATATCACCCTTCGGTATAAATGTCAACTAAAACGGCAGGTTCTTGAGGTAGAAGGGCAAGTCTTTCAAAGGAATGGTGTCTTGGGCGCGGGTGGAGGTGTTACGGATGGTGACAGTATTTTCCAGAGCCTCCTTTTGTCCGATGATCAAGATATACGGCACCCGGAGATTGTCCGCGGTCTGCATCTGAGCGGTGATCTTGTCCTTGCCTAAGAAGTGGTAGATAGGAATATGGTGCGTGCGAAGGAGCTCGATCAGCGGCAAGGCTCTCATCTTGGCCTCGCGCCCGAGTTGGACTAAGTAGAACTTGGGTCTGGGCAGATCCTTGTACACCTTCTTGGCCGAATCCTTTTTAAGATCGCAATAGACGGTGGCTCCGACGAGTTGTAACTCCTTTTTGAATCCGAAGCGTTTGGAGAGGCGCGAGTAACGATATCCTCCGGCCAGGAGCGTGTTGTCCGCGTCTCTAATGGTAAACAAAGTCTCAGAGCAGAAGTGCTTGTTGCCCACAAGTCCCGGCGCGAAGCGGAAGTCGACCCCAAGCGCGTCCAAATACGAGAGCACCTCCTTGAACTGCGCTCGGCTCTGAATGCTGAGAGTGGAGATCGAGGAGGGGAGCGGGATGTCGACCTCGGGCATGGCCGCGACTGAGAAGATATTATCTTTAACAAGTTTCTTGGCCTCAGCTGAGAGGGTGTGATGAACTTTACGCACGAAGTTATGAAGCTCGTGCTCGTAAGCGGTAATGGACTCCTTGTCACCGATGGTATTGAGCTCGACCACCAAATTCTTGAAGCCTTCCTCGTTTAAGATCGAGAGCGCGGTACGGATGAGCTTGGCCTCGGCCACGCCGAAGGGGAAGCCGATAAGCTCCAGAGAATAGTTATGTCCCTTGTGCCAGGCGAGAGCCATAGGGTGCGGGTGCGAGACCAAGCCCTTCTCTATATACGTGCGCAAGAAGGCGGCCTTCTCTGTGGGGTCGCAGACGAAGCGGCCTGGCACTCTCTCGATTACTTCCGCGCAGTCTTCCACCATCTTGGCGTCACTCTCCGTTACCTTCGGTGCCTCGATAGGGGTGAAGCCGAAGTGGGCCGCGATGTAGAGGGCGCGGTCTATCTCCACTTTCTTCATGCCGATAACAAATGCGCGGGTCGAGGCCTCGCTCTCTTTTATGGCGGTTGAAGATTTAGTTGGATTCATCCCGTTAGAAAGTACTGCTAATAACGCTCATATACAAATATTTATCTTGGAAACTTGTTTTGTTGTGCTTTCTAATGGGATTCATTGATGTTGCCAGGCAATAGGCTGAAGGGCCACACGCGCAGGATCGGTCGGCCGATAATATTTTTCTTTGGCACCGGTCCCCAGAAGCGGCTGTCGGCGCTACCCGCGCGGTTGTCTCCCATGACGAAGTATTCGTCGGGTCCAAGCTCGCGATAGGTAGAGGTCTCGGACTTAGCCAGCTTCACGTACGGCTCGTCGAGGGTGAGCGTTTCTTTATTCGGTTCGACGATCGTCACGACGCCGTTCTCTATGGTGACAGTCTCACCTGGTAAGCCGATCAGGCGCTTAATGAAATACTTCGAAGGGTCCTTGGGGTACTTGAAGATGAGGACCGAGCCTCGTACTGGAGGGTGGAAGCGGTAGGTAACCTCGTCGACAATGAGATACTGGCCTGTCTCGAAGGTCGGGTCCATGGAGGCGCCGTCGACGATGAAGGGTTGAGCGATGTAGAGACGGAAGGGGATGACCACAATGGCCGCGATGGCGACGAGCTTTAGCAATTCTTTCCAAAACGAGGTCGAAGTCTTCGAAGAATTTTCCATTGGATCCATAATTTCGCTAGATTGTATTATACTTATCGAATGTACACAATCGTTGGGCTCGGGAACCCCGGTGAGGCCTACGCCGAGACTCGCCATAACACAGGCCGCATGGCTCTCGAGGCTTTGTCGAAGAAGGAAATCGACGGTATCAAGCTCATCTCTCTCGACACCTTCATGAATAAATCCGGAAGCGGCGTGGCTAAGGTAATAAAGAGCAAAAAGGCTGCCGAGAAGCTCGTGATTATCTATGATGATCTCGATTTGCCGCTTGGAACCATGAAGATTTCTTACAATCGCGGCTCAGGCGGGCACAAAGGCATCGAATCTATCATCAGAGCGCTTAAGACAGAGGCTTTTATCCGTGTTCGCATCGGCATTTCGCCTGTGACGCCTAGCGGCAAAATTAAAAAGCCTTTGGGCGAGAAGAATGTGGAGCGCCATATCTTAGGAAAGTTTTCTCCCAAAGAGGCGCTCATATTTAAAAAGGTTTTGAAGAGAGTCGTCGAAGCGGTCGAGACTCTCTCTGCCGAGGGTCTCCAGACGGCCATGACCCAGTTTAATTCATAGAAAAACCGCGACTAAGTATCGTCGCGGCGGCTTTCAAGAGCAATCTCTCGCAGGTAGTATTTGATGCCTATCCGAATGGGACCCAGAATGTCGAGGTAAAACCTTTTTCCTTGATTGAGAAATGTTCGGAGGCCCACTATCATCTCGCTGTTGAGATAAATAGTGTCGTGATCCGCGTCGAAGCGGATGAATCCGAGTCGTGTTGCTTCCTCAAGCAAGATGACGAGGGCTTTGTCGCAAGGATCACTTTCGTGGACCAATGAGCCGAGAGCTGTTCGGTAGGCAGCCGGCACATACCTGAGGACTTCTCTGAGCATCCGACTGAAGAGGGGCCGCTCGATGCTCGATTGATTGTTTTTCCAGAGGTCGAAGAGCGCTTCAAGCATGAAGGTGAAGCGGCGCTGGTCTCTCTCGGGAAGTGCGTCGATAAGAGAGTGAGTGGGTGTTGTCGGCATTGTCTCACCTGGCAAGAAGATGATGGGTGCTGTCTTTTCATATTTAACCACACTTTAAGTAATTTTGCAATAAAAAAGCTGCGATCATTCATCGCAGCCGTAAGAGCGTATGTCGCCCTTGTAGTATTGGAAGGCCTTGCGGCAATACGGCAGATACGCTCGCTTGTCCTCAGCCGACATCCCGCGCTCCCGAAGAAGCGATTCGATGCGACCCCAAGTGCCAGGACCAAGCTCGAGCATCTCAGTGTGGCCCTCGTGACTTACGGTGGCGATCTTTTTCTCAACCAGGTTCTCGATCACCGCCGTGACGACCTCATATCTGAATGGCTCGTGCCTATACGTCAGGCCAGACTTCTTGATGACGCCAGCTTCGAGGAGCAGGTTAATGAGGTAGCCGAACGCATGAGTCAATCCATCCACTTCGATGTCGGCGACATTCTCTTCGTCGAAGCATTGTAGCAAGAGGAGGCAGACTTCACTTGCCTCCAAGGACTTTCCTCCCGGGTGGCTCATGAGTTCTCCTCTGGTGGGGTCTGTCTAGACATATATATCCATACTTTTATAAGTTTTGCAAGTAAAAAACCCGCTCAGAGAGCGGGCAGTTTCTTTGTGCCATTGACCCTTGGTCTAAAGGTGTTTGCAACAGCAATCTTCGCCGCTTCCTTGGCGAACGCAAGCTCTTCAGCAGTCAGATCGCTATGAGCTCGCAGCATATACTCTTTGATTAACTCATTGTTGACCCAGTACACGTTCAAAGAGTTTTCTCGAGAGTGTCGGGCAAGGCCCAGATCGACAGCCTCTACCAGAGCTTCGTGAACCGTTTGCCGTTCCAGACCGTTTACTCTTACGCCTTGGAGCCTTAAGGCCGCTTTGAAGGGATGGATCATGCTCTGAATGATTTCGTACGAGAGCGTATATTTCCCTGACTCCATGAGGAGTACGAACACGAACATGTCGTTGCGATCGTTTGGTGCCTGATGAGTCATGCCACTTCTCCTGTGAGTGTACAAAATTCTGCGTATTAAGGTATCACAAAATAAAAATCCCCGCTCTTACTGCTGAGCGGGGGAGAGGCGTGAAAGTTTGTGGAGTTGGAGAGCCAAGGTGTCAACAGCCCTTTCAAACCACATGCTCCCAAAGTCTTTCCCATACCTCGCTTCGATATTGGACGGCGAGAAGGGATTGAATAGTTGACGGAGAACCGTCAGGGCTGATCCGTCGTAAATTATTGGCCCTCCAACTGATGCCACCGGGTACACATCGATGACATTTTTGTTAGAGGTGACTGTCCAGCTGTGGTTGTATCCTTTAAGGAAGACGCCATGTGCAACCTCGAGGTTCCATACTCGAGCAACGGCCTCGGCAAGCAGGTGGCATGACATTTCGACGTCGTTTCCATCCTTCGTGGCACCGAGGTCAAGTTGCGGGAGATGGTTTACTGTATGCCGGATAGATCTGAAGAGAACGAGATCCTCAGGCGCGATTTGGGTCTCTGCATAAGTAATCATTGTTCCTCACTTGTTGGTCTATTCTGACCTTATCATCTGATTGAATTTTTGCAAACAAAAATCCCACTTAATTTCTAAGCAGGATCGACAATCTCATAAGCCTTCTGAAGCGTTTCGTCCAGACTTCCGTAGATAGTGAACCGACGGTTGAGAGCTAGTTCGAAATTGCTCTTCATCACATCGAGGCCCGGGAAGCCTTCTTCTGCGCCGAGGCAAAAGTGCAAGGTCTTGTCGCACATCATCCTCCCTCTCCACTCACCAATCTCACCGTATGAATCTCGTGCGTATGGCTGACCGTCGTTACGAGGATTTATTTTATCCTCGCAGGGCAACCAGCCTATGATACAACCGCAGGTGTCCGTAGCCGCTTTCTCTAGGTAAGTACGTTCCCAGTCAGTCTGGCGTACATCTCGAGGAATACCAGGGATAAAATATTGTGCAAGTGCATGATCGGCTTGCCAGCGGCATGGGACGACGACAGTGAAGTCTTCCGTTTGTAACGGCTCTTGTTGTATCAGCCTCTTCAGCTCGAGACAAGCAGTGTGTTGCCACGCTCCGCCGCCTTTAATGGGTCCAAGCAAGAAGAAAGTGTAACGGCCAGGTAGGGAGGCTGGATAAATCTTCGGTAGAAGGATGTGCATTGTGTCCTCGGTATAGGGGTCTATCTCGACCCTATCACTCCATTGAAGTTTTTACAAATAGGCATATTCTGAATGCAGACTAGAGGGGAGGCAGTATGAGTAACCCGCGTTCGACCGCTTACCGCGATGCGGTGGCACAGTTTAAGGATACGGAGATTGTCCGCTGTGGTATCTGCCGTGTCAAAGATTTTACGAGGAAGGATGCGGCGTTCTACGATGATGGTAGTGGAAAGCGCGTGTGCGATAAGTGCTGGAATGACAAGTGCGCACACAACGCCTCGATAGCCATCTTCTTGATCATGAAGGAGTCGGAATCGACCGCCTGATATGGGCGGCTTTTCTTGACTTAATTTATAAAATTAGTATAATTGCGCCAGACTCAACAGGAGATCGCCCATGTCAGTCCACTTGGCTGTGCAGTACGCAACAATGTGTCCGGATATTCCGCCGATGGATACGAATCCGGTCATCGTATTCGTGAACGCCATGCACATGGATGATTGCACTGACGCTAAGTGCGAGCAGTGCCGTGTGCAGAAATTGCAAGGCTATTTCCAGCACGAGGGCACGAACCTCTGGAGCCCGCCGCTCACGCACCTCTTCCGCGCCCATCTTTCAAAATGAGAGATGGGCTTTTCTTTATCATTGTCACTACGATATATCGTAGTATAAATAAAACCGCGGCTAGGCCGTGGTGCTGGATTTGGTATCCCGATATATCTTGGTGATGATGTAATCTTTGCCGAGGTCGGCCTCCGCTCTTCGGCGGACGACCTCCTCCGATTCTCCCGGGATGGTCACTTGTCCGTGATGTTCGCGGATCCAACCGCGCGGGCGTCCGTCATATTCGACGATCCATTCTGCGTCCATGGGATCTCCACTGTTGTGTCTGGTTCTACCATAACCCCTTTCGACCAAATAACAAAACTCTGGAGAGTCCAGAGTTTTTGTTATTTCTTATTAACTATTTTCTATTTGTTTTTCTCTACGAAACTTAAAGCCATCTTCTGCTCCTTAGGATCGAAAAGAGTGATCTTGAAGGGGTAGGATTTGCCCATTTCGAGCTTCTCCTTCAACTTCTCTTCCGAGCCGAACTCCGAGACGTGGACCAAGCCGGCCACACCCTCCTCGATCGAGGCCAAGGCGCCGTGCTTGTTGTACTTGATGATCACGCCGTCGACCACGTCGTCCTTTTTATACTTCTCGGAGGCTTCCTTCCAAGGGTTCTCCTTCAAGGCCTTGATAGAGAGGGAGATCTTATCCTCTTTGATCTCGATGATCTTGACATTGACCTTCTCGCCGATCCTGAACATAGCCTTCGGATTCTCGACCAAGCCCCAATCGATCTCCGAGATGTGTACCAAGCCCTCCAAGCCCTCTTCAAGTTTGACGAAGATGCCGAAGTCGACGAGTCCCGTCACTTCTCCCATTACTTCGTCGCCAAGCGTATACTTGGCAATAATATTTTCCTTATTCTTGGTCTCAGGCGACTTCTCAGAGAAGATCAATTTGCCCTCCTTCGGCGTAGCGCCGATGATAGTGACGGAGAGCTTCACGCCCACGAGCTTCTTCAATTCGTCGAGGATCTTATCCTTGTCTCCATCGGCGATGCGAGGATAGTGCTCCGGCTTGAGTTGAGAAGCGGGGAGGAAGCCCTGGATGCCTTGCCAATTGATGATCAGTCCGCCCTTGTTGGCGTCGGTAATAGCCAGTTCGTATACGCGCTTCTCGCGGATAGCTTCCTCAGCCTCGCTCCAGATGAGCGCTTGGCGGGCCTCCTTGAGAGAGATCTCGATGTAGCCTTCAAGGCCGCCCATGCCGACCACTTTGCCGGCTACCGTGTCGCCCACATTGATCTTCTTGATAATGTCGCGAGCGTTCATGAACTCTCGGCCGAAGATGATGCCGGTGCCGAAGGGGGGCAGGTCAATATAGACCGCGCCCTTGTCTATGGCTATGACGGGTCCCTCGATGACGTCATCGAGCTTGGGTGGCTCGGGGACCTCGAGCATTAATTTCTGCATGACCTCGCTGTTTACGGGGTCGAGTGTTTGTGTATCGTTCAAATGTTTGAGCCGCTCCCGGCCCTCTGGCTTATGAATGGTTGCCGAAGCAAGAGGGGATACGAAAAGCGGGGGTAATAAAGAACCAAGTTAAATTAACATAAATAACAAGCCCACGCAATGCGTGGGTGGGTGGGGTTGGATCTTCGCGTTTGGGTAGGCCCGCGATCGGACTTTCTGAAGTCGATCGCGGGCACCCGGGCTCAGTGGCCTCTGACTGCCGGCTCGCGTCTGCGAGCTGAATCAAACGATTTTTCTCGGTTGTCGCGGTGCGCACCGGTTTGGAGGTGAGGACTACGTAAGGACCGGTAGCGCGATTCATCGGTGGGAGTAGTTGCGAGCCCAAGGTTGGCCTTGGGTGAACGTCGAGCCTCCATTTGTCGATGGGTTGATTGAGGAACGGGTCTATGGACTACACTAGCACTAGCTCTACAGCTGTGCCAGAGGGTTATCCACTCTTGTACTATTATACACCTATTCTAATTTCTTGTCAAGCACATCTATAAAGTCATAAAAAGACCCCTACGGAGTAGGGGTCGCTTGGGCCTGATATGTCTCCGGACACTTACGGCGGAACGGTAAGACCTTGTAGTCGACAAGCTCATTGTCGGCGTAGACGAAATTGTACCAATTCAGCAAGATGATCTGATGCCGATTGTAGACTCTTCTCGGCGCGAGAAGCGTCGTGTCCTTGTTACCATCACGTCTGACAAAGAGAGCGATGGTGTTGTCGGATTCCAGAAATGGATCACCGAGACTTATAAACTGGGCGCAGATCTTCGTCGTGGTCGTGTCTCGCGCCACCCTTGCCGGCTCTTGGGCTTTTGAAAGTCGAGCCAAGGCGAAGATGAGGACAACCACAATGGCAAAAATGATTGCGGAGTCACGACCTATCTTGCGAGCTAGGTATGGCATCTCGCCTCCGTGAGATGGGGAACAGTTCTAGTCCTTTTATACCACAAAATGGCTGGTAAAAGCTCGGATTTTATGCTAAAATGAGGATTATGATAGTCACGTACCAAGGAGGCGAAGCCTTCAAAATCTCTCAAGGCGAGCTCTCTATTTCAGTCAACCCCACCAACTCGCGCAGCGCCTCGGATATCACTCTCATAAGCTCCTCCGAGTTTGCCGGCGGGGGCAAAGGCTTTATCGTCAACGGCCCCGGCGAGTATGAGGTGAAGGATATTGGCATTAAAGGCTTCCTTTCTAAAAGCGGTGAGCGCATCAACACCATCTATATGGTGAGCTTCGAGGGGATGAATATGTGCTTCTTGGGACCGCTCACCCAAGCCGAGTTGCCTAAGGAGACCAAGGAGCACCTCGAGGACATTGATATCCTCTTCGTGCCGGTTGATACGCTCACGCCCGAGGGCGCGTACAAGCTCGCCGTCTCGCTCGAGCCGAGCATCTCTATCCCGATGCATTATGATAAAGAGAGCTTGAAAAAGTTTCTGAAGGAGGGCGGCAGCGAGGTAGCAAGCCCCTTAGAGAAACTCGTGATCAAGAAGAAGGATTTGGAGGGCAAGGAAGGGGAGATTATCGTGCTTAAAGAAGAATAAATTTATATGAGAAAATATATCGAAACAATGAAGGAGAGACCCCACTCGCACAAACGAGCCTTCGCGCTCTCGGTTTCTGGCGCAGTGACGCTCATGATCTTTGCCATTTGGTCGTTCGTGCACTTCGGCCAGACGAGCGTGGTCGCCACGCAGGAAGATCAAAATAATCTTGCCGCAGTCGTCGGGGCCGGCGAGGCCGTGAATGTGCCAGACGGCGTCACCCCTTTCGAAAATTTGAAGTCCGGAGTAGAGTCTTCCTTCGAGGCCTTCAAGTCAGGCTTCAGCCAATTGAACGGTGGCTACCAAGAAGCGCGCGATCAAGCTCTGAGTAATGAACAATAAACAATGGACGATAAGACTCACGACAAAGTAGTAGCCCGTTCGATCGTCTCCGAGATGAAGGAGTCGTTTATCGACTATGCTATGTCGGTGATCACCGATCGCGCCCTGCCCGACGTGCGCGACGGACTCAAGCCGGTGCATCGCCGCATTCTCTTTGCCATGAACCAGATCGGCCTCTCGGCCACGGCCAAGACCCGTAAGAGCGCCACGGTGGTCGGAGAGGTGCTGGGCTCGTACCATCCGCACGGCGACGCCTCGGTCTACGATGCCATGGTCAAGCTTGCTCAAGACTTCGCCACGCGTTACCCGCTGGTCATCGGCCAAGGCAACTTCGGCTCGATCGACGGCGACGGGGCCGCCGCCTACCGCTACACCGAGGCCAAGATGAGCCGGATTGCCGGAGAGCTTCTCGCCGATATCGAGAGGAACACGGTCGACTTCCGCCCCAACTACGACGGGACCAAGAAGGAGCCCGCCGTCCTGCCGGCTGCGGTACCCAACCTCTTGCTTAACGGCACCCTCGGCATTGCCGTGGGTATGGCCACCAACATCCCTCCGCACAACTTGCGCGAGGTCATCGACGCCACGGTACGTCTCATTGACGACGAGGAGGCCACTACCGACGACCTTTTGGAATACATCAAGGGTCCCGACTTCCCGACGGGAGGAATTATTTTTAATCAGAAGGATATCGCTCACGCCTACGCTACCGGCCGCGGCGGCGTGGTAACGCGCGGCGTGGCCGAGATCGTCGAGACGAAGGCGGGAGCCTTCCAGATCGTGGTCTCCGAGATCCCGTACCGAGTCAATAAGTCGACCCTGCTCGAGAAGATCGCCGAGCTTCATCGAGAGAAGAAGATTGAGGGCATCAACGGCTTACGCGACGAATCTACCAAAGATATTCGCGTCGTCATCGATCTAAAGCGGGGGAGCCAGCCGCAGAAAGTTTTGAATAGCCTCTACAAGCACACACAGCTCGAAGAAGTCTTCCACTTCAACCTCGTGGCTCTCGTCGACGGCGTGCCGCAGACGCTCTCCTTGAAGTCGATGCTCCAAGAATTTATCAAGCATCGTGAGGTGGTGGTGAAGCGCCGCGCCGAGTTCGACCTCGAGAAGGCCTTGGCCCGCGAGCACATCTTACTTGGCCTGAAGAAGGCTCTCGACCATATCGAAGAAGTGATCAAGGTCATCCGCGCCTCGAAGTCGGTGGAGGAGGCTAAGAGCAATTTGATGCAGAAGTTCAAATTTTCCGACCTGCAAGCCGGAGCGATCCTCGAGATGCGCTTGCAGAAGCTCGCCGGTCTTGAGAGGAAGAAGGTGGAGGACGAGCTCAAAGAAGTACAAATCCTTATTGACTCCCTGCGCGAGCTCCTTGCCTCGCAGAAGAAGATGCGCACGCTCATTAAGAAGGAGTTGGTAGACGTACAAGAGAAGTACGGAGACGATCGCCGCACCAAGGTGATAAAGGGCGGGGCCAAAGTGCTCTCGGTCGAGGACCTTATTGCCGATGAGGAGAATGCTCTGGTCTTAACAAGTGGCGGCTACATCAAGCGCACCAACCCAGACGAGTACAAGCGCCAGAAGCGCGGCGGCGTCGGCGTCGTCGACCTCGATACTAAGGAAGAAGATTTTGTCACTAGCTTCCTCACTGCTTCCACTCACTCCGATCTCCTCTTCTTCACGGACAAGGGCAAGGCCTACAAGATCAAGATGTATGACATCCCGGAGGGGAAGCGCGCCACCAAGGGCAAGTCGATCGTCAACTTTATCGCTCTTGGAGACGATGAGCGCGTGACAAGCATTTTGCCCATGCCCAACAGCCTGAAGAGTATTGAGGGCTCGCTCCTTATGGTCACCAAGGATGGCACGACCAAGAAGGTCTCGGCCAAATCCTTCCACGATGTGCGCTCCTCTGGCATCATCGCCATCCGCCTTGATGCGGGAGACCGGCTTATCTCCGTCTCGCATGTGGAGAAGGGAGACGACGTCTCGGTGGTGACGAAGGAGGGCATGTCGATCCGCTTCAAGGAGTCGGATATCCGCGAGATGGGTAGGACCGCTGGCGGCGTAAGAGGGGTGAAGCTCGATAAGAGTGACGAAGTCATCGGCGCTCATGCCATCAAGAAGGCTTGGAAGGACGCCCACCTGCTCGTCATCTCTGCCAGCGGCTATGGCAAGCGCACCAAGCTTAGTGAGTACAAGATCCAAGGCAGGGGAGGCTCGGGCATACTTACCTCCAAGGTGACGCAGAAGACCGGACCCGTGATCGCCTCACAGATCGTGACGGAGGAAGAGGCTGAGGTCGTCGCTATTTCTAAGAAGAGCCAAGTGGTGCGCGTCGATATCAAAGAGATTCCGGTCCTTGGCCGCTCGACCCAAGGCGTGCGCATTATGAAGCTGCGCGAAGGGGACCGCCTCGCTTCGCTTATTTGTTTATAACAAAAAGGCCCGTGGTTACGGACCCGATTCGTGTACAGGCGCTTTCTTGCTTGAGGTGGTGCGGTGCTTGTGGTGCGGCGTGATCCTGTCTACTTGTTGTGCGAAGAGGTTCTGCGTCCTCGAGAATAAGCCGTTAGGCTTAAAGGACAAATAAGTAAGCCCTCCAAAGAGACCAAGGACGCTTGCCGCCATGACAATTCTCCATTTGACTGGCAGTTGCCTCCAGACCTGCACCTTGCTTTGACGATGCCCCTTTTTCTTCCGAAGGAGCTTGGGGTCGTAGATATCCTCGTTCCTTACCCTTTGGCGCATATGCCTCTCCAATGAGCGTTCGCTAGCTCTGTTCTATACAAACAGTTTGTTTTTGTCAAACAGGTGCTACAATATTTGTAAGCATGTCCAAGTTCCAGATCATCCTTCTTACTATCTTCGGAGTGGCTATTGTGGCGGGCGTTCTCGTCTTCTCCCTCTCTAAGGGCTCGAGCAAGGCCGTAGCCAACGTCACCATCTGGGGTCCGGTCTCTATCACCGACTTCCAGAACTTCATGAACGCGGCCGCCTTGAGTCAGGACAACACCCTCTCCATTAACTATGTCGAGATCTCGCCGGAGAACTTCGACGAAGAGTTTACCGGAGCCCTGGCCGAGGGCCGCGGACCGGACCTCGTCATCGTGAGCCAGGATCAAGTGTGGCAAGAGCGCAACAAGCTTACCCTCATCCCATTTAGTGCTGTGAAGCAAAGCGACTTCGACTCGACCTTCATAGACGAGGGCCGCCTCCTCACCAGCCTCTCGGGCATCTACGCCCTGCCGCTCTTTGTCGACCCGCTTGTCCTCTATACCAATCGCGACCTGTTGAATAGCGCTGCCATCGCCCAAGCGCCCAAGTATTGGGACGAGCTCTACGCTTACGCCGACAAACTCACCATTAAGGATGCCGCGGGCAATATCAAGAAGAGTGCTATCGCTCTCGGCGAGGCCACCAACATCCCTCATGCCAAGGACATCCTCTCTCTGCTCATGCTCCAAGCCGGTACTCCCATTACCGATATGCAAAGCGGCGGGCTGACTCCCGAGTTTACCCAGAGCTTCAACCTCCCAGTGCCACCGGGCGAGGCGGCTCTCGACTTCTACACTCAGTTTGCTAACCCGGCCAAGCCCTTCTATAGCTGGAATCGCTCACTCTCTTCCGCCCAGACCAACTTCGTCTCTGGCGACAGCGCTCTCTACATCGGCTTTGCCAGTGAGCTGCCGATATTGAAGGCCAAGAATCCCAATTTAAGCGTCGGCGTGACCCCCGTCCTTCAATCACGCGTGGCGGGGAAGACCATGACATACGGCAAGCTGTACGGCATTGCTCTGGTCAGAACTTCCAGGAACCAGGCGGCCGACCTAGTGGCCGCTACCAAGCTCGCCTCAGGCGCTTCTGTCTCGGCGCTCGCTTCCGTCGTCGGCTTGCCTCCAGCCAGGCGCGATCTTCTTTCCAACAAGCCTGGGGACGGAGTGCAGTCCATCTTCTACGATGCGGCTATACAGTCTAAGGGATGGCTCGATCCTAATCCCGTTAAGACTAAGAGCCTGTTTGCCGACATGATCACCTCGGTGACCTCGGGCCGGGCCAGGAGCGGCGAGGCACTCTCGACCGCCGATGGTACAATGAGAAGTATTATAGAATCGCAATGAATCCCGTTAGAAATAAACAAGTCAAAGAAGTCAAGGTAAGATTAATGATAAATATTTTATTTAGTAAATTTCTAACGGGATGAATAATCTCTTAGCCCTAGCAAACCGAGTCTGGGATCCGCTCATAGTATGTGGTGCCAAGGAGGCGGGAGATGCCAACCATGAGTGCGGCTTCGCTGATGTCATTCATCTCATCAAGGTTGTGATAAATGATATTACGGTCTTGGCGACTCTCCTTACGGTTGTCGCCTGTGTGATGATCGGCTTTATCCTTATAACTTCTAACGGCAAGCCGGGCGCCTTGGATAAGGCCAAGAGTATGGCCGGAAGCGTCTTAACGGGCTATGTCATCATCCTTGTCGCATGGGTGGTGGTGTACACTATTACCAGTACACTTCTATATAGTGATTACTCACTCGTAAGATAATGAAAAAGATTTTTCCACATTTTTTAGCTTTCATTCTTCTCTTCATGCTTTCAATTACGCTGGTGCACGCACAAGATGCGCGAGGCGGGACACCATCTGGACCCGATGCGGTCGGCAGCACGCCTGGCGGTACCTCACTTCCGAATCCATTTAAGGGAGGAAACACCCTTCCAGAATTTCTTAAGAAAGTCATCGACACCGTGGTCTTGCCCATAGGTGCTGTCCTAGCAGTGCTCGGCTTTATCTGGTCTGGCTTTAAATATGTCATGGCGAGAGGCAATGAGAATCAGATCAAGGAGGCCACCACCGCGCTTCTCTATACGTCTATCGGTACAGCCGTACTCCTTGGCTCATATGTCATCGCTAATGTTATCGAAGGCACAATAAATCAATTTTAATGGCACAGACACCTGATAGACTCCAAGACGTCGTTCTCCTCTTCCTTGATCTCATTCACACCGCTCTTCCGGTTCTAGCGGCCCTCGCCCTTCTTCTCTTCATTTGGGGCCTTATCAAATTTATTTATAAGTCTGGCGATGAGAAGAGCCATACCGATGGCCGCAAGTTTATGATTTGGGGCGTCATCGCCCTCTTCGTCCTCGTATCATTTATGGGGATTATCCGTCTTTTCTTCAATGACTTAGGTTTTAACAATACTCGCTACGGTCTTAGCCCCTTCGGTCTTCCATACCTTCCTATTAAAGGAACCCAATAGTATGGAGAATTCTGCTCAAGCCATCAGCGGCCTTAAAGATCTTATCATCGCCCTAGGACACAGCATCAATATCCTTTTGGAGCTTGCGGCGGCTGTGGCCATCTTTATATTTCTCTGGGGTATGGTTACCTTCCTCTTCAAGTCTGGCGATGAGAAGAGTCAGGAGGCGGGTAGGAATAGAATGCTCTGGGGCGTCATCGCCCTCTTTGTCATGGTCTCAGTCTGGGGGTTGGTCCGCTTCATCGGGGTAGCCTTAGGCCTCGAAGTCTACATCTCTCCTGACCCAGGTCTTCAGAATCCTATCCCGAATAACAACCAGATTTGCACCCAAGATCCCGTTATTGGACAGATCTGCAACCCGGCCCGATAGTGGGGATTTCCTCATTGCCTTCTCTTCTATGTGGAGTATCATAGATGCATACCATTAGGTATTACAAACAAATATTAATTATGAAAAAGTATATAGTTGCAGCTCTTGCCCTCGCTCCCTCCCTCGCCTTTGCCCAACTTCAGAATGTTAACAACCTGCTCTTGGGCCTCAAAACCCTGGTCAACACCGCTCTCCCGATCGTCGTCGGTTTGGCCCTTCTGGCCTTCTTCTGGGGTTTGGCCAAGTTTATCTTTAGTGCCGATGATGAAGAGAAGAGGAAGGAAGCCAAGAGCCTTATGATCTACTCGATCATCGCCCTCTTCGTCATGGTCTCAGTCTGGGGTCTGGTCCGATTCATCGGTAACGCTCTTGGCGTCAATCCTGACACGGCTCCCAACATTACTACTCCTACCGTCAACGGCAATCGATAGTAATGCCGATCAACGAGTTTCTAAACAAGATCAATCAGTTTATCCTTAACCCGCTCATCATCTTTCTCTTTGCGGTTGCAACCCTCGTCTTCTTTGTTGGAGTGGTGCAATTCCTGGCCACGGCCGAGACAGATGCAGGGAGGGAGGAGGGTAAGAGGAAGCTCGTCTTCGGACTCATTGGCATGTTCGTGATGTTTAGCGCTTACGGCATCATCCACCTCATTCTCGGCACCTTCGGCATCACCAACAGCGCTAACCAGCACGAGCAGTATATACAGTTCTAAGAAAAATCTAAGAAAAAAGCCGCTACCCTAGTACAGGGTGGCGGCTTTGCGTAGTGGTAAACGCGGACTTGGGAGCGGAGGTTTCTGGACAGTATCAGGGACAGTGCCATGGGTCGTGTCCGCGGGCGCTATCTTTGCCTTTGGACACATCTCGATCGGAAATCCTTTGGCAGTGTCTGGGAAGATGCGGACTGTGACCTCTCCCGTCTTTCCATCCAAGGCCCGCAGTTGCCAGGTTTTTGAGTCTGACATCATCACCGGAGTCTGGCTCTGAGGCCAAAGTTCGACTTCAACTCCGTCGTCGCCAGTAATGCCATAGGGCAAGGTGTGTCCGACTCTCCAGAACGTTGTCCGGTACTTACCGGCGGGAATGATCGCTCTTTTTCTGCTATCGACCGGGACGACGAACGAAGTGTCGATGCACCTGGCGCTGTCCGTCTCCGACATGATGTAGACGGCATTGGCGAGAGCATCGCTGCGTGCTTTCTGTTCGGCTACTTGCTTAGCCGCCTCTTTCTTTTGTTGCTCATCCCGTTCTTGGGTGACCTTCTCGTAAGCGCCCTTGCCGATGGCAACGAGACAGAGCAGGATGAGAGCTGTACGTGCCACATTGGCTACTGAGTTCTTCGAACCAGAGAGCCATCCAAGAACCAAGGCCGTGATGATCATGAGTGGGAAGAAGGTTGAATTTCTCCAGCCTTCGTACCATTCTGGTTTGATGGCCCAGAAGAACCAACAGAAGATCGGGATCATCAACACGATTATCACCATCGACGATCTGACGCCGGGCATGTTGAATCGCTGTCCGACTGTCTGATGTGTCAGGTGGTAGAGGCCAAAGGCAAGAAGAATGCCCAGGAACGTGAAGGCAAACTTCAATGCTCCGTGGCCTACCATCGTGTAGACAATCCAACTGGCGATGAGGACGGCGACGATGAGTGGCGGCAAAGTCCACTTCGCGTTATCCACTAGCCACTTTTTCAAGAACCTCCCGATGGCCGAGCCGCTGCCTACTGGAGTCTGTGGCCGCGGAGGAAGGTTTCCTCTTGCGCCTGCAAGCGGTGACTGTTGGCCCGGTGGGTTACTGGGAGCCGTCATACTAACCTCGGAATTGAGTGTAAGAGAGCAAACAGATGTCTTGTTTGATTATATCATATATAGCATTATTGTCAATAGAAAAAGCCGATCCTTGCGAATCGGCTGCCTAAAAATGGCTAACTTCTCCCTCTATCTCTGTCTCGGCGAGAGCGGTCCTGAGGATTACCAGAGGGTGTGGTAATACCTATGGGCGTGCCCGTTCCACCAATGACAACAGTTGTGGCCTGAGTGTCTCGGATAGCCTCACCGTAGTTCTCAGACTGCTGAACCTGAGCCGCAGCCTCACCGCTACCATAAGCCTCGGTCATGATCCTGGCACCTTCTGCCTTTCCTTGCGCTAGCGTGATGGTCTCTCGCTTCTTGTCATCCGCAGCTTCCGCATTGAGCTTATTGATAGCTTTCTGCGAGAGAGCCTTTTTGAACTCTGCATTTCCCTCTGAGAGATCGAAGCGGACGAAGTTGACATGGATGATCTCGATGCCAAACTTATGGCGGAACCCGCCGTCATCTACGTCTGCCTGACCTGGTGCGTTCCCTTGGGTGAGAGCTTGAGGAGTTGGGGTAGCGGGCGCCAGATTGGTCAACTCCATGATCCGATGGTTCAAGCCTTCTTTGCTTTGCTCCAGCTCCTTCTTAAGCTTCTCGAACCCTTCTTGGCTGACGTGCTCTCGGATTGCTCCTTCGACTGCAGCGTCGACCAGTGACTCGAATCCACCGGCAAGGAAGATAGCCTTGTAGGGGTTGATCAAGCGGATAACGATATTGACAATGATGTCGACAGTCGCGTTTCCCTCGATCTCGACCTTAACGGCGGGGATCGCCATGGTGTACTGGAAGAAGAAATACGGCGAGTCCAAGCGATCCTTCGAGGTCACTTCGAACTCAGTACCGCCCGGCTTCTTCTCCCACTTTGAGTACTTGATCTTTGGAATGTGGAGAGATCGACCGGGACCGAAGAGGATCAAGCCGAGTTCTTTCTCAAGAACATCGGGTTTCTTTTTCCTCGGGTCATAGTAAACCTCTTTGGTCACCGGATCTTTGTCCGGGTAGAGCTCCCACTTCTGCCACTCATCGAGTACATCAGTGGCCGGATCGTGAGGATCTGTAGCATACTCTTGATAGAGGAAGTGGTAGCCTTTAATGGAAGCCACTATCTGATCAAGTCCGCCGATTCCATTCTTGCCGATTACGACGGCTAACATCTGAGCCTCGGGCGGCTTCGAGATAGTTATGCCATCCTTCTGTTCGGGCACTTTTTGTTCGCTGGCTGCCATTTTGCAGTCTCCTGTTGTGAGTGGTGCTGTCCTTCAGCGAGAATTCTTTTTAAACAACGAGTCTTAACTACTTGTATCATGGAATTGAGGCAAAGTCAAATACGGATGAGCTGTGCCGAGGAGAGGACTTGAACCTCCACCCCTTACGGGACCAGTTCCTAAAACTGGCGTGTCTACCATTTCACCACCTCGGCAATATATTCGAATAGTATCATATTTCGGTGGTTACGAATAAATTATTCACCGCCGTTCATAATTTTTCTCGACCCCGGCTCGGTATCTCGGACCGCTGTCCTCGATATACCTGCGCCTCGCACAAAAGCACAAAATCCCGCGCAGGCGGGATGTTTGTGTCTTTTGTGCGCCCAGTTGGATTCGAACCAACGACATTCCGCTTAAGAGGCGGCTACTCTACCGACTGAGTTATGGGCGCGCAATGACTAGTATTTCAGAAATGCGATTATTTTTCAATCTGCTCTAAATGCGAGATGCGAGAATCGAACTCGCGCCCGATGCTTGGGAAGCACCAGTTCTACCACTAAACTAATCTCGCAGTGCCCGAGGTGGGAATCGAACCCACACGGCCTTGCGGCCACAAAATTTTAAGTCTTGCGCGTATACCAATTTCGCCACTCGGGCAATGCTCCGCATATGCGAAGCTGGAGGCCTAGGGCGGAATCGCACCGCCGTATAACTCTTTTGCAGAGAGTTGCCTTACTACTTGGCGACTAGGCCGATTGAACTACATTATCACAAATTAAGACCCTCTTCCTAATTCATCCAAGCGCTGTCTGTTGCGTTCGCCGTAATCGATTTTAAATTTGAGATAGGGGATGATGCCTAGGCGCGAGTGCTCGTGGACATAGTGTTTGAACTCGGGAGTCTTCCGGTCTAAGAATTTCTCGGCGGTATCTTGGCCAGAGTCCGGGAGGGTAGTGAAGTAGATGGTCGCCACCTTGCCGGCGGGAGTCATCTCGACGCGAGTGACGGTAATGAGCGAGGCGTTGGTAGACTCCTCGCGCACGAACTGCGCCGCCAGGCGGTGGAGTATTTCCTCGATCTTCTCTCGTTTGATCTCTTTCAAGTTATTTTGGCAAATTATTTCGGCAATTATTTGGTCACCACGATGATCCTCTCCAAAATGTCTCCCGGAGCCACTTCGGCCTTGGCCTCAAGCATCATGCCGAACTCGGAACCCTCCGAGACAGTATCGACGTCGATCTTCGATTGCTGGAGTTCCTTGACTTTGCCGCGGCCGATCTCTTCCTCGCGCCGCATGATGCGGACCAAAGCATTCTTCTCGAACATGCCCGACTGCATGCGGGCGCCCGCCACTTGCTTGTCCTTCTGAATGCTAAAGACCTTCAGGATCTTGGCGGAGCCCGCCACCTCCTCGACCTGGATGCGCGGTTCTTGTTCTAAGAGGAGAGCTTCGACTCTCTCGGTGAGTTTATAGATAATATCGAAGGTCTCGATGACCACCGCGCTCCTCTCCGCCAAGGCGGCCGCTTGCGGATCGACTTTGGTATTGAAGCCGAAGATCTTCGTGCCCTCGGTGGTCATGGCGCTCTTCACGTCGCCTTCGCTCACCGTGCCGACAGCGGAGAGGACGATCTTCGGTACGATGCGCTCGTGCGAGAGTTTGCCAAGTTCATAATGAATAGCTTCGAGGCTCCCGGCTGTGTCGGCCTTGAGGATGATCGGCAGGATAGTCATGCCTTCCTCGATCTTCACCTCCGTCTTCCTTGTGTGCGACTTGGCCGCTTCCGACTCGGCATAAAATTGCGCGGCTACTTTGTCATCAAATATCTCGAAGACGGCACCGACCTGAGGCAAGTTGTCCCACCCGACGATCTGCACCGGGGAGGAGAAGGTGAGTGTCTTCACCTGCTCGCCCTCGGCGGTGAGGAGGAAGCGGATCGGTGCCATAGCGCCAGCCGAGGCGGCCACCTGTCCAACGCTCACTGTGCCGTCCTTGATCACGCCTACGATGGTGATGCCCTTCTTTGGATCCAAGCGGCTCTCAATGATAGTGCCCGAGCCCCAGCGGTCGTGCTCTCCCACGAAGTTCTCGAGCTCTGCAATGAGAAGGATCATGTCCAAAAGTTCTTTCACCCCTTCACCCGTTTTGGCAGAGAGGGCTACTACGGGTACGTCGCCTCCGTATCCTTCGACGAAAATATCATTCTCCGCCAAAGATTGCTTGGCTCGGTCAATGTCCGCGGAAGTCTTGTCTATCTTGGTGATAGCGACAATGTAGGGGAGTTCGGATTCCTGGATGCGTTTATAGGCCTCGAGCGTTTGCGGCTTCACCCCGTCCTCCGCTGAGACGACCAGCACGCCAATGTCGGCCGCGCGTGCACCGCGAGCGCGGATGCCCTGGAAGGCTTCGTGCCCAGGAGTGTCGAGGAAGGTGATCTTGGCAGGGCGGCCATCCTCTCGCGGGTGAGTGATCTCGTAGGCCGAGACGTGCTGGGTAATGCCGCCGGCTTCGCTCTCGACCACATTACTTTTCCTTATATAGTCAAGAAGCGTCGACTTGCCGTGGTCGATGTGTCCCATGACCGCCACCACTGGAGGACGAGATACCTTCATAAGAAGTTCATAATAACACGAAAAATGGCTAAACAAAAGCCCAAATAAAAATATGAAAATGTGTTATCTTTCAACCATGAATCTCTTTAAGAAAATAATCTTCCTCGACCATGCGGCTGGGCGGGAGAATCCTTCAGCCATATATGACGAGGGGGTAGAGGCTAAGCACGCGCTCGAAGAAGCTCGCACGCGCATCGCCCGAGTGCTTCATGTCCAAGCGCGAGACATCATCTTTACCTCTGGAGGAACGGAGTCGGATAATCTTGCGCTTCTCGGAGTCTTCGAAGCGCATAGAGAAAAAATATTAAAACCGCATATCGTTATCTCGAACGTCGAGCATCCGGCCGTGCGCGAGTGTGCCAAGGAAGTAGTACGGCGCGGCGGAGAGGTGAGCGTGGTAGATATGAGAGAGGACGGCACTCTTGATCCGCAAAAAGTTTTGCATGCCATTAAAGAGAGTACGGTGCTCATCTCTCTCATGTACGTCAACAACGAGACTGGAGCCGTGCATCCGATCTCTAAGATCTCTCGTCTTGTAGAAGAATATAGGAAGAAACGGGGGAGTAAGCTCCCATATATCCACACCGATGCCAGCCAAGCGGCCACCGTGCTCTCTGTCGACGTCTTGAAGCTCGGCGTTGATCTCATGACTCTTGATGCCAGCAAGGTCGGCGGTCCGAAGGGGGCAGGGCTCCTCGTCGTGCGGCCTGGGGTAAAGATTAAACCAATCCTCTTTGGCGGAGGGCAGGAGAGGGGATTGCGTCCTGGTACGGAGAATGTGGAGGCTATAAAGGAGTTCGCCCAAGCGCTCGAAGAGGCTCAGGGTCAGAGGGAGGAGCAATTTGAAAGGCTAAGCAGTATCAAGAAAACTTTCATAGAGGAGGTAAAGAGACTTTTGCCCCAAGCCATTTTCAATTCTCCCGCTCTGAGCGTGCCGAGTATTGTCAGCATGTCCTTCCCGGGACTTCTCCACGAATTCTTGGCCGTCAAATTAAATGAGCGCGGTGTCTGCGTCTCTACCGGAAGTTCCTGCAAGAATATTAATACAGAGGAGCGGGAGGCCTTGCGCTTCTCCTTCGGTCCGGAGACGAGCAAGAAAGATGTTTTAGAGGCCGCTCGTCTCTTAAGGGAAGTGGTGATATAATCGCTTTATGGTCACTGTAGAAGATCTTACAAAGACGCAAATCATTTTGCTCACGCTTCTTATAAGCTTCATCACCTCTATTGCCACGGGTATTATTACCACCTCGCTCCTGGCCCAGGCTCCTCAGAGTGTTACCCAAACTATCGATCGCGTCATCGAGCATACCGTCGAGAAGGTCGTGCCAAGCGCCACTTCGACCAACACCGTGCGCGAGGTCACTATCGTCGGCGTCGACGAGGCCATCCAGAGCTCGACTGCCAAGGGCGCTGATGCCTTGGTGCGCATCCATACCCCCATCGACGCCAGCGGCAACAGACAGTTCTACGCCCTCGGCGTGGTCGTGACCAAGAGCGGCTTCGTACTCTCAGACAAGCGCGAGCTTATTGCCGGAGGTTCTTACAGTATTACTCTTGCCGACGGCACCACCTTGCCAGCCGCGCTTGTAAGCACGAGCGAGATCGCTAATCTAACGCTCTTCAAGATCCAAGCCGATCCAGCTCATGCGACGAAAGGATTTCCGACCGTCGGCGTCTCTAAAATTGAGGCCAAGCTAGGCCAAACTGTCATTGCCCTCGAGGGTACCGAGAAGACATCGGTGGCAGTTGGGCGTGTCCTTTCCGTGGATGTCGACACCTCGCATGCTACTACCGACGTGAACCCCGCAGGCGAGACCTTCGGAGGCATGCTCCTTAACCTCTCCGGCGAGCTTGTTGGGCTAAAGACTTCTAACGACGACCTCACTCTTCCTCCAAGTACCTACCTGACCATTGCTCCCATCCAAAAGCTTCTTTCCCAGGCTCATTAGACTTGATTTTCCTAGAAAATTGCATATAATAAGGCTATAAATATGCCTCCATTTACCAATTTCACCACTAAAGCTAAAGAGGCCATTCGGCGAGCCCACGAACTCGCTATTGAGCGCGGCCAGAACCACGTCAACCCCATGCATCTCTTGGCCGCCCTTATCTTGCAAGAAGAGAGCATGGTGATCTCCATACTCGACAAGATGGAGGTTGATACCATCCTGCTTACCGACTCAGTCCTCGAAGGTATAGAGAATCCTGAGAACGCCCAGACGCTTTCACCCTCGTACCAGGCACCTCTTCCTCTCCGTCCTCGACACCCCAGGTGAGGCGCGTGAGCTCTTGGTTAAATTCAAAATTGACCGTCAGACAGTACTTAAGCTCATCGAAGAGTTGAAGAAGGGCGGCAGCGCCGAGCCCAAGGCCGAGAAGAAGTTCAAATCTCTTTCCAAATACACTCGCTCGCTCACCAAGCTCGCCAAGCAGAATAAGCTCGACCCCGTCATCGGCCGCGACCAAGAGATCTCGCGCATTATCCAGATCCTCTCCCGCAGGACGAAGAATAATCCCATCCTTATCGGTGAGGCTGGAGTGGGGAAGACGGCCATCGCTGAGGGCTTAGCCATCCGGATGGCCAACGGGAACGTGCCCGAGTCCTTGCGCGACAAGGAGCTTGTCTCCTTGGATCTTGGGCTCTTGATCGCGGGCACGAAGTATCGCGGCGAGTTCGAGGAGAGACTGAAAAATATTATTAAAGAGATCGAGAAGAGCGAGGGCAAGATCATCCTCTTCATCGACGAGATCCATACCATCGTCGGAGCGGGCGCAGCCGAGGGCTCCATGGATGCTTCGAATATGTTGAAGCCTCCGCTTGCTCGCGGCGAGCTTCGGGCTATCGGCGCCACCACCTTGCGCGAGTACCAGAAGCATATCGAGAAGGATCCAGCCCTTACCCGCCGCTTCCAGCCTGTCTATGTCAACGAGCCTTCTATCGAAGATGCCATGACTATCTTAAGGGGTCTCAAGGAGCGCTATGAGCTCTACCACGGCGTCCATATTACCGACGACGCTATCCAGGCCGCAGTCAATCTCTCGGCGCGCTACATCACCGACCGCTTCCTGCCGGACAAGGCTGTTGACCTCATCGACGAGGCGGCCTCATTCTTAAAGATTTCTTTGGAGAACATGCCCCCCATCCTCCAAGAGACTCACTCGAAGGTGGTTAAGCTTGAGATCGAGCGCGAGGCTCTGAAGCGCGAGGCCAAGAACGTCAAGGTGACGAGCCGGCTCAAGGCTATCGAGACCGAGATCGCCGACCTTAAGGAAAAGACTTCCGAGATAGATTTGAAGTGGAGGAACGAGAAGGAGACCGTCGGCGAGATCAAAGAAATTAAAAAGGGTCTTGAATCTACTCGCCTCGAGGCCGAGGCCGCGGAGGCTCGCGCCGACCTCTCCAGAGCCGCCGAGCTTCGTTATGGCAAGCTCCCGTCGCTCGAGCGAGAGTTGGAAGCCAAATCCAAGCGCTTGAAGAAGTTACAAAGCTCGCGCCGCATCCTCAAAGAGGAGATCACTGAAGCAGACATCGCCGACGTCGTCTCGCGCTGGACGAGTATCCCTGTCTCACGCATGCTCGAGGAAGAGGCGGAGAAGCTCTCCCGCATGGAAGAATTCTTGAAGCGGCGCATCGTCGGCCAGGAGGAAGCCGTGAAGAAAATCTCTGATACGGTGAAGCGCTCTCGCGCCGGCATCTCCGACCCCAACCGTCCTATTGGTTCCTTCATGTTCTTGGGCCCGACCGGAGTGGGGAAGACGGAGTTGACCAAGGCCTTGGCCGAGTTTATGTTCGACGACGACAAGGCTCTCATCCGCGTGGACATGAGCGAGTTTATGGAGAAGCACTCCGTCTCTAAGCTCATTGGCGCGCCTCCGGGCTATGTCGGCTTCGACGAGGGAGGCAACTTCACCGAAATGGTCCGCCATCGCCCGTACTCGGTGGTGCTCTTCGACGAGATCGAGAAGGCGCATCCAGAGGTTTTCAATATCTTGCTCCAAGTCCTTGATAACGGCCGCCTGACCGATGCCAAGGGGAGAGTGGTTAATTTCAAGAACACTATTATCATCATGACCTCAAATGTCGGCGCCAACTACATCGACAAGATGCAGTCCATCGGCTTCTCGAAGGGTGAGACAAGCGACTACGGCAATATTAAAGAGAAGGTTCTCGAAGCTCTTAAAGAGCAATTCAGGCCAGAATTCCTAAACCGTCTTGATGACATCATTGTCTTCGACGTTCTCTCTAAAGACGTCATTAAGTCGATCGTCAGCATCCAAGTGGATATGGTGAAGTCGCGCTTGGCAGAGAAGGAGATCGAGCTCGTCGTCTCAGAGAGCGTCCTTGAGGAACTCTCTAAAGAAGGCTACAACCCGCAATACGGAGCCCGTCCGCTTAAGCGTTTGATCCAAACCAAGATCCTTAATCCTGTCGCGACTATGATGATCGGCAACAAGGTGCTTTCCGGCGGCACTGTCCTAGTTGATAAAAAGAATGGCGAGTTTGCCTTCGAGGTGAGGAAGGGGAGACGCTCGGGCAGTGTCAGTATGGTAGATAAACACGCGACCCACTCGAAGTAAAGTTGTGGCTCTACAGTAAGTCTGCGACAATATCTCAGGATAACATCAATCGGGGGTTTAAAGATGATAGAGTTCATTCGAGTTCGTCGTGTCGACGGACAAGACCTTGTGTGCGAATGTCGCAATTCCAAACCCAATGAGGGTACGATCGGTACCGAAAATGGGTGGCAGGACTTCCTTAAGAGCCTACCGCGGCCAAATGGCAAGAAAGGCAAGCCCGCCGCAGAGGTCGCCGCCACTCACGATCTCGAATTCGCAGATCCTGTAGACGCGGCAATTTTGCGCGGCTACACTCTTGCCGAAGTGCTCAAACGCTTCGAGGACGAACAAACTCGTCCTCCCATCAACTTTGCTACTCTGTGGACAGAGGAGCTAAAGAAGAAGGATCAAAAAGCCCTTGCCGACTCGCACTAGGACCGGAGTGATCCGGTCTTTTTCTTTGTAAATTAAAAAGAGTCTCAAATGAGACTCTTCAACTCGCAAGTTCCTTCACCAGCTTTCTTCGCCAGTAGGAACAAGCCTGATGAACCGCGTTTTTGGTATACCCGCAGGCCTGCGCAGTCTCGGCGACCGTACATCCCTCAAGAAAGACCATCTTCGCCGGTACAGTGAACCATTCGCCTTCAAACAAATCCACAAGAGGTTCGAGATCAGCCTCAGTCATCCCCTTGAACCGGAAATTCAAATTATAGGTTGAGAATCGAGGCCAAGATCCAGTTTTCCGGTGGAACTTTTGCCAAGTGCGTTCGGCGTTGATGAGGGCGCCCTTAATGCGATAATACGCATAAGTGCTGAATTTGAGCCTTCGAGCGGGATCAAATTTCTCCCACGCCAGAACCAAGGCCAGGAAGGCTTCCTGTTCGTAATCCTCTCGTGGGAGGATCTCATACAACCACCATCGTGAATGTGCCAACTTCTTCGCCAAACCGAAGAAGTCTTCAATCTTTTGCATAAAAGACTCTCCGGTTAAGTTAGATCCAGCACCATTCTGAACCCTATACTTAAATTATTCAAGGGTGCCCCATATAAAACTCCCGCATGTTGAAAGACATGCGGGATGACATCGCAAGGAACAACAGTTAGGCAACTTGCGTGGGAACAGATCGACTCGCGATGTGCCGGGCAATCTCTTCTATTGCTTGCCTGCTTGACTCTACCATGCGTGGTTCTGGAGTCCGTTGGCAACACCAGAGATCATATGATCCACTAGCTTTGTAGAGCATAGTGAAGAGCTCATCGATCTTAAGATCACGGGGGATGAGCCGAGTGGCCTCAAGTGCAGCGGGTAAGTCATGAGACCTAACCTTGTCCTCAACAAACTTTTCGAGGTAAGGTGGCTGCTCTGCTTGGGGCAGACGTGTGATGAAGCGTAAATGCACACCTTTGTCGACAAAAACGAAGGTGAGCCTCTTGCGCACTTCATCAAGCGTAAGCTCTCTCCCCAAGTATTTTTCCGTTTCCCACACATCTCGAAACGAGACTCCCTCCCGAGGATCAAGTTCCCGAGCGAGAATTCGTTCCGCAAAGAGGCCCCGCTCTCTCTCGGGCAAGCTTTCCAAAAGCTCACGAGCGTCACGGGTCCTGCCTGCTCGGATATGGATACCAATCATCCACCTTCTGGCTGACTTCCTATTCTGGGTCGGCAAGAGTTTGACAAGTTTTTCCATTCTGTACAGACTGTTAGAGGACTCTCTTAGATCCTTCTCCAGCTTGCTCTTGCACGCTCCGAAAAGTTCGATGAGTTCGCCAAGTTGGAGACCTTGTCCAGAAATGCTTGCGATCCGACTCGCTAGATCGAAGTCGCCGGCCGTCACTGCCTCAGCCCGCATCTTCTTGAGAAGAGGCTCGAAGTCGATCGAGAAAAACTTAATGATTGGACTCACCACTGCCTCGAAGTCATAACGACGAAGATGCTCGGCGACCCAGTCGATGATTTCTTCCGGCGACATAACAGACACTTCTTCTACGAATCCGTAATGAAGGCAGGACACGTCTATTTCTCTTTGCAACTGGGCTCGCAACGCATCGTCCGTTACTTGCTCTGCCACATCCCGAGCACCCTTCACTAAAGAACGGTTTCTCTGGCGCAGCCTTGCTCGACAGCTCGCCGCTCGTTCTGAGTCCGTGATCGGCCGACCAAGCATTTCTAAGATTTGTGTAGCTGCCTCGTCTTGCCGTTCGTTGAGGGCGCGTGCGAGGATCTGACCAAGCAGCTTTTCCCGATCGCTTCCCGGCATATGCTTGGTGAGGGCAATGGCGAGGTCGAATTGGTCCCTGTTCACAAAGTAGTCGATGATGTTGCTCATGCCTGTTTCCTCAGTATGGGGTTTGAATAGAACTGGCCTTTCCTGGCTCTGTCCTCATACTAGCTTACGAGTGGCAAAAAGCAATTACTATTTAAGAAAATAAGTGTATTTGTGGTCACGGATACTTTTCTGTTGAAAAGTTCTGCGACCCCGCCTCGCGCCGTCGCGCTCCGGCTCGCACCAATCGAAAAAGGTGCATTAAGCACCTTGTTTCGTATTGGTGCGCCGGGCAGGATTCGAACCTGCGTAGGCCGAAGCCGACAGATTTACAGTCTGTTGTAATTGACCACTCTACCACCGACGCGTGAGGTCATTCTAGAGCATTTTGGCTCTACTTGCAAAATCTGACATATTGGGTATTCTTATAACCTATGTCACAAGATCACCTCATAAAGCTCGTCTCCGTCGGAGACCCGAAGGGCGTCGGCAAGGGCCACACCTATTATTCGACCAAGAACAAGAAGTCAGTCGAAGGCAAGATCGAAGTCAAGAAGTACAATCCGATCGCGAAGAAGCATACGGTTTACAAAGAGAAGAAGGCCTAAGAAATCCCCGGGCAACCGGGCTTTTTCTTACATTGCGGGCGATGAAGGAATCGGTCACGCATAATCCCGTGCTCGGGATTTGCTCGACCCCGCCTCGTCCCGTCTGAAGCGGGACTGCGGCTCTCGATTCCTTCTCGCACACGCGCTGGTACTCCACGCGAATGTCTCCCAGACATTCTTGCGGATCATTGCGGGCGATGAAGGAATCGAACCCTCGCCAGCGGTTTTGGAGACCGCTGTTCTACCACTAAACTAATCGCCCTTGAGCGAGATACTAGCATATTTCGCAATCTCTTTGAACTCGTTAGGTTCAAACCACTCAATCTCTTTATTGCGTTTAAACCACACCCATTGGCGCTTGGAATACTTTTTAATCTCGGCGAAGAGTTGGGTGACGAATTCTTCCTTGGTAATCTTGTTTTGTAAGAATCTCGCCAGATAGCGATACTCAAGGCCGAGCGCTTCCATTCTCTTTATGCTTAGGCCTTTCCGGCGCAAGGATTTAGCTTCCCTAATCATGCCTGGCAGGCGCTCTATTAAGCGTTTATAAATTCTCCTCTCAAGCTCTTTTTGCTCCGGCCTCAGGCCGATGAAAATATATTTCCTATTATTTATTTTATTATTTTTTATCTCAGGTACTTTTCCCAAAGCTTCTACGATCTCAAGCGCGCGTACGAGTCTTACCTTATTATCTTTATCAATAATTTCGGCTCTCTTCGGGTCTTTCTTTTTGAGTATCTTAAACAACTCTTCTTTTGATTTCTTTTCTAAAACTCTCCTCAGCTTCTTATTCGGCGGCACTTCCGGTAGGGTAGCACGACCGGTTATCGCATCTATGTAAAATCCTGCACCTCCGACGATAATGGGCAGTTTATCTTTATATACGATATATCGTATAGATTTCTCAGTCAGTTCTTTGTAATCCGAGACGGAGAATGGCTTTTTAGGATCGGCCACATCGAGGAGGTGGTGGGGAATACCGCTCATTTCTTTCTTCGTAATCTTGCCCGTCCCGACATTTAAACCTTTATACACCTGGCGAGAATCAGCTGAAATCACCTCGCCATTAAACTTCTTAGCAAGTCGTACCGCCAAAGCGCTCTTCCCCGAAGCGGTCGAGCCTACTATCACCAATACTTTCGGCTTCATGGGGATACACTATAGGAATTTAATATATTGTGCTAGAGGACTCGGTCACAGATAATTTCCCGCTGGAAATTTCCGCGACCCCGCCTCGCACCGTCGTGCTCCGGCTTTCTCGTCCTCCTCGACAGATAAAAAGCCCGGGATGAACCCGATCCTTTTATCTGTGGTGCCGGAGAGAGGACTCGAACCTCCACCCCTTGCGAGACACGATTTTGAGTCGTGCGCGTCTACCATTCCGCCACTCCGGCAATTAATAAACTATGAACAATCATCAATTTACAATATAAACCAGAAAACTCAAAATCGATAGTCCATTGTTCATTGTCCATTGTTTGTTAGAATACACTCATGTCAGAACGCTTTAGTGAAGCAATCTTTTGGATCGAAGTCGATAAGATCCACCCGAATCCTTACCAGCCGAGGCGCGAGTTCGATGAGATGGCGCTTAAGAGCTTGGCGGATTCCATTCGCCAATACGGCGTCCTCCAAGCCCTCGTGGTCACGCGCAAAGAGGTCGAGAAGCCGGAAGGCGGCTTGGCCACCGAGTACGAGCTCATCGCCGGCGAGCGACGTTTGCGCGCGGCTCGACTTGCCGGTCTCTCGCAAGTCCCAGCTCAAGTAAGGAACGGCGAGGAAACGGATCTCATGAAGCTCGAATTGGCAATCATTGAGAACATCCAGCGCGAGGATTTGAATCCGGTGGACCGAGCCAGAGCTTTTGAAAAGTTGGCCAGAGAATTCGGCTTCAAGCACGCCGAGATCGGCAAGAAGGTGGGCAAGAGCCGCGAGTACGTCTCCAACACCTTACGCATCCTCATGTTGCCCGAGCCGATGCTCCAAGCCCTGGCGGAAGGGAAGATCACCGAAGGCCACACCAGGCCCCTCATGATGCTCACCGATAGGCCGGAGGAACAGGACACTCTATTTAAAGAAATCTTATATAAAAAGTTAAATGTCCGTGACGCCGAGGGGATCGCTCGCCGGATTGCCACGGAGCGTGCCAGGAAGCAGATGGACCCAGAGCTTGTTGATCTTGAGGAGAGATTCCAGGAGTCTCTTGGTACCAGAGTGCACATCGAGAAGCGAGAGAATGGAGGCAAACTTACTATCGACTTCTTCTCGCCAGAGGATCTCCGCAGCCTTCTTGATAAACTCTCTCAAGAGCCCATGAAGATCGAAGAGAAGGTGCAGACCGAACTTGACGCCGCTCCCGAGGCAGCCGTACCTCTGACGGAAGAGGAGAAGATGCTGGCCAACGAAGGCGCCGAAAATATCATGGAAGCATCGGATGACGAGGATCTCTACTCGATCAAGAACTTTACTGTTTAGCTTTCTTTTTGAATCCTCTCATCTTCTTCGGCTCCTTCAAGATCTCAAGGGCGCGGGCGAGGGTGATCTTATAGACGTCGTCGGTCTTAAGAGATCTGAAGTCTGCCTTAGGTTTGGTGTTGTGAGCAATGTACGGGCCGAAGCGGCCGATGTTTGCCGTAATCTTCTCGCCGGTTTCAGGATGTGCACCGAGCTCGCGCGGGAGAGATAGATAATGCAGGGCGTCAGCCAATGCCACGCTTGAGAGATCTTTCTCCTTCGGCACTGAGGCTTTCTTGGCTTTGACTTTACTTTTGCCCTTGCCGCTATCCTCACCGAGCTGGACATATGGACCGAAGCGGCCATTTAAGAGATATACAGACAAACCGCTCTCGGGGTCTGTGCCAATTGGTTCATCCTTCTTGATCTCGACGCCTTCCATGGTCAAGGATCCTGTGCAGTCGGGGAAGCGCGAGCAAGAAAGGAATTTGCCCCCGCGACCAAGCTTCACGATCATCGAGGAGCCGCACTTCGGACATTTAAATTCCGCCGGTGCCTCACCGAGGTCAGTGGCCTTAGCGAGTTTACCCTTCTCCTTCAACTCCTTGCTGAAGGGGCCATAGAAATCTTTGAGAGTTTTAAGATAAGTGCGCTTGCCGGTCGCAATGTCGTCGAGCTCATCCTCCATCTCCGCGGTAAAGGAATCTGATATGTAATTGGTAAAATTGTCTTCAAGGAAGCTCGAGACCACGTCGCCTGTATCAGTCGGCTTCAAAGCTTTTTGAATCTTCTCCACATAGCCGCGATCGACAATGGTCTTGATAATAGAGGCGTAGGTGGAGGGACGGCCGATACCGCGCTTCTCGAGTTCCTTGATTAGGCCGGCTTCCGAGTAACGAGCGGGCGGCTCGGTCTCTTTCTGCTCCGCTAAGATATCTTTCAAATCCAAATTCTCACCGACTTTAAGTGCTGGCAAGATGACATCTTCTCCCTGCGCGGCGGGGTCGGCCTTGGTCCAGCCGTCGAATAATATTCTTGAACCATTCAGCCAGAAGTCTGGAATAATGGCTCCTTCAATATTTGCCACCACTTTGGTGCGCATCACCAAGGCGTCCTTCATTTGCGTGGCGAGCGTGCGCTGCCAAATAAGTTTGTAGAGACGGTGCTGCTCCTCCGTCAACCCAGCCGTTTCTACATTCATATGCGTCGGGCGGATGGCTTCGTGAGCCTCCTGCGCGTTTTTGCTCTTCTTCGCGAAGATATGTCCCTCGAAATACTCGGGACCAAACTTGAGATTCACCACATGTTGAATCTCAAGTTTGGCAGCAACAGACAAGTTGGTCGAGTCGGTACGCATGTACGTAATGTGTCCGGCTTCGTAGAGGCGCTGGGCTACCATCATAGTGCGCGAGGGTGCGAAGCCGAGTCGTGAGGAAGCCGCTTGCTGAAGGGTCGAGGTAATAAATGGTGGGCGCGGAGCCCTCTTCACCTCCGTCTCCTTTATATCCGTCACTTTCCACGAACCCTTTTTGCCTTCATCGAGGATTCTCTCGACCTCCTTTTTCTCTCTTGGTTCGACAGAGCATTCAAACTGCATACTTGCAGTTTGTCCTGATGAGCCTTGGCGAAGAAGGGCAAATATCTTCCAATAGGTCTCCGGCTTGAAGGCGCGGATCTCACGCTCGCGCTCCATAATGATACGCAAAGCAGGGGATTGCACACGGCCAGCCGAAAGGCCGTAACGCACCTTCTTCCATATAAGACCCGAGAGGTCATAGCCGACCAAGCGGTCCAAGACGCGGCGGGCCTCCTGAGCCTCTTTCAAATCGTTATCTATCTCACGAGGGTGCTTGAGAGCCTCCTCGACCGCTTCCTTGGTAATCTCATGGAAGACGATGCGCTTGGGCGCTTTGAGGCCCACGGCCTCCTTGATGTGCCAAGCAATAGCCTCGCCCTCACGGTCGGGGTCGGTGGCCAGGAGGACTTCGTCGGCTTTCTTCACGAGAGACTTTATCTCCGAGATGACGTGTTCCTTGCCCTTGACTACTTCGTAGTGGGGCACGAAGCCCGCTGCGATGTCGATGGCAGTCTTCTGAGACTTCGGCAAATCACGCACATGGCCGACCGAGGCCACCACGCGGAAGTCCTTGCCCAAGTATTTTTCTATGGTCTTCGCCTTACTTGGCGATTCGACAATAAGTAAACGCATCACGTAACAAATACTACAGAAAGAATGTAAATGCAAATATATACACCTCACCCAACCCTCTCCTTATTAAGGAGAGGGCAGACACGAAGTGCGGGTGAGGTGTATCAAAACGTCTTTCTCACTTCACCAAGTTCTTCCGCGATCAAGCCTTTGATTTCGAGCAAAGATAGAGTGGCGCTGGCGCGGGAGATTTCAAATTTTGAATTACGGACTAAGAGGTCGCGCTCACAAGGCTCGGCTAAAAGATTTATGAAAACTTTCTCATCGTCCGTAAGGTCGTTGGTATCGAAAAGGGTCCCGGTCTCGCCACTCTTGAGTCCAAGAAGTTCCAAGACATCGGCCGCATCTCGGATAAGAGCCGCACCGAGGCGGATAAGCATATGCGGGCCTTCCGAGGTCGAGGAGTAGATAGGTCCAGGCACCGCGCCGACCTCTCTGTTGTATTCGGTGGCGAGACGGGAGGTGATGAGCGTGCCGGATTTGTGACCCGCTTCAATGACGATAGTGGCGTGGCACATCCCAGCCATGATCCTATTCCTTTTTGGAAAGGCCCAAACGCCGGCTGGCATCTCGTCGTCGTATTCTGAGAGGAGACCTCCTCCAGCCTCGACCATCTCTTGTGCCAAAGCGTGATTGGAACGCGGATGGAGCACTTTGGTCGAGAGTCCGGAGCCGGGGATGGCGATGGTTTGAAGGCCAGCGTTTAAAGCTGCTCTGTGGACGACCGTATCCATGCCAATAGCCAAGCCCGAGACGATTGTAATGGGGTATCCGCTGAGGCCCATTATAATAGACTCGCACGCCTCGCGGCCGTACGAAGTATATTTGCGAGAGCCGACCACGGCTAAGAGTTTATTGCTTGGATTCGGCAGCTCGCCCCAGAGGCGCAGCTTCTTAGGCGGGTCGTTCATCTCCTTCAGAAGCTCTGGCCACTCGCCTGGATGAAGTTCTCGAATCATATGATATATTGTATCGTATCTTATATGCTTGATATCAAATTTATTAGGGAGAATAAAGATTTGGTGGCTCTAGCCGCCAAGAAGAAGCGGGTCGAATTTGACGTCGAAGCTCTTATGGCCGTAGACGATAAGCGGAAGGTTTTGAGTCTTAAGGTTGATGAGAAGAATAGGGAGCGCAACGCCGCCGCAGAGGCTCGTGACGTCGAGACCGGTAAGCGTTTGAAGGGAGAGCTCGAGACCTTGGAGGAAGAGTTCAAGGGTGTAATGCAAAATTGGCAGATCCTCATGCTCCAAGTGCCCAATGTGGTGAAGAAATGGGGGGAGTTGCCCAAATTCGACTTCGAGGCCAAGTCGCATATCGAGATCATGACGACCCTCGGCATGGTCGACTTCGAGCGGGGTACCAAGGTGGCGGGCTTCCGCGGATATTTCTTGAAGGGTGAGGGAGCGATGCTTAGCTTTGCTATTTGGAATTATGCATTAGACTTTTTCCGGAAGAAAGATTTTATCCCCATGATCGTGCCCTCGCTTGTGCGCCGAGAGCCTTTGATGGGCACGGGCTTCCTGCCGCAAGGGGAGGAAGATCTGTATAAGACTCAAGACGGCGACTTCCTGGCTGGCACGGCTGAGGTGGCCACCATGGGCTACCACCAAGACGAAGTCATAAATAAAAATGAATTGCCGAAGAAGTTCCTCTCCTTCTCCCCATGCTTCCGCCGTGAGGCAGGGTCGCACTCGAAGGATGTAAAGGGGCTCATCCGTGTCCACGAATTCTTCAAGCTCGAGCAAGTGGTCCTCTGCGAGGCGAGCCACGAAGAGTCCGTCAATCAGCACGAAGCTTTAAATAGAAATACCGAAGAATTTATCGAATCCTTAAATATCCCATATCACACGGTCGTCAACTCTCT
>JAIFWO010000012.1:1347-17043 GCA_019661895.1 Candidatus Parcubacteria bacterium | reverse complement strand
GGGGGGACCGCGCCCAAGAGTGCCAAATTCTTCCCGAAGCTGACTTGTTCAAGGCTCCTGGCGGTCGGATCGCTCTCCTTCCAGTAGGCATGTATTTTAAACGTAACGGGCACTAGGAACATGACAAGGGCTATGACCCCGATGCCTGGCCAGTGCCCAGTGACGAATGAGAGTCCGCCCACGAGCAAGAGCACGCCGCCGGCCTGGACAGAGAGCCTCGGGCGGGGCACACCCTTTGACATGGCGTAGGCGGTCAGTGCCTCGATATTTTTAAAGTGGTCAATGCCGCGGCTCAAGAAAAATCCTCCGAAGATAATGCGTCCCAACAGAAATATAAGGGCCATAAATGTATAGACGAGTCTAGGATATTTCTCATACAGGACAAAAGCGCTATAATTCCTTTATGAAAAAGATAATTATTCTTGCGGTGCTGCTCGTTGTCCTCGGAGGATTGTTTGTTTACAAGCAGCAAGTCCAAGCGCCGACGGGGCCGATCGGGAGTGACGAGAGGTCGGTGAAGGCCCTTGCCTGGAAAACCTTCCAAGAATATCTAAGCGCCTTGAAGAGGCATGATGTAGAGAAGGTCACTGCCCTCTCCTACCAAGTCTCTGATGCGTGCAAGGACTCAAAGCAAAGAGATGAGTGCTTCAAGAGGATGGATGGAGTCTCTGAGGCGGTAAAGGATTTCAAGGAAGACGACTTCGCTAACGTCGCTTACGACGACAAGCAGATCATCATGTATGCCGACTGGCACACCGAGGAGACAGACATAGCCTTCGGAGAGGCGCGCAAGATGATGTACTTCACCCGCACCGCGAGTGGCACTCCCCAAATGCTCTTCCTTACCTTGCCCCAAGAGATCGTCTACACGCTGAAAGGCGCAAGCTCTACGCCCGCTGCTCTTACGGCCGAGCTCGAGCCTCGTATCAAGGACAGTGACGGCGATGTGCTAGCGGACGAGGTCGAGACCTGCTCCTGGCCAGGCGCTACCAAAACTTGTGTCAAAACTGATCCAAATAAAAAAGATACGAACGGGAACGGCTGGTGGGACTCGATCGAAACATTATTTTTCAAGTAAGAAGATGGGCACAAAAATCATCTATTTCGTCCGGCACGGAGAGACTATCTTCAACGCCAGACACTTAAGACAAGGCCCCGAGGGGAACTTGAGCCCTAAGGGTGAAGCGCAGGTTCAAGCCGCCGCTCACCACCTCCCACAGGGAGGCAGTCGGCCTCAAATTATCCTCGCGAGCACCTTCGAACGGGCCCGGGAGACGGCCCAGATCATCGGCACAGAATTGAAGATCCCGGTCGAGTACTCGGACCTGCTCGTTGAGAGGAGGAACCCAACACAAATCATCGGCCACGAGGAAGACGAGCAGCAAGTCCGCGCCATCATCGACCTTATCGACAAGGGATACCACGAAGACAATCTGAGATATTCAGATGAAGAAAACTTTATCGATCTTCGAGAACGGGCTAAGAAGCTGCTCGCCTTCATCAAAGAGCGGAAAGAAAAGCGAATTATCATAGTAACTCACGGGATCTTTCTAAAAATGGTCGTCTCCTATATGCTCCTCTCGGATTCCCTTACTGCTTCAGAATACAATAAATTAAGCTATCTCAATCCTATGGGGAATGCGGGCCTCACTATATGCCTCTACGTTTCTCATTGGTTTAAAAAAGACGAGTGGAAGCTTCTGATGTGGAACAATATCGCCCAAGACGAAAAGGAGGTCTAACTACTTCCACGAGATAGTGGCCAAGGCGCTTCTAAACATCCTTTGAAGCGCCGCGAAGTAGTGTTCCTCTGTCACGGCCGGATGCACCTCTACATAATGCGCTAAGGTGCTAGAAACGGCTGATCTCTCTTTCGAAGTGAGCGAGACTTTGCGAAGGCTTTCTAAACTTTTCTCAAATTTGCTATTGCTGGTCATAATCTAACTTTTCCCGAAGGATTCTTAGCCCCCTGTTAATGCGCACCGACACGACGTTGGCCGACTCACCGATGACCTCACCGATCTCCTTGGGCTTGAGTCCCTCCACGCAGCGCAAGTAGACGGCGTCGCGGTAGGTCTCGTCCAGAAGGTTTATCTGACGTATAAGATAGCTTGCCTCGGCGTTAATTTCAACCTCGCCGCCGGCTGAGATGAGCTCGTTCTTATCCTCGGCACCTTCGATAAGGAGCGACTCGAGGGAGACGGCCTTCTTCTTCCTATACCAGTCTATGACCAGGTTCCTCGCCACCGCGAAGAGGAAGGCCCTGGCGTTCTTGACCTCCTTCTCCTTAGAGATCGTGTTCCAGAAACGCATAAAGGTGTCCTGCATCAGGTCGAGAGCCAGGTCATGGTCCGACGTGCGCAGCAGGCAAAAGCGAAATACCGCGTCTGATTCCGCGTCATAAATGGCTTGAAATTCCTGTGCTTTTGGCGTTTCCACAAGGTAAAACGGTTAGAGAGGCAGATCCTTACAAACAGCGTTTTCAGAGGGGGTCCGGAACCTCATTATCCTCCATTAGTTTCAGAATGCAAGGCTTCAATAAGTGTAAGAGCTTAGAAGGCTTGGCGTCTTTGGATAAGCAGGGCTCATGCTCTGTCATTACAATAATTAATTATTACGTATGATCAGAATTAAGCACGCACTGGCCACTCTACCGCTCTCCCTTGCCCTCTTGGCAGGATCATTTGCAGGAGTAGCTAATGCCCAAACGTATCTCCAAAGCTCGGTCAGCTCTCCGATGCTTGCCGTTCAGCTCATGACTAACGGCCTCTCGCAAAATGTGGGTGCCGGCTCTCAGAACGCCACCCTGGCCGTCGTCCGTCTCGACACCACTTACTCGGGCGAGGATGTCCGTATCTCAAGCATTCCGCTCATCTTGGGGACAGGCAATGGTGCCACCGGTGCCTCCCTCCAGAACTGTACTATTGCTAACGCCAACAACACGAGCTCCGCGCTCAACAGCGGCAATAATGTACCGTCAAGCATCAACTCCGGGCTTAACTCCTTCACCCTCGACAATCCGCTCGTCCTACCTCGCGGTACCGTGACCACTCTTAACCTCATGTGTAATATCGGAAGCGGTGCGGTCAACGGCGGTACTTACACCTTCAGCTTAAACACTGCTAACGTGGTAGCCACTGGTGCGACAAGCGGCCAACCAGCAGTAGTGACCGTAGGCACCTCTGTGCCTAATACAGGTGGTACTGGCACTGTGGGCAACGGCACCGGTACTGTCTATCCGGGAGTTCCGAACACCGGAGCCGGCGGCAACGCAGCGCGTAACATCGCTCTCATCCTCGGCTCCCTCTTCACGGCAGCCCTCGGCCTCTTCTACAGTCGTCGATATGCTCGTTAGACTCACAGAAAGATAATACCTTAGTTACAATAGGCTCACTGAGCCTATTGTGTTATCACCATGGACAAAAAGCAGAATAAAAAGCGCATAGGCCAAAGCATTAGCATGGGCTCGCTAATCGTCGCGGCTGCCCTCTTCGTGAACGCCGTCTTCGGCACGCCCAATACGGAATACTTCGCCTCTCTCTTGCCCGATACCATTGTCGATTCGGGCTCGGCCGTCACTTCTGCCGTGGCCAGTCTCGCCGGGGTGAAGGAACCCAAGCCCAAACCGAAGGTCAAAGTCCCCGTGGAGCCTGCCTATCTGAAAATCCCCTCTATTGACCTCGATGCCGACGTCCAATATGTGGGCAAGACGACGAAGGGCACCATGTCCTCGCCGACGAACTATACCGACGCCGGTTGGTACCGCGCGGGCCCAGTGCCTGGCAGCGTGGGGAGTGCGGTCATGGATGGCCATGTCGACAACGGCTTTGCTCTGCCGGGAGTCTTCAAACATTTGTCAGAGCTTCAAGCCGGTGACGATGTGTATGTGGTACGAAACGATGGCAAGAAGCTCCACTTCAAGGTCACCGATGTAAAGATATTCCCTGGAGCGAGTGCTCCGACCGATCTCATCTTCTCCTCCTCCGACGGTAAGGCGCACTTGAACCTCATCACCTGCTCGGGCGACTGGATCAAGGAGAGCAAGACGTACGATGCGCGCCTGGTCGTCTTCACCACCCTCGTGGATTAGTCGAAGAGGGTTAAGAACTTCATAGGATCAATAGAGATGCCGCCGATCCGCACCGAGATATGCAGGTGCGCGGCTTCGGCGTAGCCGGTCTGGCCGCTCTTAGCGATCACCTGCCCTCTCTCCACACGCTCGCCGACCTGCACATTTGTTTGGGACAAGTGCATATAAAGAGTTTGGAGGCCAAGGCCATGGTCGATGACGACCGTATTGCCATAGATGGTAAACTTCTTGGCCAAGCGCACCACGCCGGCATTCATAGCGAGGACCGGCGTACCCTCCGGAGCGCGGAAGTCGGTACCCTTATGGATGATGGTCGAGGCGCCCGTACCAGTGAGGCGATTGTAGCCGTATACGTCAGTGACTACCGGATTGGAAATGGGGAAGGTAAAGGCCTCGCTCCAGAGGGTCGTGGTGCTGGTGGGGAGCGCGGCAAGGATGGCATTCTCCTGCGCTAATGAGGCCACCACCTTTTCCTCTGCCTCTTTCGTATTGCCTCCGAGCTTCCCGGGGATGCCAAGCGGCGCTGACTCCAGCTTGCGCTCAGTGACGACGAGGTTCTTCTCTAGCCTTTGGCCACCTGCGAGCGTGAGGGTGAGTGGATATGTACCCGGCCTCATCTTCAAATCAATGCCGATAAGAGCAGAGGGGTTCTGGACATAGACGAAGGTCTTTAGAGCTTTGCCGTTAAACGTGAGGGATTCAATACTGGTAGTGCCGTGCACCTCGATAAGCGCCGGCTCGCCTTGGAGGACCTCTCTAGGCAAAATGTCGAGGGTGACTTCTTCGAGCTTAACTTCAGGCGCAACAGCATCTGGACTTTGCCGGATGACGAAAAGTCCAGCCAGAGCAACTGCAAGAGCTAAAAGGATAATCTTCATACCCATAGTATAATTACTTTATGCAAAGAAATCTCAAATCCATCATTGTCATTGTCGTGCTTATTGTCCTTGGGCTTTTGGTCTTGCGCCGGCCTCTCTCGTCACCACCTCAGACAACTTCAAACATAGACGAGGCGGCTATTACGGCTCGGGTCGAAGAGTTCGGTAAGAAGCTCAAAGAGGTCTCCCTCCTCCAAGATAAAGACGCGCTCAAGGCCCAGATCAAGCTTGTGTATGGGAGCTTCCTTACTCCAGAGCTCCTGGCCGCTTGGCTCAGAGACCCGTCTCAAGCGCTTGGAAGGAGCGTCTCAAGCCCCTGGCCCGACCGCATCCAGGCAGTCGAAGTCACTAAAGAGTCCGACTCTTACAAAGTCGAGGGCAATGTCATAGAAGTCACAAGCAACACCCCGCTCGAGCCAGCCGCTGTCTATCCAGTAACGCTCAAGATGGTGCGAAGTGGAGAGAGCTGGCTCATCGCGCAAGTAGTCAAGGGGTCGTATAGCGAGCTTCCTCGGCGCATCACGGTCGAGGGTACGTGGGAGTGTCTTCCGCACAAAGACACAAGCGGTCCGCAGACTCTTGAATGCGCGTTTGGCCTTAAAACAGATAAGGGCCTCCACTACGCTCTTGATCTAAATCTTTTAGAAGTATATCCGGTCGACTTCCCTACTGGCGAGCGCGTCCGGGCTGAGGGAGTGTTCATGCCGGCCAACCAACTCGACAGTGACCGTTGGCAAAAGTATCCCATCGAGGGGATCCTGAGCGTCACCAGCATTCACAAGATCTAAATGCCTCACAAGATCATCCGTTACTCCATCCTCGTGCTCGCCTCCCTGGCAGTCCTGGTGCCGCTTTGGATCCGAGCCAGGAGTAGCCACACCCTATTCCCCATGCTCGGTATGGCGGCCTTCTCCCTCCTCTGGCTCCACATCGTCGGGCCGGCCTTCGAGCCTTGGTTGAGTAAGTATGTGAACTTCGAAAGATTCTTACAGAACACTTCTCCGCTTATCCTGCTCTTCATGCTCCTGCATCCGCTCCTCTTCCTCTTTAGCATCAACTTCGATCTCCACTTCATCGTCCTTTCTCTAGGGAACTTCTACATTGAGCTCGGACTTGTTGGCCTCCTCCTTCTTCTCACCTTCGACGTAGGCAAGGCTATGAGGAAGAAGGACTTCGTAGCCAAGCATTGGAATAAGATCCTTTTCACAAGCACTATTGGCTTCGTCTTGATCTTCTTCCACTCGGTCGTGGTCGGCGAGGATCTGCAAGCAGGATTCCTGCGCGGCCTTTGGATCTTCTACGGCGTCTCTGCCATGCTCTCTATTATTTATGTCTACGGTATCAAAAGATTTTTGACTCTGTAATCACTCCCCTCTCCTACTTCTGACAGCCAGAACAGCCAGGACGAGGGCATAGACGATGTGCTCATCGACGATCGGATTATTTTCTGGAGGCAGTAAGGCGAGCCACATGAGGACGAGCATGACAATCCCAGCCACCGCTCCCCACACCACAAATCTATTTACAAGAAGCGTTAAGCCGATAAACAAAAGCCCAAGCATGAAGAGCCAATCGACGACCGGCATACCGGCTAAACTTTTGAAGAAGTCGGCGAACGGTCCATGGGTCCCAAACTTTAAGAAGCCCATGGTCGGCGATCCCCCATTGATCCAAGCATTCTCACTCTTCGTAGCGAAGCCCAAGCCAAAAACTTTATCGATAAAGGCCCAAAGGAATATAAACGCCATCACAAACCGCAACTTAAGGAATACGATTTTTTGTATATTCATAGCTCAAGTATAGCATTGGCTAGCGATCTACTTTCCAATGAGTTTATCGAAGTGGATAAGGTTTAAATCTTAACTGGCTAAATAGGGTTCTTCCCCCTTCTCGTCATGAGCGTCGAACAGGCGGTAATTAACTAGGATCTCTTCTCCGGCTTCAATATCTCGATTGGCTACTCCACATGTTTCTGGTTCATTGGGAAATTGAACGACATCTTCATTTGGGTTCTGTGATGAGTGATTGGTGAAGCGGCTGTCATCCATTGAATAAACGTACTTTCCGGTAACCTTAGAAAGATACGCATACCGATCTATCTGCTCGCGCTGGAGAGGAGGGAAATTTTCGACTTCTTCCGGAGAATAAGAAATATCAAAACGTGGATCATATTTCCACATTATGGTTCCCTTAGAGATCTTTTCATCTGCAAACAAGCCTATGCCATTTATCGGGCTTGATTTTGCCGAGGCCTTAACGGTTAGCATGTTTATAGAATATCACGGCTGACTATCTAGGGCACTCAGATAAATTTCAAGGACTCTCGAAAACCTCCACAATATTTAAGACTTTGATCCTCGCTCATTTCCTTAAATATAGCTTTGGGATCAGCCCAGTATACATCTTGCACCTCGTCTTCCTGAAGCTTTACCGGATCAGCCTTGCATTTATATATTTGAAACGCATGGACTCTATGTCCACCGTCACTGGAGTAAACCTCATCAGACTTTCCTTTTCCTATTTCAGTTAATTCGACATTCTCTACGCCCAATTCTTCTCTCAATTCACGCTTTGCAGCCTCCAAATAACTTTCTCCAGGATCTACATGGCCTGCTGAAGAGTGGTCGAGGCTGCCCGACATTCGTACCTGAATGAGAATTTTCCCTTCTTTATTCTCCAAATAGACTACTGCGATGCGATGAGGTGTACCATTCCTGTGCGCCTCGTCTTTGGGCATTGTGCCAATTACTTCATCTTTGTCATTTACTACAACTACGTCTGTCATATATCAACTTTATCACAATATACCAAGGCCTCTCTTCTGTAATCAATTACGGCGTATCTTTCTTTTCTACCACAATAGTGCACTTGGTAAGGAGAGCCGCTACTGCCCCGATCGCGGCGAGTGAGGGCACCAGCAAGATGCCAATAGCGCCAAAGGTCAGCGGGATCTCAATGACCGTCTCCCCTGCCTCATTCCTAATACTCAAACGGCGAATATTGCCCTGGTGCACCAGCTCCTTAACCTTCGCGACCAACTCCTCTCCATTTATCTTAAATTCTTCTGTTGCCATGTTAGTAGATTATTATCCAGTAGCAAGCCCGACCCATATGAAGACAAAGACTGCGACCACGAGTATGCCTGCCGCGATCTTGCCTCTGGGGTGAGCAACTTTACTAGTCACGAATGTATAGGTAAGACCAAGGATATTGAAAAATACCCATGCGAAGATGAAATCCCCAGGACCCCAATTCCAGCCATTCACAAATAATTGTCCAAGAATCGGGATGATGAGAGCGGCAGTCGAGCACGCCACAATCCTTATGACTTGTTCCTTTTGCATGTATACAGGATAGCACGAGCTGTCCCGCAGAACGATGTTGGAACTTATTTAGACAAACAAAAAAGCCTGAGAAGTTACCGGAGTAACCGCCCAGGCTGTTATTACCAAGCGTACGTTCTTCGTCTAGTCACAAGTGCCATTGAAGCACTCGTCAGATCGATCAGGAAATTGTATAGGAAGTGAATCACGATTGCTGCCGGCAATCCGTATGTGAACATGATCCAGAATAGGAACATGCCGACACACCAGCTGTTCAGCCATCCAAAGATGCCTTGATAGTCGTGGCCATCTCGGAAGAAAGCATTCGTGGCGATCATTGAGGCACCCACCGCCCATCCGGCCGGGTTGAAAATGTAGTGCTCGAGATGCCCAAAAGTGACAAAATTCACAATCGGGCCCATGACGTGATTTTGGAACCACGCCGGGATACCGAGTCCCAAGAAGCCAAAGAAAAAGAAGTTCGTGATCTTTGCGCCGACAATGCCGAGGAAGAAGAATAGCCATCGGAAAGTCAGCTCTTCGCTCAACCCAGCCCACAGGCTTACGAAAAAACCCTTGACCACAGTTTCTACTGGGTCAGGATCTTCTTTGCGAACGAAGAGGCAGAACATGATATTGACCACTACTGCCCAGACCAAGACCGGCCAGGCGGCCATACACCATTCCACAAGGCTTCCCCGCGCCTTCCAGAATTGAAAGAATTTGAAAGGAACTACGTTAGGCCAGATCCACATGATGATTGGGAGGATCACAAGGCTTTTGAACAACTTCCCGAGGAATTGGCTCGACCAACTCTCACCTTCTTTTTCCGAATCTGACACACATCCTCCGGCTCAGGGATTCAACGACAATGACCAAATCTATTTTTAGAATAGCATAATTTGTATTAAAGTCAAGTCGAGCTGGCCGTCTGGGACGATTCATACTTTCTTATCCCCAGTTATACCAAGGGGAGGGCTTGGTAGATATTTTCTTCGTCAATCAGCTCTCTGCATTTTCTCAAAGAGATCATTATCGGGAATATTTGATATACCCACTCTTAAATATCCAGACAAGTATTAAAACAAAACCAATACCACACAAAACCCCTCCGATAGACTCATTTGGAATAAATATTCCAATTATTAAAGAAGCGACTGCGATCCACCCAATAATTTTCGTGTTCCTATCTTTTTTTGAAGGCTTACCAGAACCCTTAAATATTCTCTCCAGCACATTACCTAGTTCCTCCTCACTCAATTCATCATTAGCAAAACCAAAATCTTTAAAAGTAAGTTTTGATTTATTATTTTCTTTTTTCATATAATTTTACGCAAAAAGCTCACCACATAGGCGAGGCCCAAGCCCTCGTACCAATTTCCCGATGTGGCTATATCTATTCTACCCGAAATACCTTCTTGAGTTTTTGGACAAAACTCTGCGAAGCGATTTTGCGCTTTTTTGTAAAGGAGCGCTTCGCTTGCAAAAAACACAAAATCGGCTGCGGGGGAAGGAATCGGACCTTCATACCGGGATTCAAAGTCCCGTGTCCTACCGTTAGACGACCCCGCAATTTTTATAAACACCCTGTGCCCAACCAGTCACCATCCTATTGAGATTAGTGCTGTTACGAACCATCACCCGCATGGTTCCATAATAATTTTCGACAGTATTATATCTACCAGGCTTTGGTTTATGGCGCTTGAAGTACACTCTATCAGAAAGATGGTCTTTAAATCCAGTTACATTTTCCCAATGTCGAATAATCTGTTTCAGTCTATTTTTATGATTCTCATGCACAGTCAAACTGAAACAGATATCTTCTTTTGGAATTCTCAATGATTTCCGAAGCCATTGTAGGTACACTCTTACCATATAAGGGTCGGAATTCGTAAATTGGAGGGTTTGAGAAACATTCCACTCCTTCTGTTTTGAACCCTCCGCCCAGTAAAGGACGATGCCTATAAGCCAAAGCTCTCGCTTGGAAAGTTTCCCGACTTCTCCTTCGGCTTTATTTATTATTTCTCCGGAAATATTTATTCTGCTAGTTCTCCGTGCTTGAGCCCCTCTCCTCTGGGCAAGAATTTTGAGTTCGCTTATTCTATGTTCCTGAGCTTTGGCCAAACCTACTTGGCCCAACCAAATGGCAAGAGTCGATTTGGCGACGTGAACTTGAGTCAAAATCTCTGAGTAAGTCTTGCCCTGTTTCCTCAAATTAACAGCGAGGGTTCTTTCTTTATTTTTCATAGGTGCTATACTTATCTGTAAGTATAGCACCTATGTTCGATGTTATTCAACTATCTATACTGGCTTTTTGTACTTACTGAGACCTTCCTTCCTCGTACTTACGATTTAATAATGCGGTCGCATATTTAAATCGTATGGGATTGTTGAAGCAAGTCTACCCGTGCATCGTCTAATGCCGTAGGCCGTCCACCGGATGGCTTTTTATTTATTTTATCGAATTTGCCAAAGCGATCTCTAAAGAGAGACCCGGGATGGCGGTGCGGTCGGCGGTTTCGAGGGCTTCGATGAAGGCGAGAAGGGTAGCGGCGGTCAGGCTGGCCCCGGCGCGCTCGGAGAGAGCTTTAAGAAAGGCTGCGTCGTCAGCGGAGGTCTCCCTCACAATATATTCATCCATCCCTGCTTTGAGCCGCAGGAGGAAGAGGAAGCGCAAACGCTCTAAGATAAGATGGGCAAAGATCTTCATATCGGCGTTACTCTCGCGGGCTCCGGCTACAGCCTTCAGTCCCCTCTCCGCATCTTGGTCGACTATCGCTTCGAGGACATTGTTTATTAATATTTGTTTCGGTGCACCAGTGACGCTCTCGACTGCCTCGCGAGTGATCTTCTTGTCTTTGGTGGAAGAAAATAACTTTTCTAATATCCCATGCGTGTCGCGGAAGGAGCCGTCTCCGAGGATGGCGATGAGCTCGAGGGCCTCGGGTTGAATACTTCTCCCCTCCTTACTCCCTACCGTCTCGGCAAACTCGCGCAAGATGCTCTGGCTTGGCTTCTTGAATATATATATCTGGCAGCGCGAGAGGATAGTCTCAGGCACCTTCTCAAGCTCGGTCGTGGCCAAGATGAAGATGACATGCTCCGGCGGCTCCTCGAGGGTCTTCAGGAAGGCGTTCCAAGCCGACTTCGAGAGCATGTGGGCTTCGTCTAGGATGTAGACTTTATACTTGGACTCGAAGGGCAGGGTCGTGACGGACTCATTGAGGGCGCGCATGTCGTCGACGCCGGTGTTGGAGGCGGCATCTATCTCGTAGAGGTCGTTGGAGGATGTACCAACCTCGCGGGCAAAGATCCTGGCTACGGAGGTCTTGCCAGTCCCGCGCGAGCCTGCGAAGAGGTAGGCATGGGCCATGGTGCCAAGCTTAATTTGATTCTCCAACACGCTCACGATATGTTCCTCGCCCACTACGTCTGCGAAGGTCTCTGGGCGATACTTCCGGTAGAGGACTTGTGAGATCGTTTCCTTTTTCTTCATGTAATGAGTATAACCTTTCGACAAGCTCGGGGTAAAGAAAAGCCCATTCAGTTTCCTGAATGGGCTACTCCGTATGGAGTTATGGAACAGTTACTGTCTTACAACCCTTCTTGGTCGCGTCAACGCGCAACACCGCACAGATATTCGCCGAGCCGTGATAAATCGCCTTGGCCCAGCCATTCTGCCCGTTCATGGTGATAACGCTCGGCGCAGAACTTGTGTAGGTGACCGTCGGGTCCGAAGCATTGGTCACCGTAGCCGAGTACATGGTTGAATCTCCCATTGTTAGAGTACTCAAGCCGTTGACCGTAATGGTCGGCGTCGGTTGTGCCACAGCGTTGACCGTGAAGTTCCCGCTGCCAGACGTGCAACCAGTAACGGAAGCCGTGATGGTTGCTGGACCCGCCGCAACACCTGTGGCAAGCCCGATTGAGCTGACCGAGAGCACACTGGCATTTGACGTTGACCACCTCACTGGGTTTGTCGAGGCGTTGTACACCGAGCAATTGGCCGTAACGGCGCTTAGCTGCTGTGTAGCCCCCACATTGAGGCTGCCGCTTGCTGGCGTAAACCCGATAGTGCCCCCAACGGTCTGTTGACACGACTCGCCATCGACAACGGCGGTTGTTGAATTCTTCACCGCCGAGTTTTGCGTCCAAGTGAGGACAATCGGTGTTTGTCCGATCGCGATCGGACTCACCATCCCACCTGCGTCGACATTGACGAACCCAGCTGTCGTAGCTTGGAAGGTCACCGTCTGCACCGAGGCCCGTGCACCGTTGGCATCTTTGACCTCGTAATAGATCTGATACCTCTGGGTGGCAGAGCAATTCAGTCCCATGTGGAAGATGAGACGAACGCTTGGATCGATGACGATCGTACCCGTCGGCAAAGTGCCCGGATTACCTGTCGTACCGCAAGCGTTGACGACGATGTTGACTACCTGGTAGACAGCCGGTTTGATACCGACTGCCACAACCACGTTGCCACTTCCCTGTCCAACAGCGGTGACGACTCCACTGGAGTTAACCGTGAAGATGTTCCCGCTCCCGAGACTTGGGGTCAGGGCAACAGCAAGCCCGGATGGGTTTACCTGCCAGGTAATCGTACCCATGGCCTGTGCTGGCGTCCCGCCGACGCACAAGACCATCTGTATGACTGAGGTGATCTTGATCGTCGTATCAACTGGCTGTACGACCACAGCTTGGTTAACCGTGACGAAGACGACCGTGTAGATGTTGAGGTTTGCGTTGGGCCTCACCATGATTTGGCATCGACCCAATTGCGTACCCTTGACCTTGATCGTTACTCGCCAGTTGGTGGCGCTCCCACCTGGAGTGATATTGATCGAAGTGATCGATACACACCCGTTGGGTGTAGCGGTGACGCTCGAGTCGAGCCCGGCCGGCACTGTCAACGAACCCTCCACGATGTACTCGGTATTGATGATGATGGTCGTATCGACCGGATGAAATGGTCCGAGAACCACCTTGTCGCATGGCGTACCGCGGACACAGTTGTTGTTCGTTCGACTGGTCGTATCGATTGACGCTTTCGCAATCGCGACCGCTGTGGCATCGGCTCCTTTGCAACCTGCAAGGACACCAGCCACTGCTACCGCCAGGACCAGCAGACTGCAAATCCGCTTCATTTCCCACCTCCGTCAGTTAGATGCGTTGTATACTAAATGATCAAAGCTCTATTAGAGTTCTATCAAGGAAAGACGGAAATGTCAAGGGATTCTTACGGTTGGGTTTATGGGAGAATTTTATAAAATTAAAGACCCTTAATTGGGTCTTGAGTGCTCTGTGAGCATAGAACATGAGGTACTACTCGGCAGCCGTGGGCTCCTATACGCTTGTCCCCACCCTGCTAGCGTATAGGGCCACACGGACTGCCGTTATGCCGCGTCGGCGCCGATCAGATGTCGATCGTGCCAGCGTCGCCGGTGTTCGTCGAGTCGAGCGTCTTCACAAGAAAATGGGAATCGATTCGCAACTGCGTCGGACCACGAATGCGTCGAAGCATGGATCACCTCACGATTGAAGAGCTGTACCAGTCCGTCCAGGGCGTCCCTGGTGACTTGGTATATCTACCATAGCACAACAGTAAGAATTGTCAACATCAAAACACACTTTGTCGTAATTGTCAAAAAATGATGGCTCAACCAAGCCCTATTCTAAACTTTGTAAAAAATCAGCCACGATTCCTTTAACCTCCTCTGCATTATTCGTCTCCATGAGCCTGCCGCGTAGCTCTGCTGCTCCCTCGAAGCCGTTTATATAAGCTTTGAAGTGCTTCTTCATGATAGAAAAGTTTTTGTACTCGCCTAAAAGTTCTTCGAAGAGCTTGGTGTGTTCGACACACACTCTTAATTTTTCTTCCAACGTCGGAATTGTTTTTGCAAACAGCCATGGGTTGCCAAAGATAGCTCGACCAAGCATGACGCCGTCGCATCCGGTCTCTTCCACCTTCTGACGAGCCTCTCCAAGATCTCGGACATCGCCGTTACCAAAGATGAGCGTGTTCTTGCCGCTTGCATTCCTTATCTCCACCGCCCTCTTCACTAGCTCCCACTGCGCTGGCACCTTCGACATCTCCTTCATAGTCCTGGCATGGATAGTGATAAGGGCCGGGCTCTCGGCCAGGAGCTCGGGCAGCCACTCTTCCAGCTCCACCTTATTGAAGCCGACCCGCGTCTTGACCGAGACGGGCAGCCTGGGCGCCCCGTCCTTAGCCGCGCGGATAAGCTCACGAGCCAGAGCCGGGGTCTTAATAAGACACGCGCCCGCTCCTTGCCTTACTACTCCCTTGTCGGGACAACCCATGTTGATATCAATTCCGTCGAAGCCAAGCTCCTCTGCCAGCTTAGCCGCGGTGAACATATACTCCGGGTGACTCGTAAAAAATTGCGCCACGATCGGACGCTCGGCCTCAGTGTATTCCAAATCCTTCAAGAGTTTCTTCCTCCCCTCTTCCGGCGCGCGAGCCAAGCCGTCGGCAGAGACGAACTCTGTCCATAAAACAGAGGGCTTGCCGTACTTGGCGATAACGCGACGAAAGGCCGCGTCGGTCACGTCGGCTAAGGGTGCCAATACCAATATCGGCTTCTCTAAATTGTTCCAAAAGTTTTTCATTACTCGCCTCGGAACTTGTAGAATACTTTATTCTCGAAGCGCAGGTCAATGTAGAGGAGGTTACTGATACCCAGCTTGCGGACCGTTGGGTTCAAGATAAAGGAGTCGAGGTTGGAGTAGATCGTCTCAAGGTCTTGACCCTTCTTCCACAAGACATGCGTGCCGCTTGAGAGGGCAAGGTCATACTCATCGTCTTTGAGCGTCAAAACTTCCGGATAAAGCGGGATGTTGGCCAGGCTCTTCAGAAATTCTTCTAACCCCTTGAAGACTTCCGGCAGGAGCAAGACCTTCTTAAGCGGATCATCGAGCACGGGCTCGCTCGTATAGATGCTATACACCCCGCCCGAGAAGGCCGGTGCCTCGCCGAAGATGTAACCGGTAGTGTCGATGAAGAAGCAGCCCTTGGGATTGGTCGCGCTTGAAGTGTTTTGGCAATACAGGGCGGCGGGAGCCCTCTCCGTCACCTCCACGAGCATGGTGTGGAAGTCCTCAAGCGAGACAGCCGCGGTGCGCACTCGCGGCAGGGAGCCTGTTAAATCCCGCATCATCTTGTTCCTGGGATAAAAGATCGTGCTTGAATGCGGGATGAGGTGGAAGAATGAGCCAGACAGATCCTTGCTCACCACTTCCTCGATATCTTCTGTCTTAGTGACGTCATTGCCCACGACATGAATGTTACTGATAAGAAGCCGCTGGCTCCTTAGGATAATGAAGGGCGAGATAAGGATAAGGACGGCAAGAGAGGCATAGAGAGTGAATTTGGTCTGCCTCT
>JAIFWO010000012.1:0-1335 GCA_019661895.1 Candidatus Parcubacteria bacterium | reverse complement strand
AGAGTGAATTTGATCTGCCTCTCCCTTTGCTTCTTCTTATGGAAATCGGGCGAGTGTATCCCCTTCTCACTTCCAACTAATTTCATCTTTGAAGTATAACAAAAGAAAATGCCCAATCACTCAGGTTGGGCAATAGTCTCAATTGAGGTCACAATAAACTGTTCGAGACCTCTCAAGTCAGGAACTTCTTCCAGCAGAGACTTCAGTGCCATAGCGGTTTCTGGTTTTAGGTATAGCACCGTTACGACATTTTCTGTGTTAGCAGATAGACTTGAATGTTCACAGCCTCTTCTCCCCTCGAGATCCCTTTTGGTAGCTGGCCTTATGAATCGAAGTACGATATTGCCATCTGAGTGCGAGGAGATACCGACTGCCGCATCACTTGAATGGGCCTTGAACAGCATCGGTGTCTCGCCTGTTTGAATGCCTTTCCTAACGGCAAACATCTTGAGCATATTTCCCCCTGTTAGGGTTTTATTCCTTCTGAAGAATAGGTTATACCAGTACCGGTGTCAAGATTTACAAATTTTGTTCTTCCCGCCCAAATAAGGTACGAGAACTTCGGGGATCTTGATAGAACCGTCGGCTTGTTGGAAGTTTTCGACCAAGGAGACGAGGATGCGCGGAGTCGGGATAGCGGTGGAGTTGAGGGAGTGGGCATACTTCATCTTTCCATCCACATCTTTGTAGCGGATATTCAAACGGCGGGTCTGGAAGTCGTGGAAGTATGAAGCCGAGGAGATCTCTCGATAAGTGTTCTCAAGCGGGACCCAGAGCTCGATGTCATACTTCTTGACCTGGCCCAGGCCCAAATCAGCACCGCAATTGACTACCGTGTGGTACGGGATGCCGAGAGACTCGATAAATTCTTCGGTATTTCTATTTAATTCTTCATGGTGCTTCACCGACTCCTCATGAGAGGCCTCGCATAAGACTACCTGCTCGACTTTGAAAAATTCATGGACGCGGATGAGGCCCTTCACATCTTTGGCATGGCTCCCCGCCTCGCGGCGGAAGCAGGGCGAGAAGGATAAATATTTTTTAGGGAAATCCTTCTTATCCAGAGTCTCGTCCATATGGTAACCCATCGTGGCCACTTCGGCCGTGCCGGCCAGATATTCCCCATCCTGAGTCTTATACAAATCCTCTTCGCCTTGCGGGATGAACCCGGTACCAAGCAGAGATTCGCGTCTCACTAGAGACGGTACGATCATCGGCGTAAAACACTAATGCAAAAAGAAATCATAGGCGTATCTCCAAATGGCAAAGGAGAGCAGAGCCCCGTCGCCCTTGAGGAAGTAACCACGGAAGCCAGAGACCTTGGTGCCGCTCCCC
>JAIFWO010000030.1 GCA_019661895.1 Candidatus Parcubacteria bacterium | reverse complement strand
AAGGAGAGGATCACCAACTTCCTCTATAAGCGCTTCAGGGATATGAACGAGGGCGAGTTGACGAGCTTGCGTAGCGCTTTGGTCAATGCCGATACATGTGCCTTGGTCGCGCAGAAGCTTGAGGCCAATAATTTCCTACTGCTGTCTAAGGGCGAGTCGAAGGACGCCGGTCGCGCGCGCCAATACATCCTCGCCAATACTCTCGAAGCTGTCATTGGCGCTATATACCTCGATCAAGGTTTTGAAGAGGCGGAGAAGTTTATTTTGACCCATATCACCTCTCTAGCCGACGAGATTATCGCGAGCGGCGCATGGATAGACGCGAAGTCTCTGTTCCAAGCAGAGGCGCAGGAGCACGAGAGCATTACTCCAAGTTATAAGACCATTAAGGAGTCTGGGCCGGATCACGATAAGCACTTCACCGTTGGTGTCTACCTCGACCGAGCCCTCATTGGTGAGGGAGAGGGTAAGAGTAAGCAAGACGCCGAGCAAGAGGCCGCCCGCAGTGCTCTCAAGGCCAAGGGTTGGGAGAAATAAACTCAACTTCTAATGCGCTATACTGGAAGCAATGTATCTAAAGTCAATCGAACTAGCCGGTTTCAAGTCATTTGCTAAAGCGAGTACGCTCGAATTCAATTCTCCTATCTCGGCCATTGTCGGGCCGAACGGAAGTGGCAAGTCGAATGTGGCTGAGGCCTTCCGCTTCGTCTTGGGCGAGCAGTCCATCAAGAGCTTGCGCGGCAAGAAGGGCGAGGATCTCATCTTCAATGGTGCGGGCGGCGAGGCTCGCTCGAATAGGGCTCTGGTCAAGGTCACCTTCGACAATTCAGACAAGACCTTCGGTATCGACTTCCCGGAGGTCACGATCGAGCGCGTGGTGCATCGCGACGGCGTCAACGAATATTTGATCAATGGGAGCCAGGTGAGGCTCAAGGACGTCTTAGAGCTCTTGGCCCACGCGCACATCGGTGCCTCTGGCCATCACATCATCTCGCAAGGCGAGGCCGACAAGATCCTAAACGCTTCGACCAAAGAGAGGAAGGCCATGATCGAGGACGCGCTTGGCCTCAAGATCTATCAATACAAACGCTTAGAGAGCGAGAGGAAGTTGAAGAAGACCTTTGAAAATATTGCCCAAGTCGAGGGCTTGAGGAAGGAGATCGCCCCGCATCTGCGCTTCCTGAGAAAGCAGGCCGAGAAGATCGAGAAGGCCGAAGGACTCCGAGAAGAACTCGTGAGCCGGGCCAAAGAATATTTCAAGCGAGAGGAAGTGTATTTGGATTTCAATAAAGCGGCCCTTAAAGACGAGCGAACGCCTATCGAGGGCAAGCTTGGGGAGTTGAACAAAGAGCTCGCCAGCGCCAAGAAAGTTCTCGAAGAGAGCGGCAAGGAGAAAGATAAAAACTTCCAAGTTCTTGACCTCGAATCCGAGATCGCCGGAGCGCGGGCTCACAAAGATGGCTTGGTGCGAGAGCTAGGGAAGATCGAGGGCTCGCTTGGCGCGGAAGAGAGGATCGTCCGCAAGCAGGAAGAGCTTGCCCAGAGCGAGGAACACAAGATGATCCGCCTGCGCGAGGTGGAGGACTTGTACGAAGAGCTCTCCATCCTCGAGAGTATCGAAAATATTTTGGGCCGGTTACGAGACTTCATCAAGGGCCAGAAGCACGCCGCCGACTCCTCGATCATACTTGAGGCTAAGAAGGCTATTGAGGAACTGCGCAAAGATAAGGAGAGAGTTGAGCATGAAGTCAGTAAGGCTGAAACGAAAGAGAAGGAACTCCACAGTAAGTACGAGGCCTTGAAGCAAGAGATCGAGAAGGACAAGGACTCCTCGCGCGATGCCGAGAAGGCCCTCTTTAGGATCATGTCTGAAGAAAACGAACTGATAGCCAAATTAAATTTGCTCAAAGTCCGCGAGGACAAGCTTAAGCTAGAAGACGAGGAGTGGAAGAGAGAGCTGGCAGAGGTCGGGCATCTTATCGGAGCCGAGGCCTTGCAGTATAGGAACTTTAATCTTGAGAATGAAAGTGCTGCAGCGGTCGAAGAGCGCAAACTCCAAGAAGAGCGCAAGCGCGAGCTCGAACGTTTGAAGATCCGCCTAGAAGATTCCGGCATCTCTGGGGCAGGGGAGATGCTTAAGGAGTTTAAGGATGTGAGCGAACGCGATGAATTCTTATCGAGGGAGCTTCTTGACCTCGAGCGCTCGGCCGAGAGCCTGCGCGAGCTTATCAAGGAGCTTGAGACCCGACTGGCCGCCGAATTCTCCACCGGAATCACTAAGATCAATAAAGAATTCGGAGAACTCTTTACCCTCATGTTTGGCGGTGGCGAGGCCCATTTGACCCTAACCCGGGAGCGTAAGAAGAAAAGGGATGCCATGCTCGAGAGTGAGGAAGCGGATCTAGATTCTGAAGGGGAGCCAGACGAGGAAGAGATCACCGAAGAGGGCCTCGACATCTCCGTAAGCCTTCCGCGCAAGAAGATCAAGGGCCTCATGATGCTCTCCGGCGGCGAACGGGCTCTGAGCGACATGGCGGAAAAATTGAGCAAAAATTCTCAACTCATTCTCATCACCCACAATCGCGAGACTATGAGCCGAGCAGGAGTGATCTATGGCGTGACTATGTCCTCGACTGGTGTTTCAAAATTACTTTCGATTTCATTTGATGACGCCGTAGTAGTTGCGAAATAAATTTTGAGGCGTAGCATGTATTGTCGAGCTTGTTCCTTCCATTGCTTCGATCGTCCCTACCCCTCCCGGGAGATCTATGAGGCCACTTCTTTTGCTCTGCCTTGCTCTCACCCTGAGTCCAAGACTCGAGGCGCAATGGTCTAGGGTGGTGTACCCGCGCCCAGACTGCAATTATCAAAGTGTACGATCAGACAACATCATTCCCGGAACTCACTGGAGGATGCGGCGCTATCAACTTCATCTCACTGTCCTAACATTTGAGGTTGGGGGAGCGTTTGGTGCCAGTAAGCTTCTGCACATGTCTGGACGGAAAGCTGCGCTTATCACCTCGGAAGTTGCCGGGGTGGGTCTGCATGCTTTTGGTCTTACCTTTAGTCAGTATCGCTTCAATCCCCGTGATGTAGTTGCAGATGGGATTGAGCGGCAACTGCCAAACGTGATTATGGCGGTCAAAGATGCGAGGTGGCCTATGAGAGCAGCCCTCATTGCAGGGTACGTCGCTTCCCTAAGCGCCACGCACTGCTGGGCCTCACCGTAGTTCTCTCACAAGAGGTTCAATGCCAAAGGAACTTAAATGGCGCGGTTTCTCGCCAAGTCTTCGTACTCCTAAGCCGTTTGAGCCAATCGGTCAGAATGCCGCGAAGCCAGTTGATCGCGACGTGCGGAGTGCGCCTATCATGGGCCCCTTGCCCAAGCCGACAGGCAAAGAGGCTGAAGACAGGGAAGCTCTCAAGGGTCCTGAATTCGGGACCAGTGGTATTTGACTCTGAACTACCGGAGCGACAACATGTCGCTCTTTTTCATAATAAAAACGCCCCGAGGGGCGCTCACTTATTATATGTATTATAGATCCACCTCAAGGCATTGTGCCAAGAGTCTTTCTGATGTTGGTTCACGACCATGAGGGTGATGTTGCGAGCGAGGAATCCAGTACCGAAAGTGTGTTGGCCTGACCGCCCCATTTCCCGTGGAGTCCAATGCGTGCCCCTTTCGCCGAATTGGGGATCATGTTCCTGTGAGATGCCCCATTTATTCTTGTCTTCGTCAACTCTAATTGCTGGATGGAATGGTAATCCGACAAGTTGCTGATTGAACTCGTCTATTGTCTGAACTTCCGGACCGCTCTCTAAGAGCGTGATCACTAAATAACTTGTTTTAAGTGACACATTTTCTCCTGGTTCGGGTGAACTACTCTGTAGTGACACTACTCCAACACAAAAGCAAAATCAAGGACCCTGCGATCGCGGTCGGCGTTGGTTAGTTTGACTCGGACTTTGTCGCCGAGAGAATATTTCTTACCAGTTTTCTTGCCTACCACGGCGTAGAGCTTTTGATTTAATTCGTAGAAGTCATCCGTCATATCCTTGAGTCGGACCATGCCCTCAGCCTTAGTCTCCACTTCTTCCACGTACACGCCCCATTCAGAGACACCGGAGACTATAGCGTCGAATTCCTCATTGACACGCTCGCTCATGTACTCGACCTGCTTGTACTTGATGGAGTTGCGCTCGGCCTCAGCTGCCTCCAACTCGCGCTCGCTCGACTCTTCTGAGAGGTGTTGATACTTGGCGATCTCGTCCGGCTCGACCTTGCCCTTGGTGAGGAAGCGATAGACCAGACGGTGCACTAGGAGGTCGGGGTAGCGGCGAATGGGGGAGGTGAAGTGGGTGTAATACTCGAAGGCGAGGCCGAAGTGGCCGATGTTGGCCGTGGAGTATACCGCCTTCTGCATGCTGCGGATAGCGGCGGTCTTCACAAGCATCTCGGCTGGAGTGCCCTCCACGGAACGAAGCATCCTGGTAATGTCCTCGGCCGTGGTCTCGCCATCCTTATTCTTCAGTTCGAAGCCCAAGGCCTTCACGAAGGTGGCGAGGTTCATGATCTTCTCGCGGTCTGGAGCGTCGTGGATGCGATAGACGCCGGCGGCCTTGGTATTCTTCTTGCTCTCCAAGTGGAGATAGGTGGCGACCTCTTTATTTGCCAATAGCATGTAGTCTTCGATGAGCTTGTGCGTATCCTTGCGAACCTTCCTGAAGACCTTAATGGGCTTGCCGTTCTCATCCAACTGGAACTTCACTTCCTCGGTCTCAAACTCAATGGCGCCATTTTTAAACTTCTCCTCTCTCAATTTGTAGGCGATTTGATTCAAAGTGTCGAGCTCTTCATAAAAGATTCCAGACTTCTTGTCTAAGATTTCCTGAGCCTCCTCGTAGCTGAAGCGCTTATCCGAGTTGATCAAAGCTTTGCCAAACCAGCGTTCCTTGACCTGGCCGGCTTTATCCATGACGAAGACTGCAGAGAAGGCGTACTTGTCCTCGTTTGGGTTAAGCGAGCATAAGTCGTTTGAGAGGATCTCCGGGAGCATGGGGATGGTGCGGTCGACGAGGTAGATGGAGGTGCCGCGATGCTCGGCCTCTTTGTCTAAAGCGCTCTTCGGCGTGACGAAGTGCGAGACGTCGGCAATGTGGATGCCTATTTCATATTCATTATTATTTATTTTTTTTATCGATATTGCATCGTCGAAGTCCTTGGCGTCGACAGGGTCGATAGTAAAGGTGGTGGTGCTTCGGAAATCCTTCCGGTCCTTAAGGTGATCTTCTTTCGCAAACTTTTCCTTCCATTCTCTTGCCTCACTTTCGACGTCGGTAGGGAAGTCGACTTCGAAGCCGGATTCGAAGACGATACCGAGCATCTCGGCGTTGTGTTCTCCGGCGTGGCCGATCACTCTTATGACCTTGCCCTTCGGGCTCTTAGTCGGATCTGGCCACTCCGTAAGCTCGACTTGGACTTTATCACCTGGTTTAGCATCACCTGCTTCATTCTTGGGCACGAAGATATCTCGATACATCCTCTTGTCGTCGGGTACTAAGAAGAAGCCGGATGCTTCTGGGCTGTCAGACACTTCCAGGGTGCCGACGAAGGCCGTCTTCTTGCGCTCGACCACCTCGACCACCTTGGCCTGCTTGCGGTTGTATATTTCTTGGGCTAGAAGTTCGACCCTCACCGTGTCTCCATTGAGAGCCATATTGATATTCTCTGGTTGGATCTCGAAGTCGTTGTTCTCATCGGCGGGGTTCTTGAAGTAGCCCACCCCCTTGCCGGTGACCCGGATGACCCCCTCTAGTGTTTGATTCATCGTTTGCATACTATATCAGACGGATGTAGTATCTCGCCAGACACCCTTTCAAGGAGCAGTTGTAATGGTCGCCATTGCCGAAATACAAAAGTTCTTCTTCGAGGCCATGCTTCAAGGATGGGCTGGGGGCGCCGCGAAGACAGAAATGCCCGGTATGCCAGACTTTAAGAAGATCGAGTATGAGCATGACGGCTTCAAGCTGTTAGACTGCTACTCAAAGAGTCTTGGCTCCCGCTTTTCAGGCGGATGGACAGTCATTTGGTTCGAAGGAATTCCGGTCTGGATGATGAGCTACTCTGGTCAGTATGATCCCGTTGCCATTCCTCTGCTTAAGGAAGCTCTCAAGGCCAGCTATGAGCACCGCAGGTTTGAGGGAGGGCGCGGACCAGTCAACTTCTCACGCAATGGCCTCACCTACTCGAATCAGACCGGGAATTGGAAATTCGAGCAGTTTGATGGTCGCGAGGCAATACATCGGATTGATGATGGTCGCTATTTAGGGCATCATCAATACTCAGGCCATATCCTGATTGGAACCCGCTGAACATTGCGGGTTTTTTCTTTTATGTTATTATG
>JAIFWO010000011.1 GCA_019661895.1 Candidatus Parcubacteria bacterium | reverse complement strand
GGAGGAAGAAGAGAATCCCTGAAGCGCATATAGCGGAAGTTGGTGACGACAAGTTCAAGGACCGCATCGCCTAAGAACTCCAGGCGCTCGTTGTGCTCGAGACCGAGATTCTTGTTCTCGTTTATATATGATCGGTGGGTAAAGGCTTGGCGTAAAAGGCTCTTGTCCTTGAAGCTCACCCCCGCCCCCTCCTCAAATTTCGTGAAATCCATGCCTTCTTTTACCTCTTTTAACTGCTTTGAGCAAGTATCTGCAAAGCCTTGGTCACGATGGGCAAGATGTCGTCGTAGAAGTTGAGGTCCAAGATATCTGCCAAACGAAACCAACGCACATCGTCGAGCCCGCCCTTTTCCTCCTTCTTCTCAAGCGTCAGTTCCTGGAAGGGCGCTTCGGCCAGGAAGTAGGCCACATGCTTCATGATCTTGCCATGCTCGGGGTGATAGGTGGAGTAGGAGTTCTCACCCAATCTTTGTTTAATAACTATTGGCACTCCGAGCTCCTCCTGGGCCTCGCGGATAAGGCACTCTTCTTCCGTTTCGTCGCCATCAACCTTGCCTTTGGTAAGCGTCCAGTGGCCGAAGATATCGTGGACAAGAGCAAGATAGGTCTCACCTTCGTGTTTAGCATATACAACCGCGCCCGCCAGTCGGTGTACAGGCAATTCCGAATCCGGCACATTACCATACTTCTTCCTGGGCTTGGGCTTCTCGTCCTTGCCAGGCTCGCCCATCTCTTTATAAACCGCACCCAAGACACCGTTGACGAATCTGCCAGAAGTCTCACCACCGAAGGACTTGGCAAGCTCGATGGCTTCGTTGATAGCCACCTTCGGTGGGACTTCGTTACGATCGGCAAAGAGGAGTTCGGCCAAGCCGATACGCAAAATATTTCTATCAACGGTAGAAATCTTCTCTAATGGCCAGTCCGGAGCAGCCTTCTCGATGAGAGTATCCAAGTCCTTCCGTTTATCGATAACGGTCTTCAAAAGTGCCTCCATGAAGGGCTTATCCTTGGAGTCCGGAGCGAATTCGGCAATATTCCTTATGAAAATAGGTTCAACCTCTCCTGAGTCCTTCTTGTCGAAGTCCCATTCGAAAAGCGTCTGTAAAACAACTGAGCGTGAGAGATGTCTATGCGACATGAAAGAACAAAATGTGCTAAACGACCTTGCGGCCGCGATACGTGCCGGTCTTTGGATTGGCGCGATGGCGTAGATGGACAGCACCAGTCGACTCTTTGGAAAGAGCCGGATTCTTCAAACTATGGTGAGATCGACGGTTTGCCGTATGCGATCTCGTGTGTCTCATTCGTACAACCATGACTCGAGTTTAGCACAACTTTTATAAAAAGAAAGCCCCGCACGTTGTGCGGGACCAAGCCAAGAAAGGCTTTGACTTCTGCTACCACTTGCCCGGATAAGCCGCGACAGCCGCCTCTTGCTCGTCGGTGAGCATAACTGGCTTCGTCGAGAGAACGAGCTTCTGGTATCTGTCGAAGACTCGACGATCGCCGGCAAGCGGCAAAATTGATGCCCGGGTAGCTCGCACATGGACCGGAACCGTCTTCCCTTCGGTCTCCCGGAGGAGTCGAAGGATTTCCGATGATTCGTCCATGACAATCGGGCCGAGAGTTTCATCACCGTCAGGCAGAATGAAGTCGCGAAGGGCTCCACTCTTCACCATGGCGCCGAAGAAAACCTTCATGTGCTTTCCGCCAGGATTTTCCTGGTCGTCACCGAACTCGACCAGAATTGGTTCATCTGATGTGAGTTCGTAACGGAAACTACCGCGATCCCGAGCTGCTTCGTGGAAGCAACTCTCGAGAGTCTGCCGTACAGTCTCTCCGCGTTCGCCGGTCTCCATGATGTGGCGAACCGTCCGAGAACCGCGCTTTTCATACAACATACGCGCACAGCGAACTTCGCCGCTTGGTAGTACTTCGTTCAGCACTACGCCAACTGCGTGGCTCGTGATGCGGATGCTCGACTGAATCGCTGGGGCGGTCATGTGACCCTCCTAAGCAAAAGTGGAAAAGATCGAGATCCGCGTTGTGCGAACCTCTGCTACTATCATAGCACAGGTGCTATAAAAAGTCAAGGAGATTTATACTATGAAAAAACAGCCCAGAATCAAGGGATTTGGGCTGTTGGCTGTTTGGAGTCATACACAGCGATACCACGAATTTCCGTCTTATCGGCCCACCCAGCAAGGATCCGAGCCACTTCTTGTATCTTCTCTGGCAGGCTCGGCCAACGATCATCGGCCTTGGCAATCTTCTCGATCGCTTCGGTTACCAGCGAATCGGTGAACTTTCTCGCCAACTCACGTTGTCGTGCGCACGCCTTTTCGAATCCATACTTTTGGACGAAAGTAATCCAGGAAAGAAGTTCAGTGTTGACCTGACTTCTTTCTCCAATCTCATCAAGCAAAGCGACGGCGCGCTTTACCAGAGACTCCGAGTTGGAAGTCATAATAGTAATTGCAAGGGGAAGGAGAAATTCAGTCCAACATCAAAATAGCATATGTACGTATTTATGTCAAATGATAAATTGTGTATAAAAAGACCCGAGGATTACTCGGGCCTCTAGCGAGTGGGTGCTAGCCGTGAACATTCGAGTGCCAACTCAAGCACTTGCTTCTCAAAGAGCAGGGTCTGCACTCCCTTACCCTCCGGAGAAGAGACGATGGCCGGATTGCCGCCCCAACTCATGAGGTTGCTCACGAGTTCTTCGTAGGTCATGCCACGTACTTTCATTTCTAGAGCATTGACCATTTCTTCGAACTCTTCGCGTCCAGCCATCTCACTTTGCCAAACGACAGTGAACCGGCGACAGCGCTCGCCCAAGTATTCGTATTCTGGATCGAATACGATAGCCACTGGGAAGCGATTATTAGCCCAGCCCCTTGCCTGGTGGTAGGCGCCCGGGGCGCGGATGAATCCGACCATGCTACCTGCGTGGAGGTCGAACTCAAAGTCGCTTGTCCTCTTACCCGGCATGTGACCGGCAATGTTACGTATATCATTCTCGCCAAGCTGACCTGTGATGATGAGCGCTGAAACACGGACCTTCTCATCAAGTGTTGGCCATTTCTCATGGTTAGTAGCCACGGCATCAAGCGCCGTCACGGCCTTGCTCCCAGTGAAGTACGTAGCAAGAGCAGGAGATCTCTTCTGAGCCTCTCTCCAGCCATGCCGATCGACCGCGCCAGCCCAAGCGACAAGCACCTTGTTGATCTTGGCGTCAAGCTTCTTGGCCCGTAGATCATAGATGGCCATAGCGACCACCGAGTCCTTGTCGAGCTTGATCGTAACGAGCTTTGCCCCAAGGGGCGGGAGCCGATCCACGAGCGACTGCTCCATGGCCGATGAGGTGCGCGTACCGCTGTGCTGCGGGTCATTGTTGCCAAGACCGCAACGTTTGGCTAAAGGCAGCTTAGTGACTTCCACTCCCATGGTCATTGGACCGAGCCACCGATCGTTGTGTGCCGCAGCTTCAGGCGAATTATCTACCTGCAATACTCCAAAGATATACATTGGCAATTCCTCTGTGAGGGTTCAGTCTGCCAGGAAAATATCACATCATGGCTTATTAGTCAAGTTTCTGAGAAAAGACACCCTGTGAATCTCCGACTTGCCGTGCTTCTTGATAGCCTCACGATGAGCCAGGGTACCGTAGCCTTTATGGATATGGAATAGATACTCGGGGTACGTCTTGGAGAGCCGAACCATTTTGCGGTCACGGACCACTTTGGCGCAGATGGAGGCGAGGGAAATAATGGGTACTTTTTCATCGCCTTTTATAATCGTGGTCTGATGGACATATTTCTCCGGCGCTTTGATACCGCCATCTAAGAAGATCTGAGAATCATATGGGGCTTCCAAGCGCTTCAAGCATCTCTTGATCCCAAGCCGCACGGCATACGCGATGCCATGCTTATCGATGACGCTTTCCGAGATAAGCGAGACGCAGAAGTCGAGCTCCCCTCGCCTCCTCGCCTCAGTGGCTAGGGCAAACCAAAGCTCTCTGTCTTCTACTGAGAGCTTTTTAGAATCTTTAATACCTTTGAAAAACTTTTTATTGAACCCCTCTCTCACCATCACCGCCCCCAGAGAGACCGGGCCGGCTAAGGGTCCTCTCCCCGCTTCATCGATCCCGACTATAAAGTGTTTCGCCACAATTATCTAAAGTATACGCCCTGTATTATACTAGTGCCATCATGGCTAAATTCGTCCACCTCCACACCCATAGCCACTACTCGCTCCTTGAGGCTCTACCCAAGATCCCCGACCTCGTCAAGGCAGCCACGAAGGATAAGATGACGGCTCTGGCTCTCACCGATTCGGGCAATCTCTACGGCGCCATCGAGTTTTATAAAGAGTGCAAGGACGCTGAGATCAAGCCGATCATTGGCCTCGACGCCTACGTCGCCCTGCGCACTCGGCGCGACATGGAAGCGCGCATAGACAACCAGCGCACTCGTCTAGTCCTCCTGGCCGAAAATGAAACGGGTTACAAAAATCTTTTGAAGCTCGTGACCGCCTCTAACCTAGAAGGCTTCTACTACAAGCCGCGCCTCGACACCGAGCTCTTAGAGAACCATCATGAAGGACTCATTGCCATCTTGCCGGCGCTTACCAATCTTAATCTTCTAGAGTACTCCAAGCGCTACCACAAGATTTTCGCCGATAAATTCTACTTGGAGATCACTCACCATCCAGAGATGGCCGGGCACGAGGATAAGATGCGGGAGAGGATCGCTTTCGCCAAGGCAGAGAATCTCCCTCTAGTCGCCGCTCACGACGTGTATTACCTTAAGCCGGAAGATAAGGCCGCTCGAGACACTGTCCTCTCTATCCAGTCCCATTTGGGCACGCGCGAGGAGAGCTTCAGCGAGGAGGATGAGGACTTCTCGTTCATTACGCAGAAGCGCGCTCAAGAATTATTTAAAGATACCCCAGAGGCCCTGGAGAATTCTCAGAAGATCGCCGAGATGTGTAATCTGGAATTGGAACTTGGCAAATGGGTCTTCCCTGAAATTCAGATACCCGACGGAAGGAACCCGGACTATATGCTGCGAGAAATCGTTTACAAAGGCCTGGTAGAGAAGGGTTTGGAAAAGACGCAAGAGATAGTTGACCGCATCGAATACGAGTTGAAAGTGATCCAGGATAAAGGCTATCCTCAATACTTCCTTGTCGTCTCCGACCTATTGCGCTTTGCCCACGACAACGGCATCCTCACCAACACGAGAGGTTCGGCCGCAGGTTCGATGGTCTCGTTTCTATCAGACATTACTACTGTCAATCCGATCGACTTCGCCCTGCCGTTCGAAAGGTTTTTGAATCCTGATCGCCCTTCTGCTCCCGATATCGATATGGACATTGCCGACGACCGCCGCGACGAGGTGATTGATTACGCCCGACAGAAGTATGGTGCAGAGCACGTGGCCCAGATAGGCACCTTCGGCACTATGATGGCCCGCGGTGCGGTGCGCGATGTAGCCAGAGCCATGGGCTATCCCTACGCCATTGGCGACCGCGCGGCCAAGCTTATCCCTATGGGTGCTCAAGGCTTCCCCATGACTATCGAGCGCGCCTTTAAGGAGAGTCCCGACTTCAAAAAGTTGTATGAAGAAGATGCTGATACGAAAGCTGTTGTGGATATGGCCCAGAAGATCGAGGGCAATGCTCGGCATATCTCCGTGCACGCGGCCGGAGTGGTCATTGCCCCAGCACCTCTGACCGATTACACTCCGCTCCAGTACGATACCAAAGGCGAGCATAAGGTTATTACCCAGTACGATATGTACTCCATCGAGGAGGCGGGCCTGCTTAAATTCGACTTCCTCGGCATCAGGAACCTCTCTATCATTGCTGATGCCTTAGAACGCATTAAAAAGATCGAGGGCAAAGAAATCCACCTGGAAGACATCCCCATCGACGACACCAAGACCTTCGAGATGCTTGCCCGCGGCGAGACGGAGGGCACCTTCCAAATGAACGGCTCCGGCATGACTAAAGCGCTTACGGAACTGAAGCCCACCAGAATCCACGACATTAACGTCATGGTGGCTCTCTACCGCCCAGGTCCGATGGACAACATCCAAGAATATATAGCTCGCAAGCACGGTCGGAAGCCCATCACCTACATGCATCCGAAGATGAAGGATTACCTTGATACCACCTACGGCGTGCTTGTGTATCAAGATGACCTCCTCATGACCGCTATTGAGGTGGCCGGCTACTCCTGGGGCGAGGTGGATAAATTCCGCAAAGCTGTCGGTAAGAAGATCCCTGAGGAGATGAAGAAGCAGCACGTGATGTTTGTAGAAGGCTGTATCAAACACGGAGGCATGAGCCGCGAGAAGGCTGAGGCTCTGTGGGAATTATTCGTACCCTTCCAGGGTTACGGCTTCAACAAAGCGCACGCGGCCAGTTACGGACACATTGCCTACGTGACCGCCTACCTCAAGGCCAACTTCCCGGAGATCTACATGTCCGCAGTCCTTACCGCCGAGTCTGGGGATGTCGACACTATCGGCATTATGGTCAATGAGTGCAAACGCATGGGTATCGATGTCTTGCCGCCTTCCGTGAACGAGTCGTATTCGCAATTTACCGTACCGCCAAAATCTTCTCCGGATGAGAAATATAAGATCCGCTTTGGCCTCGTCACCATTAAGAACTTCGGCCAAGGCATTGCCACTGCCATCATTGAAGAGCGCAAGCGCGGCGGCAAATTTGCCTCGCTTATCGACTTCCTTGACCGTGTTAAGGATAAGAATTTAAATAAGAAGTCCCTAGAGTCTCTGATCAAAGCCGGCGCCATGGACGACTTGCCCGCGAGCCCGGAGGCGGGGTCGGCTGATCGCGGCGTGCTCCTGGCCAACACCGAAAATCTCCTTGCCTACAACAAAGAGCGCCAGCAGGAATCTAAGGACCAAGGCTCACTCTTTGGCCTTATGGATGACACTTCTACTCTCCCTACATTGCGGCTCGTAGACTCGCCGCCAGCCACACGTAAAGAGAAGCTTCTGTGGGAGAAGGAACTCCTCGGCCTCTACATCTCCGGCCATCCGCTCGAGGATTATGCGGAAAAGCTCGAGAAGATGGAATATTCCGTCAAAAAGCTCGCGGATTGCCGGGCAGACATGCCTTGCGTCATAGCCGGGATGATCACAGAGATACGCGAGATAAATACCAAATCGGGCGACCGCATGATGTTCGTGCGCCTGGAAGACCTCACAGGCTCAGTCGACACCGTCGTCTTCCCGAAAATTTTTGAAGAATTTAAATCCTTCCTCATTCTCGACAACTGCATCGCCATAAAGGGCAAAGTGAGTAAACGCAACGGCGAAACAAGCTTTATCGTGGAGAAGGTGAAGGCTCTTTAGATCATAAAACAAACCTATACGATTTAATAATGCGGTAGCCTTTTTATATCGTATAAGAAAAGGCCCGCGGATGCGGGCCGGTGGATACTGGCGATGGACACTATCTGTCGCCTTGGGCGAGCTTGAGATGCACGAGAGCTACGGGTGGTAGGCTAAGTGCTGCACCCAGCACAGTTGCCAAGATTGCGAGGAAACACATCAGGCCCGTCCTCGCATACCAATACGCCTCGAGAACCGTTTCGCTTGGTAAATACTTTATCATCTCGATCCTCTGAAGTTTGAAGGACACAGGCTTCCCGTTCGCACCAGTTGAGAAGCTTGAGAAATTCTAAACGCGACCACACTCCAAGCTCTGTCTCTGGGTTAATTTCTCTGGGTTAATCTTGTTGAGGCCCCCTACTCCAGCGGGCAAGCGTTGTTCGGTGATGACGAAAACGCCAAGTCTGTTTAGACGATAGTCAAATTCGATTCTCGTCTCAAGTGGAGCTTCCCACAACTGCATCATATGCTCAAATATAAGAGCATACCTGAGCACCTCATTGAGGGTTTCTTTCTTCACAGCACTCATGTACGCTCCTCGCTAAGTCTGCCTCCAGCTTATACCCAAGCAGAGCAGTGTCAATATAATAAAGAAAGCCGCCCGAGAAAGCGACGGCTTTCTCAAGGCGGCGATTAGCTGATCTTACTCACTGCCTCATCGACGGCCTTATCCGCCGCACGACTGGCTACCATCTGCAGCGACATGAGGCGGGAAGAGGTGTAGAACTTACACCATAGAGCAAGCCCGCGCGTATCATGAGCGTAAGCATTAGCAACCATAAACAACAGTTCGGGAATTCCACCAGGGTTTTTCACCTTCTCGGCCTCTTTCGCCAATTCCCTGATTTTCTTCTGCAGGTCACGCTTCGTCATATGCCCCCAGGTTTATCTAACTCTTATAATATCACTTTGTTGCTAAGATGTCAATAGTTAGAATAACCCTTTAAATAAGGCTCAAATACTGCTACTATTTCGTCATGAATACACAGGAACCGAAGGCGGAAGGGAATGAACGAGATCATAAGAAGCTTGGGAAGGAATTAGAGCTTTTTACCTTCTCAGACACCGTGGGCAAAGGTCTCCCCCTCTGGCTCCCTAAAGGTGCTACGGTCCGTCGCGAGCTAGAGCGATTTATCGTGGATGAAGAGATCAAGCGCGGATATTTGCATGTCCGCACTCCCGACATCGCCAAACTAGATCTCTATAAAAAGTCTGGCCACTACCCTTATTACAGCGATAGCATGTACGCACCGATCAAGATCGATGAGGACGAATTCATGTTGCGTCCCATGACCTGCCCTCACCATTTCGAGCTCTATCTTTCAAAACCCCATAGTTACAAGGAACTCCCAATGAGGATCGCTGAACTTGCGCAACTCTACCGTTATGAACAATCGGGCGAGCTTATGGGTCTTCAGCGAGTACGCGCATTCTGCCTTGCAGATGCCCACATTATTTGCATAGACGAGGAGCAAGCTGTTGACGAAATTTCCAAAGCCCTCGACCTTATCGAATACATCACGGGCGTGTTTGGTTTGAAGTTAGGGGTTGATTATAGATACCGACTTTCCCAAGGCGACCGTGACAATAAGGAAAAATATCCAGGCAACGAGGAGGCTTGGGAGAAGGCCGAGGATCTCTTGCGCAAGCTTATGCAGAAGAGGCTTGGCAGCAACTTCGAGGAGGCGAAGGGTGAGGCTGCATTCTACGGACCAAAGATTGATCTCCAAATGAAGAATGTTAACGGCAAGGAGGATACCGCACTCACGGTACAATACGACTTCATTATGCCGGAGCGATTCAACCTTGTTTACACAGGCGAGGATGGCAAGGAGCACATGGCCTTCGTTGTTCATCGCTCATCCATCGGAGCTGTTGAGCGCATCATGGCCTTCCTCATAGAGAAGTATGCGGGCGCCTTCCCTCTCTGGCTCGCACCGGTCCAGGTCAAGGTCCTCCCGATCGGTGAGGCACACTTCGACTACGCTAAAGATATCTTTGAAAAATTGAAAGAAGAAAACATCCGCGCCGAACTCGATGAGTCGAATGAGTCCTTGGGCAAAAAGATCCGTAATGCCAAGACAGAGAAGATCCCTTACATGCTCGTGATCGGTGATAAAGAAGTGGCGGAGAGCAAAGTTACTCTCGAGAGCCGCGACAACGGCAATCTCGGCGCATTATCTATCGACGACCTTGTTTCGAAACTAAAGGAGGAGATCAAAAGTAAAAAGCAGTCTGCTTGACTCCTCTTTTAAAGAGCATATTCTGTCTCTAGACCATCCAACGGAGCAGCTATGACACGGGTATGTGGAATAGAGATGTATTCGGGTTACGACCTTCTGAGCGTCGAGCCAACCCGAGCCCTATACCACTTTGGCAACCTTGAACGCCAACTTGGTCGGCAAGATCTTGAACGAGAGGATAAAGATTTGCTTACCTTGCAGAGAACATACTGCGAGGGAGTGCTCATTGCTCGTCTGAAGGGACTCGAACCGCCCATCTCCTTACGAGACCAGCTTTGCTGTAAGAGGGCAGCAATGCCAGTCGGTTGCCCCTACAGCGTCACCCAGAAAAATCCGGGAGAATGCTTTGCGGTAAGAGACATGACATACGACAACCATCATGGTTGGCTTGTTATGTTCATCGGACACGGCGACTTCGAGATGTATCGTCTGGTGGATTTCGAAAAGATTGACAAACTTACCGATACCTCAGTCACAAAGTGACGGGGGTATTTTTATTTACACATCCAAATTCGCGGCCTTAGCGTTCGACTGAATGAAGGTTTTGCGGGAAGGGACGTCGGTGCCCATAAGAACGTCGAAGATGCGATCGGCCTCGCGAGCGTCGTCAACGGTGACTTGCTTCAAGATGCGGACTTTCGGATCCATGGTCGTCTCCCAGAGCTCCTCGGCATTCATCTCTCCCAGGCCCTTGTAACGCTGAATGGAGATTTTAGATTTCTTAGGTTCTTGGTTCTTGGTGCTAGGTTCTAGTTCTTCTACTTCCTCTTCGGTGTCTGTCTCAGTGATTTCCTCCACCTGGGCTTCCTTGCCTACAATCTTGTCGCGCTCTTCGTCAGAGTAGGCGTAATGAATCTCCTTGCCTTTCTTAATTTTATAAAGCGGCGGCTGAGCGATGTAGATAAAGCCTCCGTCTATCACAGCTCGGAAGTGGCGGTAGAACAGGGTGAGAAGGAGGGTGCGGATGTGCGCACCGTCGACGTCGGCATCGGTAGCGATAATAATTTTGTGATAACGAAGCTTGGAGAGATCGAAGGTGTCTCCGATAGCGGTACCAAGAGCCACCACCAAGTTCTTGATCTGTTCGCTCCCGAGCATGCGATCAAGGCGGGCGCGTTCAATGTTCAAGATCTTCCCTCGCAGAGGCAAGATAGCTTGGGTGCGTCTGTCGCGGCCCATCTTGGCTGTGCCGCCGGCTGAGTCTCCCTCCACGATAAAGAGTTCCGACTCCTCGGCGCTCTTCGACTGGCAGTCGGCAAGCTTGCCAGGCAGGGTCATGCCCTCAAGAGCGCCTTTGCGGAGGATCGAGTCCTTGGCGGCTTTGGCGGCCTTACGGGCACGTAGAGCCAGCATGACCTTCTGGATAATGGCCTTGGCGTCATCAGGATTCTCCTCGAGGAAGGCTGCGAAGGCCTCGCCGAAGATGGTGGAGACCATGGCCTGCGCCTCCATTGAGCCGAGCTTGGCCTTGGTTTGTCCCTCGAACTGGATCTCACGAAGCTTGAGCGAGATGACGGCCGTGAGGCCCTCGAGCACATCGTCTCCCGTGAAGCTGTCCTCGCTCTCTTTGACCAAATTATTCTTCTTGGCGTATGTGTTCAAGGTGCGAGTGAGGGTCGTCTTGAAGCCCGTCACATGCGTCCCGCCCTCAGAGTTATAGATATTGTTGGCGAAGGGCAAGATGCGCGAGGAGATGTCGTCGACGTATTGGAGAGCCACCTCCACCGTCTCGTAATCATTGCCGTTGGTCGCCTTCTCGACGTAGAAGATATTTTTGTGTATCGGCTTCTGAAGCGCGTTCTCGAAACGGACCAAGGACACGAGTCCGCCCTCGAAGTAGAAGGACATGCTCGGCGCCTCAAGGCCAAGATCGCGGAGGTAGAAGGTTTCTGTATCCTTCACTTTCTTTTCATCTTGTTCGCGCGCATCGATGACAGTGATGCGCATACTCTTCACCAAGTAGGCTTGCTGGCGCAAGTGGTTAGCGATGCGCTCGAAGTTGAAGTTGGTATCAGGGAAGATCGACGGGTCGGGTGAGAAGGTGATGATGGTGCCGTTGGCCTCCGCCCTGCCGACTTTCTTGACTGGACCCTTCCTCTTACCTTGAGAGTACTCCTGAGCGTACACTCCGCCGTCCTTATGCACCTCAGCGCGAGCGTAGGTGGAGAGAGCGTTGACTACCGAGGCGCCGACGCCGTGGAGTCCACCTGAGACCTTGTACCCCTCGCCGCCAAATTTGCCTCCCGCATGCAGGGTGGTCATGATCGTCTCAAGCGCGGAGACCTTAGTCTGCTTATGGATGTCGACCGGTATGCCGCGACCGTTGTCGACCACGCGCACGCGGTTACCAGGCAAGAGCGCCACCTCGATATCATCGGCGAAGCCGCCCATAGCCTCGTCTCTCGAGTTATCGAAAATCTCCCAAATGAGGTGATGCAGGCCGTCAGGACCAGTGGTCCCGATGTACATGCCCGGGCGCTTCCTGACCGGGTCAAGACCCTCAAGAACAGTGATCGATTCCGCGTTGTAGGAGTGGGCTCCTTTGCCCTTTTTCTCTTCAGTTTTAGCCATATTTGCCAGTCTATTATAGCAAAATTGAGGTCAAAAAGGAAGACCTCATCTGGTGCTTAATTATAAGAAAACCCGAGCGCTATGCTCGGGGTGATTAGACAAACTTTCTTTGCTTTTTAGGCTTTGGCATTAGGGCCTGACGAACCTCTACTTCAGCCCTGGCCAGGATAGACTGAATGAGGCTTTCATCATCCCAGACTTCGAGCTTGAGAGTGTAGATCACCGTCTGTATTCTGCCGCGACTTACTATCGATACCACACTCTCTTTGACAATAACTGCATACTTCTCGCCATCGGGAAAGGAACTGAGAACCTGATTAAGGTGGACGACGATCCGTTCCTCGATCTCGACAAGTTCTGGACTTTCGCTAGGAGACACAACTGACGCAGGCGGAGATACTTTCCCATCGCTGAGTCTCCAATTCCAAACAAGATACGCAATGATCCCTGCGATAGCTGCCAAGGCCAAAATAGCCTCAAGATCTACCATGTTCATATCTCCTCCCAGGAGAATGCATTCTGGGCTCTACCCTACTCGTTTATATAAAAAACACCAGGCTCCGGTTAGGAGACTGGTGATGGTATGGCGAGGAAGCCTCGCTCCACCTTATCGAACTTGGAATACGGCCCTCTGTCAGTGATAAAAGCCCCGAGGTGGTCAGCGACCGAGGGTGAGTCCTCGTCGTAGATCCAAATAAACTTACTCGCTGACTCGATGCCAAAACAGGCTTCGAGCAGTCGAGGAGAATCCGTCGGAGCAGGTCTGATGACGATCTGCAGATCTTCTCGTCCATTCGCCTGGATAAGGATCCGCGGTCGCCCGTCTTGGCCAATCTCACCCCGAACAGTGAGCTGGTCATTGAGTCCTGCTTGCATGACTTTCTCTACCAGCCGTTGCTGGTGCATGACCATACACTCGGCAAACTGATCGAGGCATACCGATGAATTTACCTCGGTCTGGAGCGCCAATTCATTCTTGCCGTGCATTGCTTCTCCTTTCTTGTTGGTGGATGTGCTACTACTCTATAGCTTGTATAGCATAGACTTGACTAAGAGTCAAGTCTAATCAATAAAGATAGCGAACTTGCGCCAATAGGTGCGGAAGGTTTCCTTGTCGACGAACTTGTCCTCGCCCGGCTCCCCTTCGTCGTCCGGATCGTGATAGTAGAAGCCCTTGATCTCTTCCTCCCCCTCAACTCCACTCGGGGCAAGCTCCACGCCGACGATAACCATAAGGTGCCACTTGTCTTTTTCTTTCCAACGTTTGATAGCCGAGATTATTACAGGCTGCTGCCAGTCGAGGATCTTGCCGGCAATCTTCTGGATCCCGCGCTCGACGTGTCCTGGCTCAAAGGTGGAGGGCCGGAACTGTTGATTCTTCGAATCGACATCCACGCTCTTAAACTCTTCCGCATAGGCGCCGACGTTGTGGTTGCGCAAGAGCGCCGCCAAGCCAGCATGAGTCCAACCGATGCCTGAGATATAGGCACCCTTGATAGTCTGACCCTCTCGCACGATAGAGAGGAAGTCGCAGTTCTGCCCTCGATAATCGAGGATCATCTTGACGCAGGCAGCACCGCAGGCACGAGAGAGGCCGTCGGAGTCGCGGCCGATCGAATACTGCGAGACAAATGGGACTTTAAGCAGCGTTTTCATCCCGTTAGAAAGTTTTACTAATAACACTCATAGCCAAAACTTTACCATAGAAATTTATTTTACTGTGCTTTCTAATGGGATTCATTAATAAATTTCAAAAGATTATCCTTATCGCGCAGATCTATTCTATCATCTGGGATCTCGACTACGTAACGCTTCTCATTCAAATCTTCCGCAACCCTGCCGTAGCTGACGATATTTTTAAACGACGGACTTTCATCAAGACTTTCTATAATTACTTTCCCCTTATACCACAGGCCAGCTGCTTGCAAGACTTTTCCATTGCCCATGTATACGCCCATGTGGTTTGGAGATTTCCTGTCCTCATCTGCGTCGTTGAAGGAATAAACGAAATCTCCGAATCTTACGTCGTCTTTCCCAACTGGCTTCGTAAAGGCAAACTTCTCAATTACCAAGCTCGGCATCCAAATCCCAGCAAAGATATACAAATAACTTGGCAATGAAGAGCAACTGAAGAAGTTTGGAGCATCCTCGCGCATCGAGGTGTAAAATTTATATGGCTTCTCCAAGGTCTCGTCGATATGTGCTCTGAGGGCCGATTCGACTTCTACCAACTCATACTTAAGCCCAGATTTCTTCAGGGCTTCTTCACTCACCTCCTCTTGCGAGAGGCCGACTCGATAAATCCAGGTCATGAGAGTCTCAATTCTCCCTTATAATCATTCTTCGTCATCTCTTCGACCTTGGCATGAATGGCGTTCACTTCTTCGTTCGTCATTGTGCGCTCGATCGAGCGGTATGTGATGCGGAAGGTGTAGCTAGTGCGGCCTTCTCCGAATTTGGCCGCATTCTCGTACTTGTCCACAAGCTCGACCTGTTCCGCCATCTCGCCCAAGATATCTCTAATGGCATCGAAGTAATCATTGAGCACAAAATCTTCTCCGACTACAAAAGAGATGTCACGGATAACAGGCGGAAATTTAGAGACCTCCTTGTATTTTTGTCCTAAGACTAATTGCTTCTTGACCCGCTCGTCGTTTGACCAGAGGAGTCGGATGTCTGGCAGCTCCATGGAGACAATAGCCAAACGCTCAAGGCCAAAGCCGAAGGCCCAACCATTCCATTTGGTAGAGTCGACCCCAAACTTCTCGAGCACGCTTCCTTTCACCACGCCGCTGCCAAGCACTTCCACCCACTTGCCGTCTTTGTCTATCTCCATCTCAAGCGAGGGATCCGTGTATGGGAAGGTGTCTGGGTTGAAGCGCCCCTTCACCTCATCACCGAAGACGGCCTTGGCAATAGACATAAGGACATCCTGAAGCTCTTTCGTCCCGATTAGTTCCTTATCCTTGGGAGCCAAGTACCAGCCATCGAGTTGATGGAAGACGTTCATGTGGTGGCGATCAATCTCGTCTTTACGATAAACCTTGCCGAAGGAGAAGCAGCCCACCGGCTCGCCTCTCTGCATGCGCTCTTGGATCTCCTTTTCCTGCAAATAGTAATACCACATGACCGTGGTGTGGGTGCGCAAAATGTTTTTGTCGTCAACGTAGTACGTATCGGACTTCGAGCGAGCCGGATGATCCTGTGGGAAGTCGAAAAGGTCGAAGCTGATGTCGGCCGGCACCACCTCAGGAGTCTCGATGTTATCGAAAGCTTTAAATTCAGACTGCGCCAATATGCGCTCGACCATCTCGTGTATGGGACTGCCTGCCGCTCTTGAGAGATCCGGCATGGAGAGGTAGTGCTTGATACGAAAGGCCTCGGCATCGGTCCTCTTCTCGAGCTCCTTTAGGAGAGCTTGCTGTTGGTCTAAGGGTACGCTATACGTCTTATTCATACGAGCATTATACGCAAAGGCTCGTAAAAAACCAATAAATAAGCTATAATTCGGCTATTCGCATGTTGTTTTCCTCCCTCATGCTCTACATATCGCTTTTTGTCGCCCTTTTCTTCGAGGTCTTTTTGCTCATTACCTACTTCGAGATCCGAGAGGAAATCAAGTTTGAAGAGAAGCATAACGGCAAAGATCTCACCAATTATCCATCCGTCACCATCATCGTTCCGTGCTACAACGAGGAAAGCACAGTGGCTAGCACCATTCGCTCGCTTCTTTCTCTCCAATATCCCAAAGACAAACTCAAACTTATCGTGGTTGACGACGGCTCGACCGACAACACTCAAAAGAGCTTGGAGGAATTCACCCATCATCCGCAGATCCAAACCTTTAAAAAGGAAAATGGCGGTAAGCACACCGCTCTCAACTTCGCGCTCGAGAGAGTGGATACCGAACTGGTCGGCTGCCTCGACGCGGACTCCTTTGTGGAACCTGAGGCTTTAAAAAGGATCGTTGGCTTCTTCACCGACGAAGCGACTATGGCGGTGACACCCTCGATCAAGATCCACGAACCCATTAGCGTTCTCCAGCATGTCCAGAAGGTCGAATATAATTGGGGCATATTCCTGCGTCGCGTCCTCTCCTCGATAAACGGCTTATACGTTACTCCTGGCCCCTTCTCGATCTTTCGCACCCGGATCTTTAAGGAAATTGGCGGCTACCGCGAGGCATATCTCACCGAGGACATGGAGATGGCTCTGCGCATGCACAGGAATCATTACAAGATCGTCAACTCTCACAACGCCTACGTCTACACCGTCGCCCCAAGCAAGCTCTCCGACCTCTACAAGCAGCGCGTACGCTGGGCATATGGCTTCTTGAACAATGCCGTTGACTATCGAGATATGTACTTCAATAAGAAGTACGGCAACATCGGCATCTTCGTCCTCCCAATAGCCACCTTCTCCGTCTTCTCGACACTCTATGCTGCCGGTAATGCTCTGTGGAGTATATTCAGTAAAATTCCAGATGCCCTGACCAGATACCAGGCCGTCGGATTTGCCTGGAACTTCAATGCTCCGCACTTTTCGGTAGACTGGTTCACCTTTAATACCGGGATTACCGCCATGATCACATACACGACGATAATCTTGAGCTTGACCCTTCTCTACCTCGCTTTGGCACTGGCTGAGGGCAAGGTACGATTGAAGAAAGATGTGCTCTATTATTTGACCATTTACATCCTCATCGTCCCCCTCTGGCTTGCTAAGGCCACTTATAGTACACTCGCGAGGAAGCCCATTACCTGGCGCTAACTATGCCCGACAGCCGTAAATACATATTCGCTTTCCTCATTACCGCGGTCATCTTCGGCACCGCCATTTTCGTATCTAATTACTTCTCCCAGAAGCGCATTAATGCGATTCAAAGTATCGAGGATCGCATCTCGTTAGATATCTTAGCCTCCGAGACCCAATACGCACTCCTCCAAGAGACGAGCTGCAAGAACACCGCCACCTCGACCCTCTCAAAAGATCTTGGAGACCTCTCGCAGAAACTTTCTATCGCCGAGGAGCAAAACGGCGCTGACGACCCTAGCGTCCTTAATCTCAAGAAGCAGTACTCTCTCCTTGAGATCAAAGATTATCTTTTAATGAAAAGTATTACGGCCAAGTGCGGCAACAGGCCGACCTTTATCCTCTACTTCTACTCCAACGAAGGCGACTGCCCTGACTGCCAGAAGATGGGCTACGTCCTCACCGCGCTCCACGACACCTTCCCAGACTTGCGCATCTACTCCTTCGACTTCAACCTCGACCTTGAGGCGGTGCATACCTTGCGCTCGATCTATGGCCTCAGCGCCACGCTCCCGGCTCTTGTGGTCAACAGCGACCCGTATTACGGCTTCCAACCGCTTGATGAGCTTATCAAGGATGTCCCCGCTCTGGCTCGCCTGAAGGCTGCCCTGGACAGGGCCCGCGCCGCTACCTCAACAGCGACAACCACTTCGAAGAAGAAATAATGGAGCCACCTCCCAGGCTTGAACTGGGGACCTTCACTTTACAAAAGTGTTGCTCTACCAACTGAGCTAAGGTGGCGTTGAACTACTTTACTGTATCATCGCCCATGCTGTCGAGGGTGTCATCTATGCGGCCCTCTTCCTTCTCCTCAAGAGCTTGGAAGAATTCTGAGATACCCTCGTTCTTCTTCAAAAATCTAGAGCCGCGAATGTCGCCAATGTACTCCAGGGCCTTCTCCTTCACGAGCGCATTGGTCTTATTGATGAAATTCTTCGTATGCAGAGGAAGTTGCTTGTTTAGGAAAAATTCTGCCTTACCCTTCCAGGCCGAATAGTATTGAGCCGCCTCGTGCGAGAGAGTGCGCACGCGTTCGTCACCCTTCGAGAGGAGAGCCAGGGCGAAGATCTGCTTCTTCCTTCTCATCTCCCAGAGCTTGGCAGAAATAAGGAGGAGGATCACTGCTCCCGAGAATATAAATAGGATTTGAAAGGTCATGTTACTCAGCTACCGAATAACGCACGAAGCGTCGGATCTCCGTGCGCTCGCCAAACTTCTGCACCGCGCCGTTGACCAGGTCCACGATCTTTTGATCTGGATTCTTGATGAAGGCTTGCTCTAAGAGGACCTTGTCGGCAAAGTACGAATCGATCTTGCCTTGCAAGATCTTCTCCTGCATCTCCGCTGGCTTGTCGGCCACCTCGGTTCGGAAGGCTACCGCCACCTTGGCGCGGTCCGCCTCGCTGATATCCTCCCGCTTAAGAAAGGTCGGGTTCGAAGCGGCGGCGTGCATGGCAATGTCATAGGCCACAGCCTTAAATTCTGGATTCTTCGCTACGAAGTCAGTCTCACACGAGAGTTCGACCATGGCCCCAATGGTGCCTGAGGCGTGGATATAAGCCACCACCGCACCGGCTCCGAGTGTTCGGTCTCCCTTCTTCTCGGCTATCTCGCTCCCCTTCTTCTGTAAAATGATCTTGGCCTTGGCCATGTCTCCACCGGCTTCCTCGAGCGCCTTCCGGCATTGCATAACGGAGAGTCCCGTAGCTTCGCGAAGACTTTTAATATCAGCTGTTGTTATTTCAGTCATAGGTGCACTTATTATATCAAACTTGCTTACGCCTTAACCTCGCTTGGAGTCTCAACAATCCTGGCTTCAGTACCCTTTTTGTAGGCTAAGACTATTTTGGAAATGATAAGCGCTACCGAGTTCTTCGAAGAGTCGTTGCCGGGGATAGCGTATTCTACTGCATGCAAATTGTTGTCTGAGCCTGAGAGCGCCACGACGGGGATATTTATCCTATGAGCTTCGTCTACGGCGATGTGCTCCTTCTTCGGATCCACTACCACCATGACCTTAGGCAGAGCCTTCATGGTCGAGAGGCCGGAGAAGTAGAGAGTGAGCTTGTCTATCTCGCGGTCGATGAGGAGGCGCTCCTTCTTGGTATATTTGCCGAGCTCACCCTTCTCGCGAGCGCTGGTCAGCTCTTCGAGCTTGACGATGCGCTTCTTGATCTCTGGATAATTGGTGAGCGAGCCTCCGATCCAACGTCCGGCGACGAATGGCATATTGAGTTCGGTACCGGCCAGGCGAATGGCCTCGCGAGCCTCGCTCTTGCCGCCGACGAAGAGGACGGAGACGCCTTCCTTGCCCTTCTCCTCGATGAAGGCAAGAGCCTTCTCGAGCTCCTTAGAAGTCTTCTCAAGGTCGAAGATCTCGAGATTGTTCTTGGCACCGAAGAT
>JAIFWO010000010.1 GCA_019661895.1 Candidatus Parcubacteria bacterium | reverse complement strand
GGGGCTGAGTTACTCTGGCACAATCTTACTGTACCTTAATATTCCTATCTGAGCCAAGACAGAGGATCGAACTCTGGACCTCATCCTTACCATGGATGTGCTCTACCAACTGAGCTATCTTGGCAAATTTAAAAGAACCCGCCCGAACGCCCTAGAGACGTTCAGGCGGGCGGGTTTAATCCTATATAATTCCGGCCCTTTTTGCAAAATAAAATCCCCCTTCGAGGTTGGGGGATTTTATCTTAGTAGCCTGAGCCGCCGGTGCCTCCTCCGCCAGTTCCACCCGTCCCGCCAGTTCCACCTGTATTGCCGCCAGGCGTGTTGAGTTCGACATTGACGCCTCCGGTCGGAGCGGCTGCCCGGCCGCGGAAGAATCCGAAGTAGGCAATAGCGGCGATGACGAGGATAACGAGGATGGCCACGATCGCTGTCATCGAGCTCGAATCGTTGCCTCCACCGGTATTGTATTGTGTTTCTACCATAGTCTTATGAGTTTAATTGTCTAAAAGCGTTCACCAAGAGGTGTGCCCGGCGCGTTGGTTCCGGAAGGCGGTATCCACGCAAAGTTCCTTTGACGATCTCCACAGAGTCGGCCACGGTCACCAAGTGCCCGGGAGAGATGATGAGCGGATTGCTGCGCTCCTTACTCTTAAGCGCGACGCCTATGACCTCTCCTGTCTTCGGATCAATGATCTCATTTGCTTGCCCGACAGCGGTCGGCTCTACAAACTTGCCATAGAGCACGCTCTTGGCACAGCCGATGGTCGGCACATGGGCAAGGACGCCAAAGTGGGTGGCTAACCCCAGCCTTCTCGGATGAGCAATGCCTTGCCCATCAACTATTAAGACGTCGGGCTTTATAGAAAGTTTCTCCCAGCACTTGAGTAGCCCCGGGATCTCCCGGAAGGAAAGGAGCCCAGGGATATAAGGGAACTTCGTCTCCACCTTGACCGTCGCCTCTTCTATAAGCTCAAGGGCCGGGTACGAGAGCACAATGATACCGGCGTACAGATCCTTGCCATAAAGGTTGAGCGAGACATCTGCCCCGCCTATAGTCTTTATCTTTTTCTTAAGCGGGGCAAGGACGACTTCCTCTCGAAGCTCTTTCTGGATCTCAATAGCCTCTTTGGGAGAGACGTCCCACCGCATCATTGCGTAAGATTGGCCAAGCACATCTGTAACTCCTGAGTCTCCGTCCAGCCGCATTGGCCATTGCCCTGGCGCTCGCATGTGGCCCCCTTATAACACTCGTACTCCGGTCTAAACATGCACGCCGAGATGGCACCCGGGGTATCGGAACAAATCTCTCTCGAACAGCCGCCAACGTAGCATCCAGCTGTAACAGGCTTAAGTTTCTCGACATCGAATGTGAATTGATAATCAGCGTCAGCAATCTTCGTCGTCGAGACCTTATCCGGCGCGACTGCGACAAATGCGATCTTCTCTGCCGCTGTGGTCACAAATTTATCGAGGATAACGACTTGAGTGCTGGTACCGCGTACGGTGTGGGTAGTGACGCGCACCTTGACCGTCCCGGCTTGGATGCATTGCACATCCTTAGGGCATCGGCTGTCCTCTGTCACCGCTGTGGGAGTGACGGAGATATCTGCAAATGTCGCAGTCTCTCCCAGAGCGAGCGTGACGCTGCCGTAAGGGAGAATGCTAGGGGTGGTCGTAGCAACAGGCTCATTGGGAATTATGGCCGTAGGCGTTGTAGAAGTCGCAACCGGCGCGGGAGACTGACTGCGGCGCGGGATATAGATGCCAGCTATGACAATAACGATAAGCGCTCCGATAACCCAGTATATTTTGTTCATATTATTTTTTTGACCGTGAATTTTTCTTCGTTCGAGTAGTTTTCCTGGCAGTCTTCCTTCCACCCACGATATTCTTCCAGTGCCTCTTCAGGTCAGTGGCCAGGGCCACGATCTCGCTTTTAGGAACCTTGTTGGCGACAGAGTAGGTTTGGGCCACTCCGTCGATGATCTCATTGTACACCGGCTCGGTCATCTCGCGAGCATCCTCAAGCCTTTCCAGGACCTCCCCCTTCATCTTGACCATCCAGCCCTTCATCTTCTTCTGGTGCTTCTTGCCATTGGGTCCGAGGAAGAAATATGCCCCCGCCGCCACGGCCGCCAAGCCTGCCCCGACCAGAACCTTTTGAGAATTATTGTTTGCCATATTATTTGTCTTTAGAGCGACGCTTCTTTTTAAATAAGAGGTTGAAGAGGAAACTCTCGCGCACCTCCGCGGCCATGTCGCGGACCTCGTCTCCCGTCTCCTTCAGATCATGCCCGATCCGGTCCGCATACTCCTCGAGCCTGCGCGCCGCCCGCACTATGTAGATAAACGTGACGATCAGGCCTGCTGTGACAAGCACCACGGCCGCGGTCGTGACGATGAAGAAGATATCCGCATGGATGAGAGTCTCCATGAAATGATAGACGTTTTGCCTGAGCTTTTCTAACTGCGCGGCTATTTATCCTGAGCTGGCCACAGGGTGAAGAATGAGGGGATAAAATTTATCCAAGCTCTTTCTTGACAAAACATGTAAAGGATGTATAATGAGAGAAGAGTCAGCACTGTTCTCCACATTCCATCCGGACAAGAAAATGGAACTCCTCCGCTATCTCCTGAGTAGTATGACAGGTCTTCTCTCTGAGTACTTTAGTAATCTGAGAGACACCTTAGCCCAGCACGACTGGCTCATCTTCGCATTCCTGCTCGCGGCAGGACTCTTCGTCGGAAGCATGGTCGTCTGGATCGTCTGGACGCTCTTCTCTCGCCTCGAGAGAATCGGTATGCCCAAGCATCTAGGGCACGGCAATGTAGTAGATAAGGCCTACGAAAAAGCGTCCACGACGTACATCACGCAGCAAGTCGGTGGCGGAGTTGGCATAGCCACTCCGATCACCACGGGTCCGAACTTCTATGTCGAGATCCGAGTGCCCGGAGGCAAGGACGAGTACGACACAGTGGAAGTCGGCCAAAAGTTCTACAAGCGCTGTCGGAACGGAGCCCAGGTAAAGGTCTCATACCGGTATGGCCGCCTCACTGGCCGACTTCATATCTGTGACATCTGGGGCTGAACAAGACGAAAAGCGTGCGGGGTAGCAAGTCTTGCTACCCCGCTTTTGTTATTAGCGCGGGCTAGTGGAGTATGTTAGAACTGCGGTAATAGGAAGGATTCATCGACAACCCATTTCTGATCTTCAGCGTATCTAAAAATAGTTATGTTATTAAGCAGCAAAGTAAAATTGGGCTTATCGAGCTCATTAGTATATTCCCAGATTTTGTTTATCTCTTCTGGAGATAGTTTATAAGCTAAAGTGGCGTGAGGATGCCAATTTGGAAAATCTTCGGTTATACCAGTCATGTCTTGTAAACCTTTTCTTAAATCTTCTATAGCTTTAATTGCAGATTCGTCAGCTTCTACTTTTGCAAAGACCACCCTGTCATCAAAGCGATCAAATTCAGACAGACGGAAGCTTCCGAGAGCCTTATTCTTCCGAGTCCAATCTTGTATATAGTTTCTTATGGCATTTATATCCTCAACTCCTTCTGGATAGAAGATGGTGATATGTGGAGGAATTTTCTCATATATTTTCCAAGTGTTGAATTTCTCTGAAATTTTCTTTGCTGTGTTGGTATGCCACTCAGCCGCCTTGCCAGAAATTAGATGGCCAATAAAGTATTTCATACAAAAAGTATATCAGTTCTTATGTAGTTTCTTCGCGCGGTTGATGGTAGAGAGTGCTGGTCACGAATAAATTACTCGCCGCCGCTCATAATTTTTCTCGACCCCGGCTCTCGGTTTTGTGTACTCACAAAACATCGCTCCGCCTGTCAGCACCCACCGAAATGTCTCCCGGACATTTCTTCAGTCCGCACACATAACCGCCCGAGGGCGGTTATTGTTTGCGCGGCTGATGGGTGCTGACCCCACGGCCTCTCCCGTGACAGGGGAGTGCTCTACCGTTGAGCTACAGCCGCATATGTGTACTCTACCAAGTCCAAGGACTCGAAACAATACACGGGTGTCGGCGGGAGGGATCGAACCTCCGACCTTGGGCTTATGAGTCCCACGCTCTAACCAACTGAGCTACGCCGACAACATTATACACGTGACTTTAGATATCTTCGTCCAAAGCCAGTTTTAAAATACTTCTCTCTTTTTATCGCCTTTTCCTTACTAATACAAGCTTCATAATATATTAGCTTTAATGGCAATCGATTTTGGGTTGCAGTCACCAAACCACCATTATGCTTTGCTACTCTCGCCCTTAAATCATTGCTCCAGCCAATATATAAGAGGTTGTCTTTCTCACTTCTTAAGACATATGTGTAATACATCTTTGTAAGTCGCTACCCGTCCGCCATCGCAAGCTGAGCTTGCTCAGGCGTTGCGGGCGGGCACCGGCGTGCCAGTACTATAATACGGAAAGTTGATTTTGTGAATGTAAGGCGTTATAATGCGGAAATAGCGGGATGGAGAAGCAGTATCTCGGGAGGCTCATAACCTCCAGACCCAGGTGCAAGTCCTGGTCCCGCAACATTTAACGAGCACGGCTCGCTCAATACAAGACGGCCTAGATAATCCCAAACTCTTTGAAGACGCTCTCGAAAAGGGCGATGGTGCGCTTGGCGTCACGCTCGGTGAGATCGTAGTCTCCGCCGCCGTGGGCCACAAGGTTCCTCACCTTGTGCGCCTCCCAGGCATTGTCTATGGTGCGCATGTCGCTTCTCTCCACCGCCTTGAGCATCTCTCCAATGGTATCGCCGTGGTAACCCTGGATACGCAGAAGTTCATCGAGGATGATATCGGCTTCGATAATAGCCAGGCGCCAGTCTGAAGGGTTGTTGGAATTTATGTGGGTAATGACTCGCTTCCACTTCTCGTTCTTGAGCGCGGCCTCGCCCTCCTTCTCGGCCTTCAATTCGTCTGGGAAGGGGCCATAGATGGCTCGCTCCTCATCGACTATCTGATGGAGCTTGCGCACGCTGTGCCAGATGCCGACCATAGCGGAAATAGTGACGATGGCGCCGATAAATTTGACGGCAGGCCAGATATGGCTAAAGAAGAATACAAGGATTCGGGCCCACATGCTCTCGACCGAGCCTTGGCCGTAATACGCCAAGTACTCCTGGATGCGCGCGAAGAGCATATAGAGGAAGAAGAGTCCGGCCAGAAGCCAAGTGATCTCCACCCACAGCTCTGTCCCCTTCGGTTCTTCTTTCTTCGGAGGCATATAGGTAATTATCAATTAACAATGAACAATTTACAATTCGCCAAGAAATTCTTTGCCCGCTTTAAAGAGCACGTCCTCGCGGCCGAGGTCTGACGTCAAGCAAATTCCAAGGGGAAGATCGTCGACAAAGCCCGAAGGGATCGAGAGCGAGGGGCAGCCCGAGATGTTGGCCGGGACGGTGAAGATGTCTGCCAGGTACATGGAGAGCGGGTCGGCCGTCTTCTCGCCGAATTTGAAGGCGGGCGTAGGTGTCGTGGGAGTAAGGATGAAGTCGACATCTTTGAAGGCCTCTCTCAATTCCTCGGTGATGAGCCGCTTGGCGGAGAGAGCCGAGCCGTAGTAGGCATCGTAGTAGCCGGAAGAGAGGACGTAGGTGCCCAAGATAATTCTGCGTCGCACCTCTCGCCCGAAGCCCGTCCCCCTGGTCTTAAAGTAGTCCTCGATACCATTGGCTCCGCCGACATGCAAGCCATATCTCACTCCGTCGAAACGCGCCAGGTTCGAGGAGACCTCGGCCGGCATCAATATGTAGTAGACGGCTAAAGCAAACTTCAAATGCGGGAGCTCGACGTCTCGAACCTCGTACCCAAGATCTTTAAACTTTTGGATAGAGGCTTCTAGGTTTGTCTTTATCTCGCTATCTATCCCCTCGCCTAGGACGAAGGAGCGGGGTATGCCGATGACTTTCTTGAAACTCTTGTCACTCTCGTATGTATCTTCTGCGATAGTCGTTGAGTCCATCTCATCAGTACCCTTGAGCACCTCATATATAGTCTCGGCATCAGAAACACTTTTAGTGAAGGGCCCTATTTGATCCAAGGAAGAGGCCATGGCAATAAGGCCCGAGCGTGAGACCCGTCCGTACGTGGGCTTGAATCCCACTACTCCAGTGAAGGCCGCCGGCTGACGAATGGAGCCTCCGGTATCTGACCCAAGGGCACCCAAGGCCATCCCGGCAGACACGGCTGCAGCCGAGCCTCCAGAGGAGCCCCCAGGCACTCGCGAGAGGTCTCGAGGATTCTTCGTCGGGCCGTAGGCGCTGTTCTCGGTCGAGGAGCCCATGGCAAACTCGTCGCAGTTGGTGTGGCCCAAGATCACGGCTCCGGCATCCCGCAACTTCTGCGTGGCGGTGGCACTATAAGGAGCCACAAAATCTCTCAAGATCTTCGAGCCAGCACTTGCCTTCTCCCCTTCGACTAAAATATTGTCTTTGAGGGCAAGCGGTATGCCGAGAAGTGGAAGATCGATACCTTCAGCAATCTTCTTGTCTGCCTCATCGGCTTGAGCCAGTGCACCCTTGAAGACATCGAGGAAGGCGTGGATCCCTCCGTCTTTTTCTTTGATCGCATCGAGACTCGCTTGCGTTAACTCGCGCGAAGTAAATTCGCCCTTCTTTAAAGCCTCTCGCGCGCTTTGAATAGTTAATTTAGAAAGGTCGATCATAGAATCTTCTTCACTTTTATATAACTCCCATCTCTTTGCGGAGCTTGGTTCAAAAGCCTTTCGGTATAAATGCCGGACTCGTGAGGATTCGCATCTTCGCGCATGATATTCACCTCACCCTTCGCCCTCTCCTTGGCAAGGAGAGGGTTGGGAGAGGTCGCAACCGCCTTGACCTCACTCACATAGTTAAGAATCGCATCAAATTCGTGCGACAAGCTCTCCGCCTCCTCGGCGCTTATCTCAATACGAGCGAGCTTGGCCAATTTCAACACTTCAGCGCTGTCCATAAGGCTATCCTAGCACTTTTTAATCACCTTCCAAAACCTCTTAAAGTTAAGACTAGCGGGAACCAAAGGAGGATGGGGGCAATTACAACATAGAAGAAAATGAATGAAATTATCCGCACAATCCGGGAAAACTTATGTTTGAACTTGTTAGACACGTATCTCTCCAAAAAATAGATAGGGATAATACCAAACTCTCTCCAAGCAAATAGTGATTGTAGAGAATTTATAAATTGAGTAAGTTCAGTAGAAGTCGTGGGGATTAACCCCACTGTATAACTCTGCAAATTTATCCAGATTGTTGATAGAAAATAACTGCCAGACAATAGTGCTGTCGGCACATCCATATTTGCCAGAATCCAAGCAGAAACAAATCGTAATATATTCTTATAGATAGTGTTGTTTTTCAACTTAGTATCCTTTTAAACTCTTCCTCGCTAATTATTTTAACACGGAGTTCCATGGCCCTTTCGAGTTTCTCCCCCGCGTTCTCACCCGCAAGCACGTAATCGGTGTTCTTGGAAACGCTTCCAGAGACCTTGCCACCATTGGCTCGGACAAGGTCAGCCGCTTCGTCGCGGGAGAGGGTGGGCAAGGTGCCGGTCAAAACAAAAACTTTACCGGAAAGTTTTTGCAGGTGCTTGGTGCTTGGTGCTAGGTTCTTGATATAGATTTCTTTAAGCAAGTTCTCGTAGAGTTTTTTATTCTCTTTATCTTTAAACCATGCGACCACCGCACTCGCCACGATAGGCCCGACGCCATTTATATTTTCTAAATCGGCTTGCGTCGCCTTTGCAAACATCTGTGCCGTTTTGAAATGATGTGCCAAGTCACGCGCTGTCTCCTCCCCTACTTGCGGAATGGAAAGAGAGGCGATGAAGCGCTCGAGAGTGACGTGGCGCGCCTTCTCGATCCCTAGGAGAAGCTTGTTGATGGAGGTTTCTTGCCAGCGCGGGAGACTCTCCAGATCGCCAGACTCAATGGTAAAGATGTCATCGAAGTTAGAAATAATGCCGGCTTCAAGCAGTTGATCAACCGTCTTTTGCCCGAAACCAGCGATGTCGAAGCAGTGTTTGGAGGTGAAGTGGGCGAGTTTCCGGCGCTGCTGGGCAAAGGAGTTCTTGGCCACGCACCTGTATGCGGCCTGCCCAGGCACACGCTCGATCCGGCCGTCTCCTCCGCAAAGAGGAAAGTGGGTTGGGAATTTGAAAGCCTTTTCCTTCCCACTACGTAATTCGGCAAGGACTTTGACCACATCGGGAATGACATCACCGGCTTTTTGTATGATGACGGTATCTCCAATGCGCACATCGAGACGCTTGATCTCATCTTCGTTGTGAAGAGTGGCGCGGGAGACCGTCGACCCAGCCACACGTACCGGGCGCAAGTGCGCGACAGGAGTGAGCACCCCCGTGCGGCCGATCTGGAGATCGATGTCCTCGACTATAGTCGTCACCTGCTCGGCGGCAAATTTGACCGCGATACCCCAGCGCGGGGCCTTGCCGGTGTAGCCTAGGATGCCTTGGGCTCGATGGTCATTCAATTTCAGCACCGCGCCATCGATCAAATAATCTTCTTTGTCTTTCTTTGTCTCCCAACTTCTCCAGTACGCGATGGCTTCATCAATACTTTTCGCCAGAGTATGGTGTTTGTTGACCCGGAAGCCGAGACCATCCAGGTACTCGAGCTCTTCTTCTTGGGTGCCAGGAAATTTTTCATCTGTCATGCCGAGATCGTATATAAAGGTGGAGAGCTGGCGCGAGGCGACAACGCGTGAGTCTAGCTGGCGGATAGTGCCGGCCACGATGTTGCGGGCATTGGCGTATTCCGGTTCGCCCCTCTCCTGCTGGACCTTGTTGATGCGTTCGAATTGCGACTTCGGCATATAGACCTCGCCCTCGACAATGACCGAGACGTCTCGCTTCAAGCGCAAGGGCACGGACTCGATGGTCTTCACATTCTCGGTCACATCCTCCCCCACCTTGCCGTTCCCCCGAGTGGCACCAGTCTTAAGAAAGCCATTCTCATACTCTAAGACCAAGTGCGAGCCGTCGATCTTGAGCTCGCAGGTATAACTCGGCACGAAGTCCTCTCCTGTCTCTGACTTATAAAATCTCCGGACTCGCTCATCGAACTTCCGGATATCCTCTTCCGTAAAGGCATCGTTGAAGGACCATTGCGGCACTTTATGAATAATTTTTTTAAAGCCTTCTAAAGCTTTGCCGGCCACGCGCTGGGTCGGGCTGTCTGGAGTGATGAGAGAAGGATACTTCTCTTCGAGTTTGACCAATTCATCTTTAAGCGAGTCGAGGGCCTCGGGAGAAATAGTCTCTTTGTTTAAGACGTGAAAGTCGTAGCGATAGGTATTGATCGCCTCGCGTAACAACGCTGCTCGCTTTTTGGCCTCCTCTGGAACTTGCATATTAATATGTCACTTTCACTGCTCGCTCGACGCGTCGCGAGTTGGTGGTGTCGCAGGTGTTGTGGCCGCGCGATTCGATAGTGGTCTGCCCGCCGCTCCTGGCGATCGTCACGGTAGCGCAATACGGGTCAGGCGAGAAATTAACGTCGAAGGTAAAGGGATAGCCGTTGAATACCGGCGAGACGGTATTGTTGCAGGTGATGGTCGAGCCGGCGACCACAGGGCTCTTGGCGCTCCAGTAGAGCGCGCACTCGATGCCCGTGTCGGCTGCGTAGAAGGCGTGCTGTGACTCCCGAGCAGTGCTGGAAATCTTTGCCTCGCGGACCGCCAAAGTGACTATGCCTGTTGAAATAAGAAGCAAGGTCGCGGTAACGATCATGGCGATGAAGAGGGTGATGCCTCGCTCTTTAATTTTGTAGTAGTATTGCATATTATTCCCAGTCTAATAGATTCTCGCGGACCTGGAAGGTCTGATTGATAGGCCCCTTCGACCAGGTGACGGTCACAAGGATAGAGACCTCGTGCAAATTGATCGGAGTAATCGTTATCTGACGGTTGAACGGCGTCACAACCCAGGCTGGATCAGTGTGGTATCCATAGTGGCCAACACTTGGCGCTTGCTGAAGGTTGTCACACTTCGGCCCTGAGACGTTTGTACATTGGGTCAGATGGGTGAAAATACCATCTGGTACAGATACAACATTGTCTAAAGTATTGACTCTGCACACCTTGCCAGGGAAACAAGGATCGTTGATCGGATCATACGCGATGCCTAAGAGCCAGTTTCTGCTATTTAAGCTATTTTCGTCGCGGATATTTCTGATCTGCTCGACAGCCTCTTGGGCCAAATAAAATGCGATTACCTGGTTTTTAGCATAAATGGAAGTTGAGAGGCCTGACTGAGCAGCGGTAAAGGCACCTATGATCGAGATGACCAAGATCCCGATGGCCACCAAGGTCTCGACGAGCGTGAATCCAGATTTTGTTGGTAAGATTTTCATATGGTCAATAAGCAGGCGCCCGCTGGGATACAAGAGTCTGTATGGAGAAGTCCGTGCGCGTACTGGCCTTCGACCCCGCGTAACCCTTAACGAGGAAATATCCCCACGGCTGATACCCTATACCAAGACGATACACCAGCATCCAGAGCTTTGTAATAACGATTTCGTTAGAGGTAACAGGGATATACGCCGATGACGCCGGCGCGGTGCCAGCTGTAGACACAGCCTTCTCCAGAGTGGTGCCATTGAGACGATAGGTAATTTGCTCATTCTCACTTGAGAGGAAGCTCACAAAGCTGCCGAAGGAGAAGCAGGCTCGTTGAGTAGAGATGTCGCTGGTGGGAGCAAGCGCCCCAAGATCTTCACAGTGCCACTTGGTACCGAAGCGCATCTCGCGCGACATAGTCTCGAGAGCAGAGTTCAAGTTATCGAAAGCCACCTTCACGGACTGCGACTTGGCGTTGGCGCTGAAGACGTTAAGGATCGCTCCCATAGAAATAGTCATGACCACGATGAAGATCGTGATGGCTACCATTATTTCGATGATAGTGAAGCCTCTTTTCATATCATTGGCATTGGGTGCCGATCGAGACTTGGCCAGTCGTATAAATATTAATATATCGAATCAGACTTGAGTTGGAGGCGGCGCTGAGTGGGACGCAAATGCCCTTGATACCGGTTTGCAGGATCTGGTTTAAATAAATATTCGCCCTGGTGTTTGGCCGAGTAAAGGTAACATCAGCCTGAATGTACGGACTGCTGCCGCCAGGGGGGCAGTTCTTTGTACCGTCGAGCATGATTGAACAGATCTTGCCGATATTGTTATTGCCGTAAGAGTCGGAAGAGATCAATTCCGGCGTGCCGCTATTGTATGCGCCATTCTTTGTGACGCTATCGGTGAAGAGTACGTACTTGGAGCTAAGTGAGCCCCTGGTGTTGAACTCAACACCATAAGACTCGACGAAGTTGTTTGAACCCGCGCCAGCCTCGCGCACGGAAATTCCGTAAGTTTGAGCCTCGCGGAGCGCGAGTGAGATGGAGTCGGCAGTATTCTTCAAAGCGGCTTCGTCGCTGAAGTTGGATTCATTGGAGACCACGACCGTGGTAATGACCACCATAATGGCCACGGAGACCAAGAGCTCTATTAAGGTAAATCCTTTATTGAAAGGCAAGGACATGGAAGAGATCAAGATGAAAGATGACTGAGACCCAAGCACCCAGAATGAGGAACGGAGCAAACGGGATCTCACTCTTCATTGTAAGCCCTTTTCCCTCTTTAAACAAAGCCATCATGGTGAGAGCCACTACGCTGCCGATCCAGAAGGCCATAACCATAGCCGAGGCCCCCTCTGAAGCTCCTAGGAGAAGCCCGATGGAGAGCGCGAGCTTGGCGTCGCCAAAGCCCATGGCTCTCCCCTTGGAAAGGGCCCAAACGGAGGCAAAGAAGACGAAGAAAGCCGGCCCAGAGAGCCAATCAGAGATGTGCCCTGTGGACAATGAGCGATAGACAAGGGAAAGCAAGATAGCGGCGTAGACGAGCAGGTCAGGAATGATCTTATGCCGCAAGTCGTAGATAAGGATGACGATGTAAAGACAGAATGTAGTAAGTAGTAAGAAGTAAGAAGTAATGGAAAAGGGCCGAAGAGATATGTAGAGAGTGGCAAATACTAATCCGGTCAAAATCTCGACCAATGGATACTGCCAGGAGATCTTAGTTCGGCATGCACTGCAACGCCCGCGCAAGAAGATAAAACTTAAAATAGGTACAAGCTCCCACCACTTGAGAGCTTTGTGACACGTGGGACAAAATGATCTCCCACCAAGTGTAAGACCTGAGCGCAAGCGCAACCCTACCACATTAAGAAAGCTCCCGACGATAGCCCCGAGGATAAAGAGGAAAACGGTCGCCATCAAGGAGTATCGCAGTTGTTAGCACCGTTGTTGGTAGTTGGCACGGCGCTCGTTCTACCTTTGACAATCCCTCTACTATCTACGCACCAATGTGTATAGCTCCCTTCTTTCTGATAAAGCTTCACCGATATGGCGAAAGTGGTGCCAAGCGTTGGGGAAATGCATACAACATCACCGGATGCAGCTCCTGGGTAGTTGGCGAAATCAGCGTACTTGTGCACAGCGGGATCGGTCGCAAACATACCTGTAGTGCATAAGCCCGTGATGGGGTTGTTGATAGTGTTATAGGCGTTCTGACCATTCGCGTTGAAGTTGTCTTGATAATAAATCTCGGCAGCGGCCCTAGCTTGAGAGAGCTGGGCCTTGATCTTGCCATTATTAGCCTTGCCTCTGGCGCTACTCAAAGAAGCCAAGACGACCGACGAGAGAATACCGATGATGGCGATGACTACGAGAAGCTCGATTAAGGTAAATCCACGATTCTTTATCATTACTCCATTGTAGAGCAGACCAAAATAAAAACAATGCCTTGTGGGCATTGTTTTTACTCGTTCGGGTGAACTGATTACGACTAGCAGGCAGGGGTTGTGATAACTCCTACGCGACCTTTTGAATTGCCGACACTATCGACACACCAGTAGGTATTGCTGCCTTCTGCCTGAGAAAGAGGGACGGCTATAGCATAGGCGCTAGGGGTCGAGTAGCAAGTAATAGTAGGACTGCCGGGATAATTGGCTGAGGTAGTGTATTGCGACATACCGGAAACGGTGTCAGCGAACATACCGCCTGCGCAACTGTTGGTCTGAGCAGGGCCGTAAGTCTGACCATTGTCATACCACACCTCTGCCGAAGCACGGGCGCTGGAGAGCTGAGCCTTGATCTTGGCGTTATTACCCTTACCACGAGCACTGTTAAGCGATGCGAGCACGACCGACGAGAGAATACCGATGATGGCGATCACCACCAAGAGTTCGATGAGGGTGAAGCCGCGATCTTTGCGTACCATAATAGACTGTTCTAATGTTATTTAATAAACCTAATGTAAGGTTACCTCATCATTATACGCCCTCGCACCCTGGCAGAGCAACTAACTGTGGATAAGTGCCTTACGCAGCTGAGTTGGCGATATCGTAGATAGGGATAAGAACGGAAGCCAAGAGGATACCCACACCCAGACCCAAGATGACGATCATCACCGGCTCGATGAGAGAGACCAGAGTATCCACGGCATTGATCACCTCGCGGCGGTAGAAGTTGGCCATGGTCTTAAGGATGCTGCCCACCTCTCCCGTCTCCTCACCCACGCGCACCATCTGCACGAGGATGCCGGGAATGTCCTCGTATTGGGAAAGGGCTTTGGAGAAGGAGCTGCCGCTCTCGACTGCGATCATGCAATCTTCGAGGATGCGCTTGTAGACGTCGTTACCCACCACCGCGGCCGTGACCTCGATAGCGCGGACCATCGGTACGCCAGAGAGGATCATGGTGTTCATGTTGTCGGAGATGATCGAGAGGTAGAGCTTCTTGTATAGATCTCCGATGAAGGGCACCTGGAGCTTGAAGCGGGCAATGGCAGTACGGCCCTCATCGGTCTTCGAGTATTTGTAGAGGACGAAGCCGGCAATGACCACGACCGCCGCCAAGACCCAACCGTCGTTTAGGAAGAAGTTCGAGATGGCGAAGACGATGGCAGTGTAGACAGGGATCGGCGCGCCGGAAGAGATCAAAATAATACTGATCTTCGGGATGATGACCGTGAACATAAGGATCATCACTCCCAAGAAGACGGTGATGACGAAGGCCGGATAGATAAGGGCGTTCTTAGCCTTCGAAGTGACCTCATAATTCCTGTCCAAGTAGTCGGCCAGGTAGCTGAAGGTCTCGTTTAGCTTGCCTGTCTCCTCTCCCACCTTCACCATGTTGACGTAGAAGTCGGAGAAGACTTCCGGATGCTTGTTCAAGGCCTTCGAGATACTGCTCCCGCCCTGGAGGTCGTTGGCCACCTCGGAGAGGATCTTCTGCAAGCGCTTGTTCTCGACCTCCGCCGCGAGGAGCGAGAAGATCTTGAGAGCCGAGACTTGGGCCTCGAAGAGCGTAGCCATCTGGCGCGAGAGGATCACCACATCCTTGACCTTGACCTTGTCCGCGAAGGAGAGTTTGGAAAGCCAGGTCTCCTTCTCGGCCGGGTCGATGGTGATGATCACTAAGCCCCGCTTCTGCAAACTGTCGATGGCCACCTCCATGGAGAAGGCGTCAATAGACCCTTCCGTCTTCTGGCCCGTCTGATTGATGGCTTTGTAAAGATATAACATGCTAGATCATTCTCTCGAGACTTCGAGGATTAGTGGTGAAGAGGAAGGCATTCTCCGCCGTGATCTCTCCCGCCTTGACCAAGCCCACCAGAGAGCGGTTGAGGTCGATCATCCCCTCCTCGGAAGAGGTCTCGATGACCGCGTCGATCTCGTGGATGCGCTTCTCGCGGATGAGGTTGGCGACGGCATTATTGTTGATGAGAAGTTCGTAGGCCGGGATCAATCCGCCGGAGATGCGCGGGATCAAGCGCTGGCTGAAGATGCCAAGCAAGGAGCCCGAGAGCTGCACACGGATCTGATCCTGGCTGTCTGCCGGGAAGGAGTCAATGATGCGGTTGACGGTCTGGCTGGCAGTATTGGTGTGGAGAGTGGAGAGGATAAGGTGGCCTGTCTCGGCGGCCGTCACGGCCGTCGCAATGGTCTCTGGCTCTCGCATCTCTCCGATCATGACCACGTCCGCATCTTGACGGAAGACTCCCCAGAGCGCTGTGTGGAAATCGGGCGTGTCGGTCTTGACCTCGCGCTGATCGATCATCGACTTCTTAGGCTCGAAGATGTATTCGATCGGATCCTCGATGGTGATGATATGCTCAAGACGCTCGGAGTTAATGACATCGATCATGGTAGCGAGCGTCGTCGACTTGCCCTGACCGGCCGGACCCACGACCAGGAAGAAGCCTTGCTGGCGCTTGGCGAAGCTCTCAAGGATCGGCGGCAAGTTAAGCTCCGCGAAGGTGCGGATGTGAGCCGGGATGAGGCGCAGAGCAATAGAGATTTTGCCAAGCTCGATGAAGGCGTTGCCGCGGAAGCGGCTATTGCCCTTGTGGCTGTAGGCGAAGTTTATTTCCTTTTGAGTTAAGAATTCTTTCTTCTGCACCTCGGTCGAGAAGAGATTGACGAGCGCTTCCATGTCGGTCCTCGTCGGCACCGCCATCTTGACGAGCGGGATGAGGAAACCTGCTACGCGGATCACCGGTACTCTGCCCTCGGAGAGGTGCAGGTCGGAGGCGCCCTCCTTGAGGACGATGTCGACGAGCCCGTTTAAAAATGTTTCGGCCGAGGTGCTCATATTATTTTTTTGAATTGGCGATTTTTAATATTTCTTCCACTACTTCCGAAGGAATGGAGGTGGCTTTGACGATGTATCCGGAGACTCCCAGGGACTTGGCCTTCTCGATCTTGGCGGACTCGCTCTCGTTGGTGAGCATCACTACCATGGAGTCTGGCGAGAGCTTCTCGTTCCTTATGGCTTCAAGAAGCTCCAAGCCGTCCATCCCCGGCATGATGATGTCGAGGACCAGGACATCCGGCGTGGCTCCCTCGCGGAGCTTCTGCAAGGCTTCAAGCGAGCCGACGGCCAGATCCGGCTGAATGCCGTGCTTCTCGAACTTCCTGCGATACATATCGAGAAGGAATTTGTCGTCGTCCACCATGAGTACTGAGTATTTCTTGTCCATGTTTAAATTATAGCGTATTTACCTCCTCGAAAGGAATGATTCTTTGAAAGGCTTTGAGGATAGCGTCCTCCTTCATGGTGAGCATCCCCTTCCGGCGAGCCACCTTGCCAAGCTCGATCTCGGTTGGATTCTTCAAAATGACGCTCTCAAGTTCGGCATCCATAGGCAGGACTTCCATGACCGCCACTCGGCCCGAGGTGCCAGTGGGGCACGTGTTGGTTGCCTCAATCTCGTAAACCTGTTTGCCGAAAGAGATCTTTTGCCGAAACTCCAGGGGCAAGTCTGCAAATTCCTTCTCGAACATTAGCTTGATGGACTCGGTGACAGGCACCGGCTTGCCTCCGTCAGGACAGAGCTTACGTACCAGGCGCTGGGCCATGGCCAAGATAAGCGTTGGAGCGATGAGATACGGGTCTACGCCCATGTCGATGAGGCGCGGGATCACCCCAATGGCGGAGTTGGTGTGGATGGTCGAGAGGACTAAGTGGCCCGTGAGCGCTGCCTGGATCGCGAGCTGGGCCGTCTCCTTGTCTCTGATCTCTCCCACCATGATGATATCCGGGTCTTGGCGCAAGGTGGTGCGAAGGCCGGTAGCAAAGGTGTACTCGATCTCGGGTTGGACTTGAGACTGCGAGACGCCGTCCATGTTGTATTCGATCGGGTCTTCGAGAGAGAGAATGTTTTCATGATCACGGTCCATCTCATTCAACATTGAGTAGAGGGTAGTTGATTTGCCGGAACCGGTCGGGCCAGAGATAAGAATGAGTCCATACGGCCTGCTGATAGCGTCGCGGACCGCCTTCAAACTCTCTGGCGAGAGACCGAAGTCGTCGAGGGCTTTGACCCCCTTCTCCTGATCGAGGATCCTCATCACGATCTTCTCGCCATAGTAGGTGGGGAAGGTCGAGACGCGGAAGTCGATCTTCCTCCCTTCGACCTTGGCGCTGAAGCGGCCGTCTTGGGGCTTCCTCTTCTCATCCAAGCGCATGTTGCAAAGGATCTTGATACGAGCGACGACCGCGCTGTGCACCTTCATAGGCAAGGTCAGAGAAGTGTTTAACACTCCGTCAACGCGGAAGCGCACCCGCAAGAGGTCGTGCTGAGGTTCGATGTGGATGTCCGAGGCGTTGCCCTCAGAGGCATAGGAGAGGATGGTGGCTACGATCTTCGTCACTGGAGCGTCCTCAACGATCTTTTGGGCCTCTTCCTTCTCCTTCTCGCTCTTCCCTCCCTCCTTACTCTGCTTCTCGGCGGCGTCTATCCTATCGGAGAGTTCGGTATCGAGCTCAGAGAGGGCGTGGGTGACCTCGCTTGAGAGCCCTTTGTATGAGGTAATGGTTTTATCGAAATCCTCCTTGCTTATGAGGAAGATCTTGTATGGCATCCCTACCTTCGAGGAAATGAAGTTAAGCGCGTCGCGCGCCTCGATGTCGTCTGGATCGACGATGCCCACTTCGAGGACGCCCTCATTCAAGCCAATGGGCGCGATCTTGTAGTGCTCGGCCGACTCCTGAGGAATATATTCCAGGACCTTGCCGGGGATTTGGACACTTTGGAGTGAGCGCGTCGGAATATCGAGCTCCTCTCCCTTGGCCTTCAAGATATCTTCGGGCAAGACTCCCTTGCTGATAAGCACTTGCTCCAAGGAGAGCCCGGTGCTGTCGGCCTCAGCTTGAATAGACGAAATATCGCCGGAGTTTATTATTTCCTTCTCGCTAAGAAGATCGAGTATGCTCATAAGGGCTATTTGCCAACGGGGTCGAACGGATGGGCGCGGCCAACCGGCTGGGGACTGAGCTTGGGGCTGAAGTCTGCCAAGGCGCGATACGCCGGGGTGTTGAAGAGTCCTGCCGTGTCGAGCGTCACTGCCTCCAGGCTCTGATCGAGCGCGATGATGTCGTTGCCTATAGTCTCGGCCGTCACCCCCTCCTCGCTGATAGCTTGGTCGGCTTTGAAGAAGAAGTTATAGAAGATGATCACCAGGACGAAGAGGATGATGGCGATGAGGGTGCCTTTGTTTTTCTCGAGAGATTTCATATTATTTGGTCCAATAGGTTTGGATAGAGACTTTATAATCGTAGAGATTGTTCGCGCCGACCTTGAACTCCACCGACTGCACGTCGATGATGCGCAAGCTCTTCTCGACATCGGCCATGAACTTCCTGAAGTTGTCGTAAGTGGAGGTAAACTGGATGGCGACGTCGACTGTCTCATATGGAGCGCTCGGAGCCCCTTCCACGTTGAAGATATCCGGATTGGCCTGATTCGAGGTCGAGGTCTGGACGCTCTTCAAAGAGATGCCGTAGTGTGAGGCAATGGCATCGAGGTCTAAGGCCAAGCTCACGGTGTCGACGTTGTTTGGCAAGATCTTCTCTAGCTGGGCAATCTGCTCCGGAGGAATGTTCTTGTATTGGACGAGGAGCTGGTCGCGCTTGGCCTCCAGATTCTTCACGTTGTCCAGTACGCTTCTGTAGGAAGAGGCTTGCGCCTGCAGCTCTGCGATCTTGGCCCACTCAGGCATGGTGAAGGTGTAGGTCAGTCCGACCGAGATGAGGAAGAGGATGAAGGCGGTTGAATTTTTCATATCATTGGGCCTTAGCCTTAGTGGTAGTAGCGGTGGAAGTGGCTTGAGGAGCACTTACCGGCGCAGTCGATGTGGCCTTCGCCGCGCTAGCTTGGATAAACTTCTGGTACGAGACGAGGGCCGGGTCGACCGTGGACGAGAAGGTGAAGACGACCTCGCCCTTCTCGCTTAAGTGGAGGTCGGAGAAGACGGGACTCTTGAAGTATAGATTCCTGGCCGCCGGAGTCGAGGTACTGACACCGGTAAAGACGTTGGACTGGAGGGCTACCGCTTGATAGCCGCGAGCCAAGCCCTTGAGGATAAGATTTATCTTGCCTTCCTTGCTTCTGTTGTAAGAAAATTCGGTGTAAGAGACGGACTGCAGAGTAGCCGACTCAAGGAAGCTGAAGAATGGCGAGAGCACCGTATGCTTATTGAGGAGATCCTTGGTGCTGATGAGCCTATTATCGAGACTGGTGATCTTCTTGATAAGCTCTGGATTAATAGTAGCGCGAGCCTCTTCGAGGTCCGCCCCCATACTCCCGATGCGCGAGGTAAGATAGCGAGTGTAGCCGAAGACGCCCAAAGCGGCTACGATCGAGATGACGAAAATCAAGACCGAGAGCACGCCCATGACGGTCTGTCCGGCGCTCTCACGACGAGTATAAAGACCGGTACCTATAGAGTGCGCTTCCGGTCCTTTGGGAATAAATGATGATTGGAGTTTTGGATCCATCTACAAAGATTATAAACTAAGCCGAGCTCAAGCGGAAGAAGCAAGTGTGTACAATTATTCTTCCTCACCAAGCCGGCGCAGGGCTAGGCCGACCGCCACAGCGAATTCCGGACCGGTGTCGCGCAGCACTTCTTCGATAAAGGCCGGGGCCGAGAGCTTTTGGAATGGATTGGCCGCCACCGACTCGGTCTTAAGATTCTCTTTGGCCAGAGCGGGCAAACCCTTCAAGGCCGAGCCTCCGCCGATGAGGATCACCTTGGAAATGGCTCTGTTATAACGCTTCTCGAAGGTGAGGAGGGTGCGATTGGCCT
>JAIFWO010000029.1 GCA_019661895.1 Candidatus Parcubacteria bacterium | reverse complement strand
GGAAGGGCAGAGGATTCGCTGTCGAGGTTGGCTGTGGGCTCGTCGGCAAAGATGATCTTGGGCTCATGAGCAATAGCGCGGGCAATGGAGACGCGCTGCTGCTGGCCTCCGGAGAGCTCGGAAGGAAGATGGCTCGTGCGATCACCAAGGCCGATACGCGTCAAAGAGGCTCTAGCCTTCCTCTCGGCCTCGGCGCGGGTGGAGCCCTGCATGAGAAGCGGGATCAAAACATTCTCGAGCGCGGTAAGCTCTGGAATGAGGGCGTAGTCTTGGAAGATATAACCCAGAGAGTTGAGACGGATCTTGGTGCGCTCATTATGCGGCAAGTCCGTCACGTCTCGTCCGTCGAGGAGCACTCTACCGGAGCTTGGCTGGTCAAGAATGCTCAATTGATACATAAGGGTACTCTTCCCCGACCCCGAGCGGCCAGTGATAGCCACGAACTCTCCGCTCTCGACCTTAAACGAGACATCGTTAAGCGCCACGAGCGTACTCTCGCCTGTTTGGAACTTCTTAAAAATGTTTCGAGCTTCGATCATGTGCGTCCAAGGATAGCGTCAAGAGTATTTTGCTTCACCACGATGCGGGCTGGGATAAATCCGGCGACGATCGTAGCCAAGAGAAGCAGGAAGGCGCGCAAGAATGTGGCCGAGACCTCTGCCACCAGGATGCCGTCAGAGAATGGGAAGCGGATCGGATGCGCGTAGATGAACGGCACCAGGAAGCCGTAGAGGACTAGCATGCCGAAGAAGATCCCAAGGAGCGCATAAAAAATAGATTGCAAGACATAGGCAAACTCGATGGCCACAGACGAGATGCCGATGCCCTTCAAGATTCCAATATACTTGCGGCGAGTAATGGCATTAATGAAGATAACGATGAAGATGGTGATCGAGGCCACCACTAGGCCGATCGAGCCGACCACGTTACCAAGAAGGCCGAAAGTATTTTTGATATCAACCAAGAAGCTCGGCAAGGCCTCGTCGGCCGTTTGCACCCTGGCTGTCTCCCCTACTCCGCTCCGAAGCAAGGCCTCTTTGACCAAGAGCGGATCCGCGCCGGGCTTAATCTTTATAGAAATTTCATCAACGTTATAATCTCCTCGGCCGATAAGATTGCGCAGGGTGGAGTCGAGCATGATAACGCGTTGATCGGCGTCGGTCTTCGTTTGGATGAAGCCCTTGACCATCACCTCGCGCTCCGCACTGCCTATGGTGAGGCGCACCTTGTCGCCAATGCTTACTCTCTCAAGCAAGAGGAGCCCGGGGGCCTCGACGTTGGTATATTTCTTCAAGAGGTTGGCGCCGAGGAGCACGGCATCTGTGTCGCTTTGGGTCAGATACTCTCCCTCCACGAGCTTCGAGGCCAGATGCGTGGTAGCGTCCTCTCGCTCGGGGTCGATGCCTACCACCAAGCCGTTGGCCTGGTTGGCCGCATCGGTCTCGCGTAGTTTTGTTTTATATTCGGCCTCAACGCTTCCTCCAGTCAGGTAGCGAGGCGAGTAGCTCTCGACCCAAGGAAGATTGTCGACGATGCTCACGATGTTCGGGCTGTTCTCGATGTAATCCTTGCGCGGAAGGTTGGAGATGATGATGTCTCCGGCATAATACTTCTTATACACGTCGGTCGAGCCCTGGATGAGCCCGACCAAGACTCCGCGCACTACTACGAGGTTAAGGAAGGTCAGCATCATCACGAAAGTAATGAGGGCTGTGGTGGCGATGCTTGAGCGTTTGACTTGTCGGTAGGCCAAGAACCAACCCAATGAGAGCGCTCTCCCAAGCCCTTTTGCCCTGTTAGTAGCCTTTTGCATGCGATTTAGCGAAATCGTGCCGCGCAACGTCCATTAACCCAGTAGGTCATTGTGCTCAATGAAGCGGCAAAATTGAAGTTGTATAATAACACAAATATGGCTTAGATCCAAGAGTCGCTTAAGTGTGCGTTGACAAGCATCTAAATTCATGTAGATTTACCGAGCTGCACGACGCCAAGATTGTCTGGAAAGACGTATAGAGGTGTGTGCAGCAAGGGGACGAGTATAATCATGTCCGCAAGGACGATGCCCGAAGTGTCCCATTACCTATTGGAGGTGTACATTGTCACGCATCATTGGTATCCGCCATCGCGTCAAAGCGACGACCGAGGGTGAGGCTCGCCCAACCCAGATCTTCATCTGGGAAAAAGGAAGTGAGAATGTAAGACTCGATCTCAAAACCGAAGGTGATGAGCTCGACTTTATCCGTAGCGATCTCCAGGAAGGAGATCTGATCGGCATGGTGCTCGGAGGTTCCGGCGACAGCTTGGCCTACGGCCTCGCTAATGTTGGGGAGAAGTTTGGCGCCAAAGTCTTCCGCATCCCTGCGCATCGCTTGAAGGCGGAGCGCGGCGAAGGCGACAAGGAAAATGACGCCGAACTCCTCTCGGCTCTCTTGCACAACTCACCTCAGATGTTCTACGAGGTACGTGCTCGAGATCGAGCACTCATCGAGGTCTCGGAGTGCTACCGTGCTCGGATGGAAGCTCAGAGGGCGCGCATTGCATGCGAACAGCAGCTGCGCTCCTCCTTCATCGGCAAGATGCTTCGCCGCCCGGATGGACCATATCCTGAGGGGCAGATCGAGGATCTCTTCAACGCCGAGAAGGCATCAAGTGTCATTCTTTCAAACTTCGAGAAGTTCGAAGCGCAGAAGGATCGCGAGCTCACCAAAGCGCTTGAAGCTCTCGATGTGTACACGGAGATCTTCGGCAAGGTCGAAGGCTGCGGTATGTCTGTCTCTGCCCGCATCATTGCGGCCGTTGGCGATGTTCGACGCTTCGAGACTATGCCGAAGTTCAAGGCGTTCCTCGGTGTGCATGTCCTCTCTGATGGAACCTTCCCTAGGAGGCGCCGGAACCAGCTCTCAAACTGGAATCCGTCGGGTCGGCAAGGTTTGTACCTCTTCTCCGAGCAAATGAATCGACGTCCAAGCTCAGTTTGGGGTCTGAAGTTGCGTGAGAACAAAGCCAAGCTCCGCACAAAGCATCCTGTGGTAGTGGTTGAGGGCGGCAAGAAGCGCTACACTGACGGCCACATCCACAAGATGGCGTTGTGGCGGACAATGACCAAGTTTGCCGAGTGGCTCTACCGCGAATGGTGGAAGCTCGAAGGTGGGCACAGCGCGATGCGGCAGGATATCGCTGCGTGATGTAAGGGAGACGTTAGGAGAATTGTTCTTCGGAACGTATAGCTAGATGTCTCCTGTAGTTCTTTAGTTAATTTGCTCGACGTACAATGATCTGTTCTCTGGAACGTTCGATTTTCTGTCGAGCTGCCGCTGATCTTCGGGTCAGCGGTTTTTCTTTACAAGAATCATTTTGCATGTTATTTTGAATATGAGCAAAAAAGGAAGACGATTGCTAACTTGTCACAGACGAACCACGAGGTGTCTTCCTAGGTTCTTTAGGAAACGGCGGACGAGATCACTGATGTCCTTCGGGACGAATCCAGTTGTGTCTCTCGCCAAATTTGTCTGACGAACCAACCCCTGTTCGCAAGAACGATACCGCTGGTGTCAGGCGCCTGCCAGATCATTGGCAGGTTTTTTATTGATGACAATTCGCCGCCAAAGTGTATCCTGCCTTCTCGGCCATAGAGGCAGATTCGAAGAAAACTTTGTTCTTTTCTGAGACCGTACTTTTACAACCTTCGTAGTAATACCGTGTGCCCTTACTTGAGGCAAACACCTGCCCTGTATGGAGAACTTCTTTTGACACAGATGGAACTGAAGATAGCGCTGTAGCCGTGTTGTCGCCTTCCAAAAGGCTTTGGTCAAATTTTATCTCCACTCCGCTCACTCTCCCCTGTCCGCTTAAGCGGCCTAGACCGAAGGCTAAAAGGGCGACGAGGACCACGACCAGACTCAGGAAAAAGCGCTTCAAAGCCTGGCGCCGGACCACCTCCCCGCCCTTGTCAATCTCGAAGGTATCCTGTATACTCATGCTCTTAGTTTAACAGATTATGGCACATAAGAAGTCCGCAGGTACAACTAAAAACGGCCGAGACAGTAATCCAAAATATCTTGGTATTAAGGTTACTCCAGGCGCCACGGCCACCGTCGGACAGGTGCTAGTTCGTCAGCGCGGCACCGACGTCTTGCCAGGCAAGAACGTGGGCATCGGCAAGGATCACACCCTCTTTGCTCTCAAGGACGGTTCGATAACTCTCGCCTACAAACGCAAAATCCACTTCGACAACAAAGTCGTGAAGAAGAAGATCCTCCACGTCATCTAGATGATGCACACTCGCATTCCAGGCTGGAAGCGCAAGGGCAATAAGATCGAAAAGATTTTTATATTTGAAAGCTTCCTCAAGGCCTTAGATTTCGTCAACAAGGTCGGTGCCCTCGCGGAAGGAGCCGGGCACCATCCGGATATCCATATCTTTGATTATAAGAACGTCAAACTCACCCTCACCACTCACGAACTCGAGATGGTAACGGAAAAAGATTTCGTTCTAGCGGAAAAGGTTAACGAGCTTCAACCACAAGGGTAAAGTGGGTTTGCTTCTCGCCGACGGAGACTGGGATAGAGAAGGTCCCCACCTCTTTGATCGGTGCCTCAATATCAATAAGTCCGGAGCTTATCTCGATCCCCTTCTCCTTCAGAAGCCCTGAGATCTTCTCGCGCGTGAGAGCGGCGAATAGATGATTCTTCTCGTTGGCCTTGAGTTCGACGCGGACCTCGGTATTGGCGATCTTAGCTACTTCGACTTCGAGCTTGTCCTTGTCGGC